>CASFNB010000005.1 GCA_949295915.1 uncultured Pseudomonadota bacterium | reverse complement strand
TTCGGTGGTGTGTGAATATGAGAAAGATGAAGGCAGGTCGAAAGCGGCAGCCGAATAAATCAATCCGCAGCTCAAAAGAGCCGAGAAGATAAAAAAGCTCAAGTTTTTCATGACACGCCTCCATGGATGATAAAGAATTAAAGCCTATACTATCCATGATAATCGTTTTTTTTTTTTTGCAACTAAAATTAAAGGCAAATATCAAAAAAATGATATAAATGCTTGTTTTTTTTATAAATCAGATTTTCGGCGTGTCGGTAAACTTATACGAAATCAAAAATCAGATGATTTTAATATTTTTAAGCGTGGCCGGGTGAGTATGACAGACGATTGATGTCTATGCCCATTTCATCCATGGCTTTTTGCCATTTGTCTTCATCTTTGGTGCGGAACACAAGTTCAGTATTTGGGGTGATAATCAGCCAGTTGTTGTTTTTTATTTCATTTTCTAACTGGTCAGCCGTCCAACTGCTGTAGCCCAACGCTATCAGATTATCTTTGGGACCAATCCCAAACGCTATGTCCGTCAATATATCTATCGAAGATGATACGGCTATGTTCTCATCTATGACAAAGGTATCATTTTTGATATAGTCCGTTGTATGCAGAACAAAACCGCGTATCTTTTCCAAAGGTCCTCCTTGGTGTAAATCTAACGGGGCAATCGGTCGAAGCGGGTTAATCGGTAGTTGGGTCGCCAAATCGGCAAATGAAAACTCTTTTATTTTTTTGTTTACTATAAAGCCCATCGCTCCTTCTTCAGAGTGGGAGCAAATGTATATTAATGAATGCGCAAAATGTTCGTCGGTCATATTGGGCATGGCAACGAGGCATTTTCCGGTTAAAAAATCTGTCTTGTTATTCATTCCAATACCTATTATATTGTTCTTTGATTTAAACACTAACTTGTATAATATCATATAATATAATATTATGAAATTAAAATTTCACCATTTGCGGTATTTAAAATGAAAAAAGTTGTGCTTTTATTCTTATTTTTTTATTTCTTTTCCTTAGTTTCTTATGCTCAGGAAGGGGGAAAGATTGTGCTTGATTTCTTACCTGAAAAAGATGAGCAGTCCGTTGAAACAGAAGAAGTTAACTTGTATCTGCAATTGGAACAAAGTTTAGGAAATTATTATTATTTTGAGCAAAATTATCCCGATAATAAAATTGATGAAGATATTTTGCCTGATGTAAAAAAAATGTATCCGAATCTTTCAGAAAGCGAGCAAGAAGAAAAAGTTGAGGATATTCGAGCCAGAGTTAAGTTTTATCGCTTCTTAAAAAATAAATATGCTGAAATTAAGGAAAAAATGTTGGTGCCGGCACCACCGCCGTTGCAGGTTGATGAAAAAGATTATGACTTGCCCAAAACTTGGGAATATGTAGATACGGGAGCAGACAAACCTCTGATTATTCATGATTTTAAAAAAGTGTTGAGTTATGGAAACAATCCACGCGATTTTGAAGCTATGGAGCTTTATTATAAGAAAAAATTGCAACGTGAACGAGAGGATTTGCAGGGCTTTTTCCGCCTTTCCGCTATGGTAAAAGAGTTGGAATGGAGCAAGCTTTTTTTCTATGGCATTGTTTATGATAATCCATTTACCGGTAAAAAAGGAATGGGTGCTTGGCAAAAGTCAGATTATGGTGATTTACGGTTAGTTTCTAATGAAGTTTCAATCGGAAGTGAAAATATACAAGCTGCTTTGGATTTTCGCTTAAAAAACGGATATATGCTTCTTTGGAGTCCCGAAAAGAATATTTTGCCGCCGAAATTTGATTTTTCCGCTTCCGAAAATGTGAAGGAGGCTTCTGTTTTGTGGCCCATGCCAACGCGTGTGATTGATAAAACAGATGATAATATAATCGGTTATGTCGGCGATTTTGCCATTCCGGTTTATGTAACCTTGCAAGACAAAACCAAACCAATGACGCTCAAGGCCAAGGTTAAGGCCAATATTTGCGGCGAAAATCAGTGCCATCCGGTTGAGTTTGAACCTGAGTTGAGTTTGAATGTCGGAGATGACTATTTGCGCTCGGGCTTGAGCAGTTTTATTGAGCGAACTTATAATAATTTGCCTAAAGCATATAATGAGTTTATCCATTTGCAAAAATCTGTTGTCGATACCGATGCCAACGGGGCACAGACTTTGCGCGTGGTTTTGCAAACAGATAAAAATCCCGAAAAGGTGAAGATTTTTGTTGATTCCAAAGATGGTGTTCTGTTCTATCGTCCGAAAATTACCCTTAATGATGATGAAATTATTGCGCGCTTCAAGGTCAGAAATGAAAAAGAAAATATCATCGGAAAAGAGTTGACTTTGACTGTAGGAATCAATGCTTTTGATATGTTGCGCACACAAATTATTCCTGAAAAAGCTTCAATTTTTGATACCAACAAGCCAACACTTTCTTTGATGTTAATCATCATGGCTTTTGCCGGCGGGGTTATTCTTAACTTAATGCCATGCGTTTTTCCGGTGTTGTCGTTGAAGTTTTTAACGCTCACCCGTTACGGCGCTTTGTCCGAGAAAGATATTCGCAAAAGTTTTGCCTACACGGCTTTGGGGATTATGTCGGCATTTGTCATTTTAACCGCCGTGCTTTGCTCTTTGAAAGCAGCGGATGTGGTAATCGGTTGGGGAATGCAATTCCAAAACCCATATTTCTTGGTGGTGATGGCGATTGTAATGGTGTTTTTTATGGCGCAGATTTTTGGGCTGATTGACATCAAAACACCGGAGTTTATTTTGAAAAGGCTTAAAAATAAGGATCCGAGGCAAGATAATTTCATCAATATTTTGGCAGGGCTTTTCATTGTGTTGGTTGCCACACCTTGTACAGCGCCTTATCTTGGTACGACGCTTGGTTTTGCTCTTGCAGGAAGTTTGACAGACATCATCATCTTGTTGCCTACGGTCGGTTTGGGTTTGGCAATGCCGTATCTGCTTTTGGCGGTTCATCCCAACCTTGGAGAATTGATGCCTAAACCCGGACCATGGATGCAAAAGCTTAGTGCCTTTATGATTTTGATGCTTATTTTAACTATTGTTTGGCTACTTTCCATTTTGCAAGCGCAGACGGATTGGAATACCGTTTTGTGGGTGGGCGCGGGGCTTGCCTTCTTCCTCCTGATGTTTTATATGCGGCGCTTGATTTATGATTCAATCGAAAATCAGAATGAAGATTTAGTTGTGCGCCAAAATGCCAAAAAGTTGGTGTGCCGCGTGATTAGTTTGTTGCTGCTTATCGTAACAGTCGGGTGCTTGTATCAAGCCGATAAGGCCTTCAAAATCCACATGGCAGAAGTGGCTCTGACCAAAGAAGTAAAAATTGACCGCGCGCAGATTGATGCTTATTTGAAAGAAGGAAATATCGTGATTGTGAGAGTAGGGGCGGATTGGTGCCTGACTTGCAAATTTAATGACGTGACGGTGTTTGACAACAGCAAAATCGAGGAATTGGCAAAGTTCTACAAGGTGAAATATATTGATGTGGACTGGACTGATTATGACCGCAAGGTATTGGAGTTTATGCGCCAGTTCGGGCGCTCCGGTTTGCCGTTTTATATCATCTTCAGCCGCAGTGTGCCCGACGGTATGGTCTTGCCCGAGATTTTGACCGAAGACGAGCTGACAAAAGTGATTAAAGGTTTTGCGGATTAGGAAACCTTAAAATTCAGGTAATGTTGCCGATAAAAATAAAATTTCTATTATCAGTAATGATGCGCCAATTAAAAGATATTGGTCTTTTTCATATTGTTTCAGTTTGCTTGAAGTTTTTTGGCCTAACTGCATCAAAAGAGTTATCAGATATGCGCCGCCACAAAGTAATTTGATGCTTTGATATATGAAATCTCCATAATAGGTGTTGTATGTATTCTCGTCGGGCATAAAAAAGAATAAGCCCAAAACAAGGGCTGATGTTAAGATTGCAAAGAAAAAGCTCCAGTAAAAAAATGATTTAATTTTTTGTAGCATGTGAGAATACCTTATAATTGTTTTTAGATATTCTCACATATTTTCATAATAGTCAATTATGGAAGCTTTTGTTCTAGCGGTGACTCAAAAGTTAGCAAGAAAAAACTTGCTTGATGCTGTTGGTTCAGGTATAACATACGGTGTTGGTTCAGCTAGAGGCAGTTCGGATTATGCAGATTCAACAGCGAAAAGCGTTACAGGAGCTCTGTTGGGGCATAAAGTTGTTAAATCTCTGCATGGAGCTCGAGGAGGAACTCCTTTGGTCAGAGGTTTAATGGACGAAGGTGTTGGAAAAGGTGTTGATAAAGTATGGGATGCGGTCTTTTCCAAGAAAGATAAAAATAAATAATTAAATATTATGAAAAAGGAATAAGCTATGCAAAAATTAAAGAAAATTATGAATGCTCTTTTTCTTGATGCCAGTGGTTTTGCTATCGGAGGGGCTGTTATTTGTAGTTTGAGTGAGGCTGTTCCTTTTTCTTTTTTGTTTGTGTTGCTGTATATGAGTATTGCATTTTATTTTATTATGAATTGGTTTTTTCAAGATAAATATTTTATGGTATCAACAAATCTTATTTTTATTTTTTCTTGGTTGATATGCTTTTTAAATTGGGCGTTTTTGTATCATTTGGCGGTTAAAAGTTGGTATCAATTTTTGGGAAAATGATTGAAGTTTTTTAGACTTATTTACAATAACAGGTGAGTTGAAACATGCAGGCAGAGGATTATATTCGGACAATAAAAACCATTGGAACGGGGCTGTTTGCTTTTGTCGCTTATGCTTCAATATCACTCTTGAATCTCTTTGTTGTTTGCAATTTGTTGTCTTATCCTCTATGGGTAACGCTTTATAGCTTTTTTATCTATTTTTATTCTTATGAGCAAAAGAGAATTGCCAGCGTTCGTGAAGAGCCTGTTTTGATGGCAATCTTGACCATTTTCAATTTGGTTTTGATTTATATTTATGAGTTTTAATCTTTTCCTAAAAAGCTTTTGGCGGCATCGCGGGCGAGTTTGTCTACACGCTCGTTTTCGGGATGTCCGTTATGTCCCTTAACCCAAACCCATTTGATTTTATGCTTGGAAAGCAAACTATCCAGCTCTTGCCAGAGTTCCAAATTCTTTACTGCGGATTTTTTATTGGTGGTGCGCCAGCTGTTTTTCTTCCAATTAGGCATCCATTCATTGACACCGTCCATCACATAACGACTATCGGTATAAAGGGTGATTTCACATTCTCTTTTTAAGGCTTTGAGAGCCTCAATGACGGCGGTTAATTCCATGCGGTTGTTGGTGGTTTGCGCATCTCCGCCACTTAATTCTTTTTCGGTTTCGCCATAGCGCAGAATAACGCCCCAGCCACCGGCTCCGGGGTTGCCGGAACAAGCTCCGTCGGTAAAAATTTCAATAGCCGTCATCTCTTATCTATTCCATATTAATTAAAAATTCCGAGAAAAATTCGTTCAACAATTTGTCAGGGTTTTTACTATTCCTTAAAGCTTTGGCGACAAAAGAACGCAGATTGTTTTTGGCAATATGCACGTCAAAGTCTTTGGGCGCGCATTCATCAGCCCCGATCACGCCGTCTAAGACCAAATCATCTTCGGCAAAAGGCGAGAGGATAATATCTACGTTGCAGAATTTGAAAATGCCGCGCGGCGGAAGTCTTAACTCCGGTTTGGTTATCAAATTGAGCTGATTTTCAATGCCGGGGATTGAGTCCATTTGGTTGAAATTGGTAAAACGAATTTTGTTATATTCGCTTCCGGTGCTGACCGTGCGGCAGGTTAAATAAATTTCTCTGGCAATGACATTACTAACGTTTTCGGCATGGATGGCAAAGCTGATTTTGACATATTTCTTGGGCGGATTTTTCATATTCAGCGGATAAATTAAATCTTCATCGGCATTATCCAAAACTTTGATTTGCTTGTCTGCCAAAATCAACTCCACATTGGGTTGCGGATATCTTCCAAACATTCCGGCAATAACCGAATAGGGGGCAGGCACGTTGTTGGAGCCGGAGCGGATGTATATGGCGCCGTTGGTGGTGGACATTAAAGGGGCTAGTTCTGATTTGGGAATATAGGTGGCGATATAACCATCGCCGTTTTTATCACAACTGATGATATGATTTCTGACCTTGTTATGGCTGGGAATGGTACAGCCCGAAATGGCATTTTCCAACCAGCTCAAAAAACGATGCACGTTTTTGACTTTAACCTTGGCCTTTGCAACATCACCGATTTCATTATCGCGGGCGCAATCCACACCCCAGATAATCACACCGCCTTCGGAGTTGCCAAAACCGGAAATGGCTTTGGAGAGATTTTTGCGGTCGTCTCTGTGCAGAGTTACAAAATTTTTACCGACAGATACGGCTTGCTTGAAGTCCAAAAACAGCTCTTCGGTTTGTTGGTTGATGATAAATTCATCAATGGCATCTTCTCCGAAATAAATGAGTTTTTGAAAAATGTCTTCCGCACGTGACATCGTTTTTCTCCCGCTTGGTCAGAGTTTGAAATTTACCTTTTCATACTCTACTTTTACATCCATAATCTTAATATTATCATAACGCGACTTTAATTGGTCAAGTAAATCTTGCACGAGATATTCCGGTGCCGAGGCTCCGGCAGTGATACCTATGGTTTGATATTCTTTTAACAAAGCCCAATCAAGCTCTGAAGCATCATCAATCAGCACGGCATTTTTAGCGCCGTTTTTTAATGCCACTTCTTTGAGTTGTTTGGAATTGGAAGAATTTTTAGAGCCGATAACAATTATCAATTCCGCAACTTTTGCCATTTCTTTGACGGCTTTTTGGCGATTGGTGGTGGCAAAGCAAATGTCATCTTTGCGCATGGCAGAAATGGTCGGAAATTTTTGCTTTAATGCGGCGACAATCTCTTTGGTATCATCAACAGAAAGGGTGGTTTGCGTAACAAAGCCGACTTTGCTTTCGGGGTTGATATTCAAAGCCTCAATATCTTCTTTAGAATTGATGATATGTAATTTATTGTTGCTTGGAATTTGTCCGACCGTGCCGATGATTTCAACGTGATTTTTTTTGCCGATAACAATGATTTCCATATCTTCATCATAGAGTTTTTTAATCTGATTATGCACCTTGGCAACCAGAGGGCAGGTGGCATCAATGGTCTTAATACCGAGCTTATCGGTTTCGTCAACCACGCTTTGCGGAACGCCGTGTGCAGAGAAAATGAGCGGACGGCTTTTGTCTTGCATTTGCGCCAATTCATCTATAAAAATCACACCTTTGTTTTTCAAGTCTTCTATCACGTGTTTGTTATGGACAATTTCGTGACGGACATATACCGGCGTGCCGTAATCTTTCAAGGCTTGTTCGACAATCTCGATGGCTCGTCTGACACCGGCACAAAAACCGCGCGGTTCGGCAACATAAACAGTTAAATTCTCGCTCATGCTTTTACCTTTATTGCTTGGCATAATTCATCATAGGGCATATATTTATCAATAGAACCCAACAATGTGTAGGTCGGCTTCTTAGAAAAGATTTTGCAAGCGGTGTCTTGGATGTTATCCAAAGATACTTGCTCTATCATCTCAACCATTTCTTCTATCGGAATGATGCGGTTGAAAATGAGCATTTGGCGCGCTAAAACTTCAGCCGAAGAAGAGCAACTCTCTAAGCCCATCAGCATACTGGCTTTGAGTTGGACTTTGGCGCGTTGAAGTTCTTTTTCTTTTATTTTTTCTTGGCAGACTTTGCCCACTTCGGTTGCCACAACCGGCATCAATTCTTCCAGCTCTTTTTTTCCGGTGCCGGCATAGATACCAAACAAGCCGGTTTGCGTGTGTGAATTGGCAAAAGAATAAACCGTATAAACCAAGCCTCTTTTTTCTCGGATTTCTTGGAACAAACGAGAAGACATACCGCCACCCAAAAGCGTGGATAAAATTACGGTCGGATAATAGCTCTTGCTCTCGTATTTCTCTCCCTCAAAACCAAGCAAGACATGGGCTTGCTCAATATCTCTTTTTTCTATGAAAAAGCCGCCTTGATAGATTTGTTTCTCCGGCGTGAAATTGGTTTGGGGCTGCAAAGTGCTCATCCGCTCTTCAATCATTTTGACAAAGGAATCATGCTCAATGTTGCCGACGGCGCAGGCAATCATATTCTCACCGGCATAGTTGGCGGAAATGTATTTTTTTAATGTATCTCCGTTAAAACTTCTGACTTTTTCCGCCGGACCTAAAATTGAGCGTCCCAAAGCTTGATTCGGAAAAGCAGCTTCTTGAAAATAGTCAAATATAATATCATCAGGCGCATCAATCGTCTGTTTGATTTCTTGTACCACGACTTCTCTTTCTTTGACTAATTCTTCTTCAGGGAAGGTGGCGTTTAACAAAATATCGGCAATCACATCGGCAGCCAAATCGGCATCGGCTTTAAGCATTTTGGCATAATAGGCGGTGAACTCGCGCGAGGTATAGGCATTCATCTGTCCGCCGACATTTTCTATTTCTTCATTAATTTGCAGCGAATTGCGCTTTTTTGTCCCCTTAAAGCAAGTGTGTTCAAAAAAGTGAGAAATGCCGTTCATCTCCTCTTTTTCATAAGCCGAACCGGTTTTTACCCACACGCCTAAAGACACACTCTCCAAATTTTCCCGTGTGGAAGTGATTATTCTCAAACCGTTTTTTAATGTACTCATTTGCCATTGCATTTTTTTATTGCCTTATTTATCTAATTTGTTCTTGTTATTTTGAGTTAACTTATTATATATTTCTTAATAAATTAATTACACCAAAAAAGAAAGGAAAATATTATGTCTGAGCGTCCACAAATTGCCATTGTTCTTGCCGGATGCGGCGTTTTTGACGGTAGTGAAATCCACGAAGCCGTTTTGACCATGCTGGCTATTGACCAGCAAGGTGCCGAATATCAATGCTTTGCGCCAAACACTTGGCAAGCCCGCACCATAGACCATTTTACCGGACATGCCACCGCTATTGCCGGAGATGAGGATAATCGCAATGTTTTAGCCGAATCGGCACGTATTGCCCGCGGACAAATTAAAGACCTGCAAGAATTTAAAGCCAAAGATTTTGATGCCATCATCTTTCCGGGGGGCTTTGGTGCGGCTCTCAATTTGAGCGACTTTGCCGTCAAAGGTGCGGATTGTGAAATTAACCACGAAGTGCGCCGCGCTTTGGAAGAAAGTTATGATGAGGGGATCGTCATCGGCGCTATGTGTATTGCACCGACCGTGATTGCTCGCGTGTTGGGCAAACATCATATTAAGCTTACTATCGGTAATGATACAAAAGTTGCCGCCGGTTTGAAAAAAATGGGTGCTGAACACGAAAATAAAGCTGCAACCGAAGTTTGTGTGGATGAAGAGCACAAGATTGTAACCACGCCTTGCTATATGCTTGCCAACTCTATCAAGCAAGTGGCGGAAGGAACGCATAATCTCGTGGAAGCCGTCTTAGATTTGATTTAGCTAATTAAAGCCCTCAAAAGAGGGCTTTTTTCATATCCATATACATTCACTTAAGTTAATAAAAACTCTTGAAATCTTTGATAAAAGAGTGGATATTTCCGAAAAATGGATTACATTTATTTACAGTTGTTTCTGAAATAATGAGGATTAATATGTTGTTTAATAATAAGTTTTTAGCTGTTGCTTCCATGCTCTTGGTCTTGGGCGGATGCAAAGAAAAAAGTAATCAAAATCAGCAAGCCGCTCAGGCGCCTACAGTTTCGGTTATAGAAGTTGAACCTGAGAATGTGCCATTGAGTTTTGAATTTGCCGCTCGCGCCCAAGGTTCCAAAGAGACTCAGGTTCGTGCTCAAGTCGGCGGAATCTTGCTCAAACGCAACTATGTCGAAGGTTCCCATGTGGAAGAGGGTAGCGTACTCTTTCAAATCGACCCCAAACCTTATCAAGTTGCGCTCGACCAAGCTAAAGCGCGCTTGGCGCAAGCCGAAGCCGAGGTTAAAAATGCAAAAATTCAACTCGAGAGAACCTTAAAGCTCTTTAAGCAAGGTTATGCCAGCGAAAAAGCTAAAGATGACGCTCAAGCCAACTACGATGCTCTTACCGCCAGTAAAGAATTGGCTCAGGCCGAAGTGGAAGCGGCTCAACTTAATTTGGATTATACCACGGTTACCGCTCCGATTAGTGGTTTAACCAGTTTGGAAGTGCAGTCTGAAGGAAGTCTCATTTCCACCTCAGGTGATGCCGGTTTGCTGACGCATTTAACTCAAGTCGATCCGATTTATGTTATCTTTTCCGCTTCCGAAAATGAAATGATGGCTTTGGCAAATATGGTCGAAAGCGGCAAAATCAAGAATCCGTATAATGATAATACCATTTATGCAAAAATTAAATTCGGTGATGGGCAAACTTATAAACATAACGGAAAAATCAACTTTATTAATCCGACCATTGATACTTCTACCGGTACGGTTAAACTGCGTGCCGTATTTCCGAATCCTGAAAAAACTATTCGTCCGGGACAATTCTTGCGCTTGGTTATGGAAGGTTTGACTCGTTTGGATGCTTTAATTGTTCCACAAGAAGCCGTTATGCAAGGAGCAAACGGGGCTTATGTTTATCGCGTTAATCCGCAAAATATTGTGGAAATGGTCAGCATTAATACCGGTCTTTCTACACAAAACGGTGGCTGGATCGTTGATACAGGTTTGAAAAAAGGTGATAAGGTTGTTATTAATAATCTGATGAAAATTCGTCCCGGTATGACTGTTTCTCCCGAACTGACAACCGATGATAATTTGGAAGCCGATGCCAAAGTGGAAGATTAAAATTAAAGGATAAATCCGATGTTTTCTAAGTTTTTTATTGAAAGACCGATTTTTGCCACGGTTATTTCTTTGATTATCGTTCTTGCCGGTTTGGTGGCGATGAATGCTCTGCCGGTCGAACAATATCCGAATATCGTGCCGACCGAAATTCAGGTTTCGGCAACATACCCCGGAGCAACTGCCGAAGTTTTGGCTGATACCGTGGCAGCACCTTTGGAGCAGGAAATCAACGGCGTTAAAAACATGATTTATATGTATTCTAACGCTACATCTTCCGGATATTTGACTTTAGGTGTGGTTTTTGATATCGGAACAGATCCTGACCAAGCCACGATTGACGTGAACAACAAAGTGCAAATGGCAACGCCTCAGCTTCCCTCAGAAGTCACTAAGCAAGGCGTTACCGTGGAGGAAAAATCCAACTCCATTTTGCAGGTTGTGGCCATGCGCTCCACTACCGATCAGTATGATACGGTTTATGTTTCTAACTATGCACTTTTGAACGTGTTGGATGAAATTAAACGTATTAAAGGTGTGGGTAGTGCATCGCTCTTTGCCAGCCAAGATTATTCTATGCGTATTTGGCTCTCCCCTGATAAATTGGCCGATCATAACCTCACACCGCAAGATGTGATTACCGCCGTGCAAGAGCAAAACTCTCAATATGCTGCCGGTCAGTTTGGGCAAGAGCCGATGGAAGAAGTGCAGCCTTATACTTATTCCGTGAACACCAAAGGACGTTTGGTTAATGCCAAAGAGTTCGGCAATATCATTCTTTCTACCGAAGAGGACGGTGCTATTCTTCGTCTTAAAGATGTGGCAAGAATTGAGCTTGGGGCGCAAGATTATAGTGTCAGCTCTCGTTTTAACGGTGAACCGGCCGTGGCTTTTGCCGTTTATTTGCAATCAGATGCCAACGCTTTGGAAACTGCCGAAGCCGTTAAAGCCAAAATGGAAGAACTTTCCAAAAGCTTTCCTCAAGGTATTACCTATGATATTCCTTACGATACAACCTTGTTTGTGACCGAATCAATCAACGAAGTTATCCATACTTTTTTTGAAGCCGTGCTTTTGGTTATTGCCGTGGTTTATCTCTTCTTACAAAACTATCGTGCGACTCTTATCCCAATTTTGGCAGTGCCGGTTTCAATTATCGGTGCTTTTGCCGGAATGTATGCTTTGGGCTTTTCTATTAACTTGCTGACCTTATTTGGTTTGATTTTGGCAATCGGTATCGTGGTGGATGATGCGATTATCGTTTTGGAGAATATTGAACGTATTATGAGTGAAGAAGGTCTATCTCCCAAAGAAGCTGCCATTAAAGCCATGGAGGAAGTGTCCGGTGCCGTGGTTGCCGTAGCTTTGGTTTTGTCTTCGGTGTTCTTACCGATTGCTTTCTTGGGTGGTATGACCGGCGTGATGTATAAGCAATTCTCCGTTACCATTGCCGTTTCGGTTATTATTTCCGCCCTTGTGGCTTTGACCTTAACTCCCTCCCTTTGCGCTCTTATTATCAAGAAGGAACATAAGAAAAAAGAACCAATGGCCTTTTTCAGATGGTTTAACGTTTTTTTTGAAAAAGTTACCGAGTGGTATATCAATGGTGTGGAATTTTGCCTGAAATGGCGCAAAACAACCTTGCTTGCATTCGTCGGACTTTTATTTGCAATTTTTGCCATGTTTAAAATTATTCCGACGGCGTTGGTGCCGAGCGAAGATATGGGAAATCTCCTTATGGCTTATAA
Organism: uncultured Pseudomonadota bacterium; assembly: GCA_949295915.1. GTDB lineage: Bacteria > Pseudomonadota > Alphaproteobacteria > RF32 > CAG-239 > CAJLXD01. The sequence continues at coordinate 55,677 of CASFNB010000005.1, read as the reverse complement.
TATGCCGGAAGCATCTTCTTTGCCCAGAACCGAAAAGTTCAGCTCCAAAATTGCCGATATGGTCAGAAGTAACCCTAATGTTTCTGATATTTTGACGGTTAATGGCTTTAATATGCTTTCTTCCAGCCAAAATACTTATTCCGGCGTAAGTTTTATTACATTGAAAAACTGGAATCAACGTTTGGAACCCGATCAATCTGCCGATGCTTTGACGAAGACTTTTACCGGAATCGGTATGAGCCAGCCGCAAGGTATTGCTTTTTCCTTCAACTTGCCGCCGATTATGGGTATGAGTACCACAGGTGGTTTTGAGGCTTATATTCAGAATAAAACCGGAAAATCTTCTAAAGAATTGATGGCTAAAACGGAAGAGTTTTTGGCGGCTGCCAATAAGCGTCCGGAGCTATCCAATATTACCACAACTTTTTCCGTCAGTACACCTCAATATACCATTGATTTGGACAGAGAAAAAGCCATGATTTTAGGTGTGCCGATTAACAGCATTTATGCGGTTTTGCAATCTACGTTCGGAAGCCTTTATGTTAATGATTTTACCTATATGGGCAGAAACTTCCGTGTAACATTGCAATCGGAATCTAAATTCCGCAGAACACCGGATGATTTGCGCTATGTTTATGTGAAATCTACGGCCGGTGATTTGGTACCGCTTTCAACTCTTATTCATGTGAAACGCGTGACAGGTCCTGAACTTGTTAACCGCTTTAATATCTTTCCTGCTGCAAAAGTTATGGGTGATCCGGCAGAAGGATATTCTTCCGGTCAAGCAATTACCGCCATGGAAGAAGTGGCTGAACAAGTTTTGGGGGATGAATATTCTCTGTCTTGGATTGGTTCGGCTTATCAGGAAAAACTCGCCGGCGGGGCTTCAACTTTGGCTTTTGCGTTCGGTGTGATTATGATTTTCTTAATTCTTTCCGCGCAATATGAAAAATGGTCTTTGCCGATTGTGGTTATTCTTTCCGTGCCGTTTGGTGTGTTTGGCGCGTTGCTTGCGACATGGTTGCGCGGAATTCAAAACGACTTGTATTTCCAAATCGGTTTGGTGACCTTGGTCGGTTTGTCTGCCAAAAACGCGATTTTGATTGTGGAATTTGCCGTTGACAAAGTGCATGAAGGTTTGACTTATGCTCAAGCCGCGGTTGAAGCGGCGAAACTTCGTTTCCGTCCGATTGTAATGACCTCTTTGGCTTTTACCTTTGGTGTTTTGCCATTGGCAGTTTCAACAGGTGCCGGTGCGGCAAGCCGTCACTCAATCGGTACCGGTATGATTGGCGGTATGATTATGTCTACCTTCGTAGCGACTTTGTTTGTGCCGATGATGTTTGCCATTATCGGGGAAGTGTTTGATGAAGAAAACATCAAGCTTCGCAAAATCAACAAACGCGCCGAAAAAGAAGGTCGCCCAAAACTCAAACGCCAATTGCGTTAAAAAACAAAAAAACAGCAGGGATGAAAACCTGCTGTTTTTTTTGTTGTTTTAATAAAAATGTCATAATTTTTTTACTTGTTTTGGACAAAAAAATGTGATATATTGCTTTTCAGTGAAATATTAGTATTAAATATTATTATAAGGCTACGTGTATCGGTGAGTATGTTGGGGCGACCTGATTGAAAGCTGCGTGGCAAATAAGCAAAATGGAAAGTCCATTTTTTCGTATTGAGAGTTTAGAAAATAGCCGCTATGACGTTGTCTTCAGATTTAATCTGAAGATGATTGCCAAAATATTGCTGGCACTTGTCTTGCTGGCTTTGATAGCCTTTATCGGCTACTGGCTGGTACAAGGCGCTATTTGGGTTGGCTCTGCTATGTGGGCTGGACTTTGCTGGCTGGCGAGCCAATGGATATGGATTTTAGGTATTTTGCTTTTAGCTCTGCTAATTTGGGGCTTGAGCAAAATAAATTGGAGAAACGTCAAAGCTCAGAAAGTAAGCCAAAAAACAGGTCGTACGTTACTTTGGATATTGGCGGCATTGCTTTTGCTTCTCTTATGTTTCTTGGCTTTCAGAAACTGTGGAGATGACAAAGCTCAACCGGAAGATGTGCTCGTTATTGAGGATGAAAAATTTGAGCGCGAGTTCAATGAAGCATTCGACTACGTGGTAATTACACGAGCTTATCTTGATGGCGTGCAAAACGCAGATGATAAGCTGGCACGAGCTTTGGTCGGCTTGAAATATGTTGACGGCAAGCCAGTTAAATCTAGCGATTTTGCCGGAAAGACATACGATGAAGCCAAGAAAGTCGTGTCTAAAGACTGGTACGGCTTTGTTCAAGAAACTTTGAATGGAGTGAAGATATCTAAACAACGACTTGTTCCGTTTACCTCATTAGCGATGAGAAATGGAAAATACGGTTTTGTTAAGTCAGATTTTCTTAAGGCGGTTAAAGACGGTGAGCCGAATGCCGAAGACAAGATGGCTTTGCACAAAGCCAATGGCGAAAAGAGAGAGCTTGGAACAGAAGCTCAACAGTATCTCTGGGTGTTGAAAAATATGTGGAAAGGCAATATCTCAGCAGAGATGTTGTTAGACCTTCCGATGTTCTCCTATAAAAACATTTCTTTGGAAGAAATGTATAATGAAAAAGGAGAGGCGCAGTGGAATGAAAAACTTTCACAAAAACTGCGTCAGCACTCAGGACAAACACCACGGGAAGCCCTTGGATTGTAATTCCAAACTCAAAAATTAAAAAAACAGTTGCAGGTTAAAAACTGCAACTGTTTTTTTTGTGCTTGCGTTTGGGATGTTTTCTTTTATGCTTTTATCAGAGGAGAGGAAATTAAGAATATTCAACAACAAATGCCACAAATTGTTTTGCTCTGCGGGTTTTTAGGTTTTGGTAAAACGACTTATGCTTTAAAATTGGCGTTAGAATTGCCGGCCATTCTCTTTACCCATGATGAGATTATGAAAGAGCGATTTGGACGCAATCCTGATGATTTTGCCGCCAAATATAAAATTGTCGATGATTATATTCGCACGCAGACTAAACAAGTCGTGCAGAATGGAGAGAATGTGATTTTGGATTATGGCTTTTGGAGCAAAGCCAAACGTAAAGAATATTATCAATGGGCAAAAAGCCTTACGTCTGACGTCTTTTCCACGTTTTGGAATGTGATATGGCGCTTGCCAAAAAGCGTGTTCTCAACCGCACGCAAACAGATGACAACGCGCTTTACATTGATGAAAATTGTTTTGACACCTTACTTCCCCAATTTGAGCCGTTTGATGTAAAAGAAGGTTATCCGTTTGTGCTAATCAAGGGATAAAAAAAATCCTTAGTCAAGGACTAAGGATTTTAAGTTTTTGAAGAAACGAGAAAGACATGATGTCTTGGGTTTCTTTTTAGGTTCCGGTTCTGATATATCCAAACTCAGATATTCTTTTTCCCGTTCCTCACATTCATCTTCAAATTCAGCGAGACGGGCGGCTAAGTCAAGATAATCAAAATCGTCTTCAGAACTTTCTTCCATCCGCTGTTTGAGTTTCTCTATATATAGAGAGTCATCAGCTTCTGGAAATTCTTCGTCTAGGTCTTCCTCCCAATCTTTGCGATTGGTTTTCTTTTTTTGTTCTCTCAGAAGATCAACCAATTCTTGTGCGTTTACAAGCATGGTTTTGTAATCTGAAAGATCTTGTTCTGCGTTTTGAATTTCGGCTTTTTCGCCGGAATTGTTAATAAAAGCCGAAACATCCAATATTCTCCAACATAGGGATTCACAGATGTCTTCTGCTTCTTTTATCCTCATATCCATTAATGAAGATAAGTTGCCCTCTAAAAGGGCTTTTTCTGTGTAGTCCATAATTTTAAGTTTTTTTAGGAGAATATTAATCTTCGTTATCAAATTCAGACAACCATTCTCCTTGTTCCATCATCTCAAGCAGTTTTTCTGCATTTTCGATAATGGAACGATTTTCTGAGATTCTTTTATTAGCCCGCTCAATGCGAAGCTTTAAGGCTTGCGTGCGGGCTTCAGTTTCCTCTACGAGGTTTTCATCATCCCGCAGAGCTTCTTCAGCATCTGTTAAGATTGATTCAATGTCGTTTGAAGAAAAGTTCATGGTTTCCAAAGCGCGGAAGTCGCCCTTTATCAGGGCTTTTTTCAATTTGCACATATTATAAAAATTTTTTTTAATTAAACATTAGCAACCACGCCGGCTAAAGAAGTCCCCTTAAAAATAAGAGCTACACTTTAGTTTTTCCATAGTAATTGCCATAATTATTTTTTTGATAGACTCTTTATACCACATTTTATGGACTTAAATAATACTTTTTTTGTCTAAAAATGCAAAAAGCCTCTTAAAAAAGAGGCTTTAACTGAAAAATCAATAACTTATTATAAATCGGCAATCACGCTCATTGAGATGATTTCATCCGGATTGCTGACAGCACCGTTTTGACCTGTGCCTTTTTTAATCATATCGACAAATTCCATGCCGGAAGTGACTTCACCCCAAACGGTGTATTGTCCGTTGAGCCAATCGCAATCATCAAAGCAGATGAAAAATTGACTATCGGCCGAATCGGGAAACATTGAACGCGCCATGGAAACCGTACCGCGCTTATGCGGCATTTTGTTGAACTCGGCTTTGAGCTTTTGACCGCTGCCGCCGGTACCGTTCCCTAACGGGCAACCGGTTTGTGCCATAAAGCCTTCTATCACGCGGTGGAACTTCAATCCATTATAAAAACCTTGTCTGACCAGCTCTTTGATTCTCTTAACATGGTTGGGTGCCACATCGGGGAACATCTCTATCACCACGTCACCGTTTTTTAATTTGAGCAACAAAGCGTTTTCGGCATCTTTAACTTGGTAAGAATGTTTAATCTTTTTGGCTCGGGTTTTGCTCACGCCTATTTTTTTTGTTTCTTCTTTGGGCAAACTTTTGGTTTTAGATTTTTCAAGTTTTTGGGTATTTGCACCTTTAAGTAATTTTTGTTCTTCTGTCATCTTTCTTGTCCTTTGTTTTATCATATCTATCTCATATATAGGTATGAATTTGTTGCTTTGCTACTATTTCTTACCAAAATTTAAAACAAAATCGACACGTTCTTCCGGTGTTAAGTCTTTGGGATAATAATGCTCAATGCGCTTCAAGACGCCTTCGATACCCAAACCATTGGCAATTTGAATGGCCAAGCCGGGGCGGGCGTTTAACTCAAGCATCATCGGGCCTTTTTCGGCATCAAGCACAATATCGGCGCCCAGATAGCCAAGTCCGGTCATCTCATAGGCTTTAGCGCCAATCAGCAAATGTTCGCGCCAGTAGGGAACGGAAATTTCACTCAATTTAGCATTGGTATCGGGATGAAACTCTATCGGCAGATTGTTCATCACGGCTTTTAGCGCCGTGCCTTTGCTGATGTCTAAGCCCACACCGACGGCTCCTTGGTGCAGGTTCGCTCTGCCGCCGGAGGCTTTGGTGGCAAGCCGCATCATCGCCATCGCCGGATAGCCTTTATAGACAATGATCCTGACATCGGGAATGCCTTGATAGCTGTAATCCTTAAATATATTACTGAAATGTACCAGCTCCTCAATGACGGCAACGTCATATTGTCCGCCCAAGCTGTATAAGCCGCTTAAAATGTTGGAAATATGCTTGTAAACATCATGAAAAGTCATGGTTTCTCCCGAAGCTTTGACAAAGCAATCTTCACTGAAAGACTTGATAACCAAAACACCTTTGCCGCCCGAACCATGTGCCGGTTTAATCACAAAGTCTTTATTATCACCAATGACTTTGAGCAAGTCTTTGACCTCATATTGGTGCTCAATCACGCCAATCAGGTGCGGGGTGGTGATGTCGTGTTGTTGCGCCAAGTTTTTGGTTTGAACTTTGTCATCTACCAGCGGATATAACTTTCTGTCATTATATTTGCTAATGAATTTAAAATTGCGGCGGTTCATGCCCAAAACACCGGCTTTTCTTAAACTGGACGGAGATGCAAAAGAAGAAAAAAAACTCTTGAAAAACATCTTAATCCCTTTCGGCAATCGGGGAGAATCTTCTCAATTCAGTCAGGCGATAGCCGGTATATGTACCAAGCAACATAACCATGAACAAAATAACCAGATTTAATTCATTAAAGGCATACATGACGTGTCTTATCACCTCATTGTTGATGACAAAATATGTAAGCAATGCGGCTATCAAGCTGTTGATGATTTCTTGACATGCGTTTTTTGCGCCGTCTTCTTCCCATATGATTGAGGCTCTTTCAATAATCCATGCCATGATGATAATCGGGAAAAAGGCTGCCGCAGATATCATATCCAATTTAAATCTATATCCTAAAACGGTGAAGGTTTGCATTATCAAAATTACAAAAATCACTACCGCGGCAATTCTCGGAACCAGCAATAAATTGAGTTTGGACAAAAGGGCGCGCATCGATAAGCCAATGAGCATAATTAGACCAAAGCTGACTAAGCCTGCCGCTAATCCGGTTTTGACCAGAGACATGGCAAGCAACATCGGCGTAAACGTTCCCATGGTTGTGATACCGACAATATTGCGCAACAAAACCGTGATTAAAATGCCTAACGGGAAAATCATCAGCCATTTCAATACATTTTGTTCGGCTATCGGCAGATTGTAAATAGAGTAGTCAAACCAAGTCTTTTGTTGGGCAATATCTGCTCTCTTACCGGCTAAGTTTATGGATGAGGTGACCGATTTGATAACTGAGAATTTTATGGTAGAATCTTCTCCGCCTTCAACGTCTAACAAAGAATCGCCGCCGCGTTGAAATAAGATGAAGTCTGACGGAACGCCTATGCTGCCGTCTTTAACATTGTAGGTTTTCCATTTGCCGCTGATGTAGGCTTCAAGCATTAAATCGGCACTGAAAGATTTTTTTTCTTCGGCAAGTTTTATGCCTCTGGCCGTGCGAGTCGGAATATTCTTCAGCGCCAATAAATTGCGAATGGCCTCTATTGTATCTTTAGTGTTTTTTTTCAAAGGACGAAAAGCCAAAACATTGGCATCAGGTGTGGGTTGGTTGAACAGATTGATGATTTGTTGAACCTCGTCGCCTTTCATCTTTTTGGCGGATTTGAGAATATTTTGTGCCGTGGCGTAGGTTTGTTCGTCAAAAAACGGTTGCTTTGGGGCTGCCGGAGCAGGAGCTTTGGTTTTGCCTTTGGCATCTTGATTGTCAAACAGCATAACGCGATAATAAATATTCTGTAAGCCTTCTCTGACCGGAGAGGTTAAGATTACACGATTGGTTTCTCCCTTAATCTTTTTTATCTTGTAGCCTTCGGCAATAACATCCTGCTCCATGATTTTGAAGTTGTTGTTTTCTGATGGTGTCGTTAAAGAAACTTTTATCGGATCTCCGGTCGGGGTAAAGGTTACATGGGCTTCAATGGTCCAGACGTCAGACATTTGTTTGGGGGTAAAGCTAAATCCCCAATATTTGATTTTGTAATAAATGCTGTAGCCGGCAAACGCAATGGATAATAACAGCAAAATCGTTAAAACTTGGCGAACCGTAAAAATTTTTTTGAACATGTTTTATCTCGGTTTAATGTAAGGTGTTGGAAACGGATGTATCAACTATGGCACGTCCGGTTAAAATGTTTCTTCCGATAAGTGCCTGATATTCAAATTTATCTCTTTGGGCCAGAGAAAAGTTAGCGGTAAATGTTTCTTTGCCGAATTTGACATCCATGGTGACCATGGGGCGACGTTCGGTTAAGTGGATGCGCTTGATATTGATATGACGGTCAATTTCTTTTTCAAAACGGTGCGTTTCTCCGCTTTCGCGGTTGGTTATGGAAAAAGAAACCCATTTTTCACCGTCTCTTTCAAAATATTTGATGTTGTCAGCATCTAAGGCAGATTGTTCGGCACCGGTATCTATGCGTGCGGCAAACGGAGTCTTCATCGGCGGAAAATATATTGGCTCAACTTCGCCAATGATATTCATGCGGTGCAGAGATGATTTCGGCGCTTCCACAGCCGGAACAATTGCCGGTTTCGGGGTTTGTTGACAGGCGCTGATAAATATTGTTATCATGCTGATTATTAATAACTTTTTTGCGTATTCCATCTTGTGAATCTTCATTTTCTGTTATGGTAAATTTATGCCATATTTAGCGGCAAAATCGCATAAATGTAAAGTTAAATTTTAACCTATTCTTAATAATTTGGTATGTCTGGATAAATTGCTTTATTATCAATGGATTAATAAAATCTCTTGACTATTTTTTCTTTCGGAGTATCTTAATTGCTTCTTTTCGTATATATTGTTTAATTATTAAATCTAAATTGTTATGAACATAAAAAGTTTTTTTGAAGGTAAAAACGAGGTTGTTTTAACGCCTGACGATTTTAAAAAGATTATTCTCGAGGCTTGTCCCGATTTGATCCGAAAATATAATATCGGTAAAGTCTTTTTTGCCGAATGTTATGAACGTGAGTTGGCTTATTATCCGCTTGTGGTAATAAAGCTTTCTCTTAAGGCAGGAAAACAAATTGATTATGTTTGTTTTGTTCCTCAGACTGCTGAAATTAGATTTTGGTCCGGTAAATTGAGTTATCGTGAATTGGGGGTTCGAGACGTGGCTCATAAAATGGAACTCCTTGTCGATAACAAACACATAAATGGTAAAATTGCCATGTGTGACGGGGGATTGGGTTTTCGTTTCAGAATAGATTGATACCTTATGTTTTTTCTTTTATTAAACATTCGTTCAGAACGGATTTGGTTGTGAAATCGGATCCGTTTTTTTTGTTTTAAAAAGCAAAAGAGCGCCTTCTCACGAGGACGCCCTTTCCATAAGTTGCAAATGAAAAAAAGTGCTATCTCTTGTTGGCTATCAGTTCATTGTATAGGTCAATGAGTTTTGCCAACATGATTTTTTCTTCTTTGGATGCTCCTTCTGCCAGCCCGTTGATTTCCCGAACAATTTCTTGTGCTAAAGGTATGTTGTTGGTTATGATATCCGGATAGCGGTGAAGAAGTGAAAATACTTCAACCGAAATATATCCTCCTCTAACCAACTCCAGCATCAAAACAGTATCAACCATTCCTTGTTCAAGAAGTTCTGCCACAAAGTCACTGGCTTGTTGTTTTATCAACTGTTTTCTAAAACGAAAAGCAGTGATAATAAGTCCATTCAACTGGTCACGATAATCAGCATATAACTCAGTTTTGAAGAACTGTTGGATGATGTTGCAATCATCTTTATCAACAAATTCGTTCAACCTGCGTTTTTCTGTTAAGAATGCAGTAAGAGTGTTTAATACTCTTATGTTGCGTTCTTTGGTTTTTTTGCTGTTTGTGCCTTGTACTTCAATGGAAGACATATTTTGAGTTAAATAGTCTTTCAAATGAAGCTTGTTTGACAGATTCCGAGGCTTCTTACGAGCAGTTTCAACAACCTGAAGCCAGAGTTTGCTTCCCGTTTCGGGAAAATTTTTACGGATGAGTTCTTTTTTCTCATCTAACGAAAGATGCTTGTCTCGGCTGATAAAACTTGCAATAATCGTTTCTTTTTCATCAGCAGAAATTGAATTTTCGTTTTTTACTTTTTCAATTTTTTCCGATAACGGAAGATTAGCAATTTCTTCAAAAAACTTCTTTTTTTCCATTTTTTATATTTTAATTAACAAAAAAATTTATCTGCAAGCGTTATTCAATATAGCATTAAATTCACTTGCTAAAGCTCTCAATTCGGTGTTGCCGCTCATACCGAGAGCTATAACAACTTCATAACAGCATTTCTGAATGCCGCTGAATTTCTTTTTTAGAAATAACTTCCTTAAACGATTTAGAACTTTCGGAGCTATACTCCTTCTTTCTTCTATTTCAATGATTACTCTTTTTAAGAAAGCGGCCTTTCTTAGAGGAAGGATTGTTTTTTTTAATCTTTTTTCCATAATAAAAATTTTTTATGTTAATACTTGCAAGTTTGAACTTTTACCTCCATTCTTGCGTTAATAATATACAGAGACTTAAAATATTGTCTCTATAATATAGACAAAAAATGATGATGACAAGAATTTTGTGGATTTTTAAATAAATTTGCTTATTTTAAAAACAAAATTGATGTTTTTTTATAGTAAAGGTTGTGAAAATAATGCGTAAATATACAAAATATGGTGTAATTGCTTGTGTCCTTATCGGAGTCGGATTCTTGATTCTTGCACCTGAAGGCGGAAAAAATGAATATATTACTCAAAAACTTGCCAAAGGTAATATTATTGAAAAAGTTACTGCTTCCGGTATTATTAACCCAATTTCCACCATCAATATCGGTACACAAGTTTCCGGTACAATCTCCGAAATTTATGTCGATTATAACTCTAAAGTGACTAAAAATCAGATTCTGGCACAGATTGATCCGGCTTTGTTTGAGGCAACCGTGGCGCAGAAACAAGCCGCTTTGGATATTGCCAAAGCGCAAGTCGATGTGGTGAAAAATGACATTACTTACTATAAAAAACATCTTGCCCGTATTCAAAAACTCAATAAATCACGTTATTCTGCCGATGCCGAACTCGAATCTGCCGAGCGTGATTATGATAATGCGGTTGCGCAACTTGCTTTGCAAGAAGCCCAAGTAAAACAAGCCGAAGCAGCGCTTAACTCTGCTCTTATTGATTTGAATTATACTAAAATCGTTTCTCCGGTGGACGGCATTGTCGTTTCTAAAGAAGTGGAAGTGGGGCAAACCGTGGCTGCCAGCTTCCAAACGCCGACGCTTGTAACCGTGGCTGAAGACTTGACTAAAATGCAAATTGAAGCCTCGGTGGTGGAAGCCGATATTGCTAAGGTTAAAGATGGTCAAAAAGTAGATTTCAGCGTTGATAGCTATCCCGATGAAGTCTTCCATGGTATTGTTACTCAAGTGCGCAACCAAGCCATTACAACCTCAAATGTCGTAACCTATGAAGTGATTATTGAAATTGATAACAAAGATTTGAAACTCAAACCCGGTATGACCGCTAATGTGGAAATTATCACCTCCAATAAAGAAAATGTGTTCCTCGTTTCTAACAAAGCTTTGCGTTTTTATATGACCGATGAAAACGGAACTTCTGCCAAACGCTATAAAGATAAAGGAATTTGGGTTTTGCGCAAAGGACAACCGGTTCGTATTACCGTGAAAACAGGTGTGAGTGACGATAACAATACCGAAGTTTCTTCCGATGATTTGTTTGAAGGCGATGAGATTATTTTGGAACGCAAAAATGCAGAAGAACTCGAACGCCAAATGAAGCTAAGGATGCCACGATAATGTCGTTGATTGAGCTTAAAAATATTGTCAAATCTTATCCTCTTGATGGATTTAATTTGAAAATCCTGAAAGGCATTTCTTTGGAAATTGATCAAGGAGAATTTGTGGCAATTATGGGGCCATCAGGTTCGGGAAAGTCAACACTCATGAATATTCTTGGGTGTTTGGATAAGCCAACCTCCGGAAAATATGTTCTTGACGGCGTCAATGTAGAAAAAATGACCAACGATCAGTTGGCTGAAATTCGTAATAAAAAAATCGGCTTTGTGTTTCAAGGCTTTAATCTTCTTTCTCGTACAACAGCCATAGAAAATGTTGAGCTTCCGATGATTTATGCCGGTGTGCCGGATGAAGAGCGTGCCGAACGTGCTGAAAAAGCTCTTAAAAGCGTGGGACTTAAAGACAGAATGCAACATTTGCCGAACCAGCTTTCGGGCGGGCAGCAACAACGTGTGGCTATTGCCAGAGCTATTGTCAATGATGCGCCGATTATTTTTGCCGATGAACCGACCGGTAATCTTGATACCAAAATGAGTGTGGAAATTATGGATTTATTTACCAAGCTCAACAAAGAAATGGGACGTACGATTATTTTGGTGACACACGAAGAAGATATTGCGCTTTTTGCCGACAGAATCATCAAAATCGTGGATGGTGAAATTCACTCTGATGAAAAAGTCAAAAAAAGAAAACACGCTCAAAAAGATTTGTTTGCCGGAGAATAATCATGATTCAGCTTAAAACCATTTTCAGTATTGCTCTTCGCGCCATAAAGGCCAACAAAATGCGCTCAATTTTGACCAGTCTAGGTATCATCATCGGTGTGGCTGCCGTAATCGTGATGTTGGCTATTGGGCATGGGGCGCAAATCTCAATCAAAAATGAGATGAAAACCATGGGTTCTAACCTGATTATGGTTCGTTCCGGTGTGGCAACATCCAGCGGAGCCAGAGGCGGGCACGGTTCGCAACCAACCATGAAAAAAGCTGACGGAGATGCCATTCAAGAAAAAATTGCCGCAATCAGACTTGCAGCTCCGGTTTTGGAAGAAACAGCGCAGATTGTTTACGGAAACGCCAACTGGTCAACAACAATTACCGGTACAGATAATCGTTATTTTGAAATTAAAGAGTGGAACTTGGCATATGGGCGCTTTTTTAATGAATCCGATACCAAAAACGCCAATAAAACCGCCATCCTCGGGCAAACCGTCGTTAATGAGCTTTTCGGCGATGTCGATCCCATCGGGCGTACAATTCGCATTAAAGGAATTCCGTTTCAGGTTGTTGGGGTGTTGGATGAAAGAGGGCAGAGCGGTATGGGTATGGACCAAGATGATGCCGTGTTTATTCCGATTACCACCGCACAGAAAAAAGTGATGGGAATCCAGTTCCCCGATCAAGTGAAAATGATTATGCTGCAAGCCGTTGATGCGCAAAGCACATACACTTCGCAGGAAGAAATTACCGAGCTTTTACGTCAACGGCATAACTTAGGTGCCAATAAGGAAGATGACTTTGTTATTCGCAACCTGACACAAATGATGGAAATGATGGAAAGTTCTACTCAGGTGATGACCATTCTCTTAGGTTCGATTGCCGGAATTTCTCTTCTTGTCGGCGGTATCGGCATTATGAATATTATGCTTGTGTCCGTAACCGAGCGCACGCGAGAAATCGGTATTCGTATGGCGATAGGCGCCAAAGCTTGGGATATTCGCCTACAATTTTTGACCGAAGCCATGGTGCTCTCGCTTATCGGCGGGCTTATCGGTATTGTTCTCGGCTTTGTCGGTGTCTACTTGGTGTCAATCTTTTCAACATTAACGCCAATTCCGACTTTGATGTATGTTTTGTTGCCGTTCTCGTTTTCGGGTATTGTCGGGCTTTCCTTTGGGCTTTATCCCGCCTACAAAGCGTCATTATTAAATCCTATTAACGCACTCCGCTACGAATAAAATTGTTTCTACGGGGAACTAATACAGAAACTGCGAATAAAATTTTCGGTCATTTACTAATTTGTAAACTCCCTCAAATTTTTTCTAGTTTCTTATTATTTCCCTCGTATAAACAATTTTCTTATCTATATATTATCACAATTTTTCTTAAATCTTATTATCTTTCTCATATAAAAAGCTAACTTCAAATTGTTTCTACGGCAAGCCGAAGCCACAAACACGGCGTGTTTGACGGCAGAAGTTTGATTGCTGCTCTGTCCGTATCCTGAAGCCGCAATGCTTTCTTTGTGCAAGGCGGAGGCATCGTGCCTTGAAAAAATTTTCTTTCCTTATTGTCATACTGAATTTATTTCAGCATCTCATAAGACCCTGAAACAAGTTCAGGGTGACAAACACGGCGTGTTTGACGGCAGAAGTTTGATTGCCGCTCTGTCCGTATCCTGTGCTAGGCGTGTCTTTTATGGCTTATGAAACTAATCCTTATCATTATGTCAAAATTGTTTCTGAATTTTACATAATTATTTGTTTTCTCGTATATTATCGACTATCGATAGGCGATAATAAGAAAGAAAAAAATAGACTCTGAAATAGCTTTAGTATGGCAAATGTGGGAAAAAATATTTGCATTTTTCTTTATTATAACTACAATGCTCTTTGCAGGTTAGAGATAGCCTGTGGTGTCTGAAAAACATCTCCATAATATGTCCACTTCTGGTGGAGTATCCGATATAAGCACTTTGTGTCGAATAAGGATGACTGATATTATGGCAGTTTTTCAGCTCCACCGCCTTGAGTTTTCCCTCTCGGCGGTTTTATATTTAACAAGCTGGTGGCAGCTTGACCCCACAAACACGGCGTGTTTGACGGCAAAAGTTGTCCCTTAATAAATTGGAGTTGAAATATGCTAAACAAAAAACAAGCTCGTCTTAATCTCAAACAAACACGTCTTAACCTTGCCGAGCAACTCACCACGTTAAGAAGATTGCACCGTATGACTATTCTTGATTTGGCGACACAAACCGGTGTGTCTTCTTCTTATCTGGAAAAACTGGAACTCGGTCTTGCCGAACTTAATTTCGGCAATCTGCACCAAATCGCACGGGCATTTGATATGAAAATTGATGTTTCTTTTGAGGCAAATTGCTGATTTCAAACCACAAAAAAACGTTCAGTTTTTTACTGAACGTTTTTCTTGTGTAGATTCAGCTCTTAATTATTAAGAGCTTCTAAAATTTGTTTCCTTAATAATTTTTTTATGGAACATACATTAGCGCAAAATTTGACAAAAATTAATAGTTATTTGTTTAAAAACTTTTCGGCTTCCAAAGAGGCAATACAACCCGAACCTGCCGCAACAACCGCTTGACGGAAGTTCGGACTTTGAACGTCGCCGGCCGCAAACACGCCTTCAATGTTGGTTTGGCAACTATCCGTTTTGGTTATCAAATAACCTTCTTCGTTCATATCCAAAACGCCTTTGAACAAATCGGTGTTGGGGTGGTGACCGATGGCGATGAATATACCGTCAACTTTAATCTCTTTCTTCTCACCCGTCTTAACATTTTTCAAAACTGCGCCGGTAACGCCTTTGGGCATTTCTCCCAAAACCTCATCAACAACGCTATCCCATTCTATTTTGATTTTTTCGTTTTTCAAAATGCGTTCTTGCATAACTTTATCGGCACGGAGCTCATCGCGACGGTGGATGAGAGTGACTGATTTGGCAATGTTGGCCAAATACAGAGCTTCATCTGCAGCGGTATTGCCACCACCGACAACAGCAACATCGCGACCACGGTAGAAAAAGCCGTCGCAGGTGGCGCAACCGGAAACACCAAAACCCAAAAATTTCTTTTCGCTTTCCAAGCCCAACCAGCGGGCAGAGGCACCGGTTGCTATAATCACGCTATCGGCAATAAATGTGTTGTCGTTTTCTGAGGTGCAGACAAACGGGCGAGAGCTGAAGTCAACTTTACGGATGAGGTCTGTGACCAAAGTAACACCCACATTTTCAGCTTGTTGCTTCATACGTTGCATCAACTCCAATCCGCCAATGGGTTCGGGAAAACCGGGGAAGTTTTCAATTTCAGTGGTGATGGTTAGTTGTCCGCCTTCCTGATTGCCGGATACCAAAATCGGGTTTAAGCCGGAGCGGGCGGCATAAATACCGGCGGTATAGCCTGCCGGACCGGAGCCAATGATTAACATTTTGGTTCTATATTCGGTCATGTGTTTTCTCCAAAAATTTTATTATTGCGCTTAAAGTAGTGTTTTAATTTTGCTTTGGCAAGTGTTATGTCCGAGTTATAATAAAAAAGCTGCCTTATTTTTTTAAGACAGCTTTGATAATTTTTTGTGACGATTAGATATAATCAATTTCCAAAATTTCAAAAGATTTTTTTCCGCCGGGCGCCGTATATTCGGCAATATCGCCGACTTCTTTACCAATCAAAGCTTTGGCTAAAGGAGATGATAATGAAATTTTGTTGCGGTCAATGTCTGCTTCATAATCGCCGACAATTTGATATTTCTTTTCATCATCAGTATCTTCATCGGCAACCAAAACGGTAGCACCAAAGCGGACAACGTCACATTTACTTTCTTTCGGATCAATAACTTGGGCGCGGCTGATAACGGCCTCCAAATCTTGAATGCGACCTTCAATAAAGCTTTGCTTTTCTTTGGCGGCAGAATATTCGGCATTCTCTGACAAGTCGCCATGAGAACGAGCCTCGGCAATGGCGGCGATAATATTCGGGCGGTCAACGGCTTTTAAGTGTTTTAATTCTTCTTCAAGCTCAATAAAGCCCTGTTTGGTCAAAGGAAACTTTTCCATTTTACTCACCTCAACTAAAAAATTACTGATTTTTAAATGATAAAATAAAACTGCGATGGGACTCCATCACAGCTTGATTTTTCTTTGTCTGTGTATTTATATAGCATCAATATTTGTATATTGCAAGCTTTTTTGAAGATTGTGTGTTTTTCTGGGAAAAACTTTAATTTTAACTATACAAGCGCTAAGGTTGTGTTATCGTATGAGTGTTAGTTTATTAACGGAGGTTTTTATGAAAAAAGTTGTTTTAGCATCTTTCTTGGCCGGTGCAATGGCTTTAGCTTCCAATGCACAAGCAATAGACAGTACCGGTTGCGGTTTGGGCTCAATGGCTTGGCGCGGTCAAAGCGGTATCGGTCCGCAAGTTTTGGCTGTTACAACTAACGGCTTGTTCTTTACCCAAACATTTGGTATTACATTCGGAACATCCGGTTGTGATCCGAACGGTCGTGTAACCGGCGGTACCGGCAGAATGGTTTTGGCTTTCATGGAAAACAACATGGAACAATATGCTCTTGATGCTGCTGCCGGTCGTGGCGAAACCATTGATACTTTGGCCGGTATCTTGAACATGGACAGCACTAAACTCGGCGAAATTTCTAAACAAAATTTTGCTTATATGTTTGAAGATGAAAATGTTGATGCCGTCAATGTTACTTTAAAATTGATGGAAGTTACTCAAGCTTAAAAGTTTGTTTGTCCTCAAGCGGTTCGGAATTTTTTATATCTTTCGAGCCGCTTTTTTGTTAGGAGCTGAATAGTGCTGAAAAGGTTTGTCTTTGTTTTTTCTTTGCTATTGATAGCAACACCTTCTTACGCCGCTTTTGAAAAATCGCCAGAGTGGCTTGCCTTGGTGCATTATCAGGAAGAAAACGGAACATATGTCAGCACGATAGACTCTGATCCTTTTTTCTTATCTCCGGATGGCAAAACAAATCCGCAAGCTGAATTACAAGCAACCATCAATTTATTTGAAAATACTGAAGATATCGAAAAAAAATGCCTCTTTCCGGCACGTTATAAACTTTTGCAAAAAAACGGGCGCGTTTCCAAGCCTTTTCCTAAATGTAAAGATTTGGAACAATTTTATGATGATTTACGTCCATCGGGTGTAACTCTTCTCTTTACCGATGCCTATATGAACAATCCGTCATCACTGTTCGGGCATACGCTTATCAGAATCGATACCGCACGCAAGGGAACGCAACTTTTGGCACATGGTGCAAACTATGGTGCGTTTACCGCAGGGCAAGAAAACAGTGTGCTTTTTGCTATCTGGGGGTTGACCGGAGGATATTACGGCGGTTTTACCGTCAAACCTTATTATGATATCATCAATACCTATAATAATATTGAAAATCGTGATATTTGGGAATTTAATCTCAATTTTACGCCGGAAGAGTTGGACTTTTTTGTCGCGCATCTTTGGGAAGTGGGACACTCTCAGACCAGATATTATTTCTTTACGCAAAATTGCTCTTATATGCTGATGGAAGTGCTTGATGCCGTGCGTCCGTCCATGCAGCTCTCAGAGCAATTTCCGGTGCAAACCATTCCGCTTGACACCATCAAGGCAGTTTTAAAGCGTCAAGGTTTGGTCAAAGACATTAATTATCGTCCTTCTCGACAGGCTAAAATCAGACATCGCTACAAAATGATGAATGCCCGGCAAAAAGAACAATATTTAGAAATTATCCATGAACAAGATTATGATTTAACCGGCTTATCCGAGCCGGAAAAAGCCGACGTGCTGGAAACAGCTTATCAGTTTGTGCAATATCAATATGTGGCAAAAAATTTGGAACTTGCCGATTATCGTAAGCAAAGTTTCAAACTTCTGATGGCGCGTAATAAAGTGACAGAACAGGGT
The DNA here is from genome assembly GCA_949295915.1 of uncultured Pseudomonadota bacterium. Taxonomy (GTDB): domain Bacteria; phylum Pseudomonadota; class Alphaproteobacteria; order RF32; family CAG-239; genus CAJLXD01. The sequence goes on along the minus strand of CASFNB010000005.1, from coordinate 37,738 downwards.
AGTATTGCCGAGCTTGATAAAGGCAAAGAACCATATCTTACTCATGACTCCATGCGGGCAGAAATCGGAACCGGTTTTAGAAACGGGGAGGCTTTTCAAGAAATATCATATCGTCCGGCGTATCATTCTTTGACCGATGATAATTACGGTTTTTTGCGCGGAGCAGAAATCAATTTTCTTAACACAGCTTTGCGTCATTATGATGATCGGAACAAAACAGTTTTGCAAAAATTTGATATTGTCGGCATCAAGTCCATTTCGCCGATGGATGCTATGTTTCGACCTTTTTCTTATGAAATCAGATGGGACGTGGCGCGCGAATATAACCCCGAAACGGAAGATGAAGGTTATGTTACCAACTTGAAAGTCGGAACCGGTGTCAGCTATGCCATTATCGATGAAGTTTGGACCTATGCGCAACTCAATAGTTATGCGGCATATGGCGGATTTTTACCGGATAATGCCTATTTCGGCTTGGGCGGTGCTCTCGGTGTGTTTGCCGATTTTGATAAATGGCGCTTATTTACCGAAGCCGAGCAAGTCTATGCCACGGATAAGTTTGGTGAAAAGACAAAGCTCAATATTGAGGGGGCTTATTCGCTTAATCGTAATAATGCTTTGGCCATACGTTATTCTAAAGAGTGGCGCAGCGGTAAAGATATGGAAGAAAGTTTGTTGTCGTGGCGGCATTATTTTTAAACTTTACCTTGCAATTTTATGCCCAAGTGTTTATTCTCATGGCAATATGTTTATTTAAGGAGAAAAAATATGTTAAGAGATGATTTGCAAAATACCTTAAAAGAATCGATGAAAAATAAAGACACAACTACCGTTTCCGCCGTTCGCTTGATTATTGCCGGTATGAAGGAAAAAGACGTTGATGCCAGAGGTCGCGGTCAAGAAAAAGCAACCGATGCAGAACTTCTTTCCATGATGCAAGGTATGATTAAACAACGCAAAGATTCAATTAAAATGTATTTAGACGGTAATCGTCAGGATTTGGCTGATAAAGAACAATCCGAAATCAATATTATTGAAAGATTTTTGCCCAAACAGCTCAGTGGCGCCGATATGGAAAATGCCATTAAAGCCGTGATTGCCGAAACAGGTGCTCAATCTATGAAAGATATGGGCAAAGTTATGGGCGCTCTCAAGTCTAAATATGCCGGTCAAATGGATATGGGTGCTGCTAACGGTATCATTAAAAACTTGCTCGGCTAATTTATTTGTTTTCTACATAAATGGCAGATTTACAAAAATTTTGCGATGAATTGCGCGAGAAGGTGTCGATTGTTGATGTGGTCGGCGCTAAGGTTAAGCTCATTCGCAAAGGTCGTGAATATCAGGCTTGTTGCCCGTTTCATAATGAAAAAACACCATCTTTCACCGTGAATGAAAGCAAAGGTTTCTACCATTGTTTTGGTTGCGGTGCACATGGTGATATTATCAAATTTGAAATGGAAGCCAATAATCTGTCATTTATGGAAGCCATTGAAAAATTGGCAGAGAAGGCGGGGTTGCAAGTTCCGAGAGATTCTTATGCCAAGCCCGAAGAGGTGGAAAAACGCAATTCTCTTTATGATATTATGGAGCTTGCCTGCAAGTTTTTTGAAAAATCTTTGCGTATGCCTGAGGGGCAAAGAGCGCTGGATTATTTGGCTCATCGCGGTTTTGGCGATGATATTATCCGAAAATTTCGTTTAGGTTATGCGCCGAATAATAACGGGCTGAAAACCTATCTTACCTCTAAAGGGGTAAATGATAAGGAGATGAATGAGCTTGGGCTTTTGACCATTCCCGAAGATAAAACGCGTCGTCCGCATGACTTTTTCCGTGATAGGGTAATGATTCCGATTATGGATAAACGCGGCAAAGTGATTGCTTTCGGCGGACGTATTATGGGGGATGGACAACCGAAATATCTTAACTCGCCGGAAACTCCGATTTTTAATAAACGTCGTATCCTCTATAACCTCAATTATGCCAAAGATGCCGGCTATCAAGAGAAAAAACTGATTATCTGTGAAGGGTATATGGATGTTATCGGTATGGATAAATATGGTATTCATTATGCCGTGGCACCGTTGGGAACAGCTTTGACCGAAGATCAAATTCAAGAAGCTTGGCGTGTGGTTGATGTACCGACCTGTTGTTTTGACGGTGATTTGGCCGGACGACGTGCTGCCGTGCGTTCAGTAGATCGCGTGTTGCCGATTTTGAAAGCCGGAAACTCTTTGCAATATGTTTTTTTGACCGGAGCAAAAGATCCGGATGAGTTTTTGAAAACATTGGGAAGAGAGGCTTTTTATAAAGCTACATCTGAAGTTACGCCTCTTAAAGATTTGTTGTGGCAAAAAAATGTTGACGGAATAGAAACGTCAACACCGGAGCAGAAAGCTTTGGTCGAAAAGAACATAAAAGAAGAGGTGGCAAAGATTGCCGATGAAACGGTGCGTAATTATTATATTCAAGAAATGCAAGACAAAATCTATAATGAGCTGGGAAAGGGGGCCAGTTGGCGTAAACGTCAGCAGACAATGCAAGAGAAAAAGTCTGTTTACGGGCAAAAATATCGTTACGATTCTAAAAATAATGCTTCAATTCATCAAGCGGCTCTTGCCACACCAAAAGTCCATTTGGATGAATTGGTAGCAAAATATGTGGTTTCGGCTTTGGTATTATATCCAAGCCTGATTGATGAATATGAAGAAAAAATATATAATTTCAACATAAAAAATCAACAACTTAACTCTTTACTTGAAAATATTATAGAAATCAATCAAGAAGAAAAAATAGAAGATTTTGCCGTTATGACGGAAAAACTTAAAGCACGCGGTTTGCAAAAGTCGGTCGATGAACTTTTGGAATTTAAGATGCTCAAAATTCAAAATCCAAACGATGTACATATGCGTGAAAATTTGGATTTACGTATACTAGAATCACAACTCAAACAACTTGATGCAGAAATAAAAGAATGTTTACGCGTGATGGAAACTTCCGAATCGCTTTCAGATGATATTTATAAACGCTATGAATCCCTCAAAAAGGAAAAAGAAAATTTGCTCGCGGCACAAGATTTTGATTGATATATTATTTTAAGCATAAAATTTATTATTTTTTTACTTAATTATGCGTTACTTCTATTGACAAAACGTCAAGAAATATTTAGAAACATCTACAGCTAGCAATTTATTATAAAGTAAAATCGATTTTATAAGGAATATTCATGTCAGATATAGATAGTCCAGACCTGTATGAAGGTACTGTAAACGACACCCCTTTGATAGATAATCTCGGCAGTGCCGTTAAACGTTTGATTGATAAAGGTCGTGTCAGAGGTTTTATTACTGTTGAAGAACTGAACAGAGCTTTGCCTCCTGAAAAAGAATCATCAGAAAATATTGAAGATATTATGACAAGTATCTCCGATATGGGAATCAGTATTATTAATGAATCTGATGCCGATGATTTTAGCGGCGATGAAGACGAAGACATTGAAGATTTTGACGACGATGATGAGAGCGGTAATTTTGATGAAAGAGAACTCGGTCGTAGTGACGATCCCGTCAGAATGTATTTAAAAGAGATGGGGACGGTCGAATTGCTGTCTCGCGAAGGCGAAATTGCCATTGCCAAACGTATTGAAGCCGGAAAAACCGTGATGATTGACGGCTTGTGCGAAAGTCCGATGACACTGAAAGCTATTTCCGGTTGGCGTGATGATTTGGTTGAAGGACGTATGCAGCTTCGTGATATTGTCGATTTGGAAATGATGTATGGAGATGATGCAGACGCTATTGCTTTTGAAGAAGATGTCGCTACATCTGATGATGATTTTGAAAAGGTTGCCGAAGAAATTGAAGAAAAAGACAGTCTCGATGATATTGATGATGATTTGACTGACGATATGGAACTCGACGATGCCGAAGATGATGTTGAAGATGATACAGATGAAGTTGACGGCGACGAAAGTGATGAAGCTTCTGATGATGATGACAATGAGAGCGTCGTCGGTCGGATTTCTGCTTCCGTTTCCTCAATGGAAGAAGCTTTGATGGAACCTGTGTTGGAAATTTTGAATAAAATTTCCAGCTACTATGATGATTTGAAAAAAATTCAAAGTCAACGTGTTGCCGCTATTATTGCCGGTAAAAATGTTACTCCCGCTGTTGAGAAAAAATATGTTCAGGTCAAGAAAGAATTGGTTGAGTTGATGAGCTCAATCCATCTTAATGCCGTGCGCATTGAACAGTTGGTTGAACAACTCAATGAAATTAACCGTCGCTTGATGGGTTTGGAAGGAAAACTCTTGCGTTATGCTCTTTCTTGCAAAATTAAACGTGAAGATTTCTTAGCTGCTTATCAAAAATCTGAACTCGATCCAAATTGGCTCGAAAAAATTTCTAAAAAATCTGATAAACACTGGAAAAATTTTGTAGAGAAATATGGTTCCGAAATTACCGAACTTCGTGAAAATATTGCTCAAATGGCTACAGAATGCGGTTTGCCGATTAGTGAATATCGCCGTATGGTTGATACCATTAAGAAAGGCGAGAGAGAAGCTGAGCGCGCTAAAAAAGAAATGATTGAAGCTAACCTGCGATTGGTTATTTCCATTGCCAAAAAATATACCAACCGCGGTTTGCAATTCTTGGATTTGATTCAAGAAGGTAATATCGGTTTGATGAAAGCCGTTGATAAATTTGAATATCGTCGTGGTTATAAATTTTCAACCTATGCAACCTGGTGGATCAGACAAGCTATTACTCGTTCTATTGCAGATCAAGCACGAACCATTCGTATTCCGGTTCATATGATTGAAACCATCAATAAACTTGTACGTACTTCTCGCCAAATGTTGGCAGAAATGGGTCGCGAGCCTGTACCAGAGGAATTGGCAAAACGCTTATCCATGCCTTTGGAAAAAGTACGTAAGGTAATGAAAATTGCTAAAGAACCGGTTTCTTTGGAAGCTCCGGTCGGAGATGAAGAAGATTCTTCTTTGGGTGATTTTATTGCCGATGAAAGTGCCTTACAGCCATTGGATTCTGCAATTCATTCCAATTTGAAAGAAACCTGTACACGTATTCTTTCTTCCTTAACCCCGCGTGAAGAGCGCGTTTTGCGTATGCGTTTCGGTATAGGTATGAATACAGATCACACTTTGGAAGAAGTAGGACAGCAGTTTAACGTTACACGTGAGCGTATTCGTCAAATCGAGGCTAAGGCTTTACGCAAGCTCAAACATCCAAGCCGCTCGCGTAAGTTGCGTTCTTTCTTGGATAACTAAAGTTAAAAAACTCCGTTTAGAAAAAGCGGAGTTTTTTTTGTTGACAAAATAAAACATTGTATATACCTTGAGAATACTTTATTTAATTATTAATATTAATTTTAAGTTATGGAAAAACAAGAAATTATTTGGAAAAAAGCAGAACAGTCTTTTGTTTGTGCTTATGATTTGGCTTTAGATGTCGTGAACGGGAAATTGTCTGTTACTGAGGCTGATAAAAAACGTTTGATTGAGCTTTTGAAATTATGGATTACGGCTTTGTCGGGAATGATAGAGCAGGCTTCCGATGCCGAAATGGCAAAAGATTTTCAGCTCTATTTTGAAAAATTGCAAAAAGTTTTGCTCCTATTTGAAAAATAAGTTTGAGAATATTTTAATCTTTATTTATGAGTAGTACAGATGTTATTCAAGCTGCTTTTGATGATTATGTATTAGCAGAAAATTTGGCAATATTAATTTTCGTAAATAAAATTAATCTGGATAAATCTGATATTTTGAAATGTCAGGATATGTTTCATAAGTGGGTGTTTTATTTTGAAAATAAGTCAAAAGAGCCTAAAAACAAAGGACAAAAGCAAAATTATCAATATTTGAGAAATAAATTCTTGAAATATTATCGCGCTTTAATTTAACTTTGAAAAACACTCGGCCTTTGGGCGTGAGTGTTTTTTTTCTATGAAAAAGAAAAATTAAATTTTATTTGACAAAATTTATAAATAGATTAATTTACTTGATAGTATGTTAAGTCTATTTAAATTATTTTGTTTATGAAAAGAGTATTGATTGTTTCATCTTTGCAACAAGCGACAGAGATGATAAAGGCATTTTTAAAAGCTAATGCTTTGCCGGTGCCGGAAAAATTAGACGTTATGTTCGGCTGGCTTGCAAGAGATTTAGAAGAGGACGATGAAGTTGGATGTCCTTGCTTTTGTTGTGACTGTGGTCCGCTTAAAGGTTCTAATATCAGAACTTCCAATATTCTGGTCTATGTAAAAATTTTTGCTAATAGAAATTTGAATGTTACCAGATTGTATCCAATTACCGGCCACAGACGTATGTTTTTTGACATGTTGGATGATGGTGATATCTTTGAAATGAAAGATGCTTTTCACAGATATCAAGATCAGAAATTTGTTTATAAAAACGGTACAATTTCCGAGGTGGAATGAAATACAAGCTGAAAAATTCAGCTTGAGAGCAATCTGTAAAATAGATTTGTTTCTAGCGTTAAGTAAGTTTTGTTTTTTTTGTAAAATCCCGGAAGATGTGATATCTGTCGGGATTTTTTTTGTTCAGCTCTGAAAATAAGGCTTGACTATCAAATATGAATCGCCTATTTTCTTATCAGTCAACTGATGGGCCCATAGCTCAGTTGGTTAGAGCAGGCCGCTCATAACGGTCTGGTCGTTGGTTCGAGTCCATCTGGGCCCACCATAAAAATCCTCTCCCAAAGCGGAGGGGATTTTTTTGTTACAAGAAAAGTTATTAAAACCGACAACGTCGTTGAGCTTGCAGTAACAAAAAATGTTTGGGGAACATTTTTTGCCGAGAGCTGTAGCAGTGGTTAGGCGGCGACTTGATGACAGATAGCAAATCCATCGGTGCCGCTTGCTTATCTAAATTTGAATTTTTTTTTAATTATTATTTTTTTATCAATAGTTAAACATTCATATACACATAGTGTTGTATATCTCATTTATTTCTAATTAGATGTTTTTTCAAAAGCCTTGTTTTTTCTGTGGTTTTGCAAAAAATAAGGGTTGACGATAGACACTTTTTGTTTATGATGATTTTGCTTGGTAGGTATGTAAAAATGTAAAAGGTCGAAATATGGCTTATATGTTTGCAAATGAGGTTAATGATGTGCTGAATAAAAATAATCAACCGCAAGATGTGGTTGGAGCACTGGTCGAGCGTTTTTATCAAGAAATTGTAACCCCCAATAATCAAAAACTTCTTGATTTGGCTTTTAATGAAAATTTGCAACAGTCTGACCTTGATGCTTTTATGGAAAATTGGGATATTGAGGAAAATACAGGTAACAAAGCCATTATGGTGGCTTATTTAATGAAAGAAAGGCCGGATTTAAAATTTCCCGAATCGGTTAAACCAAGACTTGCCGGTTTGTTGAATTATTATCGGTTCCAAAATTTACAACTTATTGCTCATTTTACTAAAATATGTCGTAAATTGAATGAGAATAATATCTTCCCGATGATTTTGAAGGGAGGAGCAATGAAATATTTGCGTCCCGATTTGCCCCGTGTGATGGGGGATATTGATATTTTGGTGCACCCAAACGATTATCAAAAAACTTGTGAACTGGCTAAAGGTCTTGGTTATTGGTTTGAAGATAATCCAAAGGCACATTCCGTAGATTTGCACCTTTCGGAGACTGATGAAGCCGGTGTGGTGGATATCCACCGCTGGATTTATCTCAACTCAAAATATGATATCGGATATATGAACAGGTTTTTTGAACGTTCAAGTAAAAAGAAAATTTTTGGTGCCGATGTTTATCTGCCTTGTGCCGAAGATATGGTTTTTATTGCTCTGCTTAATCTTTCTAAAAATTTATATAAAAACACCAGTATGAAAGGTGTGCTTTATACGTTGTTTGATTGCAAGTTTTTATTGCGTTCGGCGCCGAATTTTGATTGGAATTTGGTTTTGAAAAGTACGATTGAAACCAACTGTCAGGTGCAGATGTATTTTGCCATGAAGTTTATAAATCGAATTATCCCTAATCTTTTACCACAAAAGCTTTTTGAAAATAAAGAACTTAAAAAGAAAATTGATAAATATTGCAATATGGTGATGTTTTCTCGCTTCTATGTTGATGATTTGCGTTTGATTTGTAAAAAAATCAGAATCCAAAATGCTCTTTGCCATCTTTCCGTGATGAAAGAATATTTGAAATATAAGCCTAAATATTTTTGTTTGAAAATGATTAAGAAAAGCTCTTGGGCTATTAGATTTTTTTTGAAAATTGCCAATAAAATCAAAGGAAATGCCTGATGCAATATGAAATTAAAAGCGCAGAAGAAGGCGCGAAATATATATCTTGTTTAAAAAATAAGGTGCAACAGTATGCTACAAATGATGTTGTTAAATATGTGCATCTTGGTTCTAAAGTTGTAAGAATTATTGTTTGTTCGCAAGAATTTTTGCCTTTGATGCAAAAGCAGTTAACTTATACTTTGTCAGATAAAGCTGATAAGTTTGATGCAACACTTGTGGTTTGGAAAGAAGAAAGTCCGCAAAGCTATATTGAGGAAATGGCAAAAGGTAATGTTCCGCTTTTGATGCGTATGCGTTTGGAAAAATTAGCTACTAAAAAAACAGTTCAATGTTTGGATTTGATGAACGAAAATTATTCTTCTTTTTATCCTTTGATTAGCATTGATGCAGTCAGAGGTTTTATCTCAGCCTATGATGAAAAAGAAAACACTTATTATTACGGTGTGAAAGATTTGTCTCCCGAAGAATTTATTAAAGAAGGTCATATCTTTGTGCAGTTCTTTAATAAGGTTGTAAGAACAGAAAATTCCAATTTGGTTCATGGTGCGGTTGTTGGGATGGACAATCACGGCGTGTTGTTCTGTGCACGCGGACAGAGGGGTAAATCTACTTTGACCGTATTGTCCATGATAAGGGGCTTTGAATATGTTTCCGATGATTATTTGATTTTGGAAACAGAAGCAAATAAACTTTATTCTTATCCGATTTATTCTATTATTACACTTTCTCCGCGGATGTATAATGAGCTTTATGATGACTTGAAAGGCAAATTTGTTTGCAACAATGCTCGCAAAGATAAATATGTGATTAATATTGAAGGTTATCATAATCAATTCAAAAATAAATATCCGATTGAGCTTTGTATTTTTCCAGAGATTGTTTCAGATAAAGAACCAAGCATAGTTTCTTGTTCGGCTGAAGATAAGGGTAGAGCCATTGTTCAATTTATTCAGTCAACAGTTTCTCAAGTTCAAGATATTAATCGTCAGGATGTTGTTCGCAAAATCTTTAATATGATAAAAGACAAAGAATTTTATAAATTCAATCTTTGCAATGATATTGAAAAAAACACCGCGTTTTTGCGTGAGTTTTTGCAAAAATGGCAGCCCGATAGTTCAAAGGTGGTTAAACCGGCAGAGATCATGCTCGATATTACTTTTGATTTAGCCAATATTATTGATACAAAGACATTTACAATTTATTCAATGAATAAATTTGCTACAAATCTTTTAGAAAATTTGATGAACGGGGTGTCAAAAGAAGAAATCAGAGCCGAATTGCAAAAATTTGAAGAACAAGCACCCGACTTATGTGCTGATTTTGATAATTTTGTGCAAGTTGTGCAGAAATATGGCTTTGTTAAACTGAACAAAGACAAAAAGCCTTTAGATATTAATTGGAATTTTGCCGAAGAAGATAATTATAAATTACTGATTTGGGAATTTTCTAAAGATAAAACTAATGAATTAGTAAAACAAAAATAAGGAGTAGATATGACTAATTTGGTATTAAATGAAGAAAAAATGTTTGCCGATATTACTGACGGCATTGCCATTGTGATTAATAGTGAAACAGGTATTTATTATGGTATGAATACTTTGGGTTCGGCCGTTTTGGAAAACATTATTAATGGGGCATCTCTTGAAAACATTTTGAAAGCCTTAAAAGCTATGCCGAACGTTCCGGCAGATATGGAAACTAAGCTCAATGCTTTTGTTGATGAACTCAAAGCCAAAGAATTGGTCATTGAAGGTGGCGAGGGTTCTGCCGAAGCTAATATTTCTGCTGAAGCTGTTGCAGATGGTTTTGATTTGAGCGTCGATGAATATAGCGATGCACAAGAGTTGTTGCTTGCAGATCCAATTCATGAAGTCAAAGAAGATACCGGTTGGACCCCTGAAAAAGACTCTATTGGTTATACCAAAGAAGAAACCAAAGAACGTGAAAAGAAGGTAAAATAAAGATGCAAAAATTTTTTTCTATTCATAAAAATTGCGGTGTAGATTATGTACGTTATACAGTTTATTTATTAGGAATAAAATTCAATTTTAAAAGAAAGTTTACTTTTAAAAGTAATCCAATTATCGCTCAAATAGCTTATGCTTATTCCTCAGCATCTGGAATAAGTTCAAAGGTTATTAAAGATGAGATAGAGCATCAGAGAAATATTGATGATTTAAAAAAAGGACTTAATATATCAGCGTTACAGCATTTGCAATCAATATTAAATCGAATTAATACAATTTTACATTTGGTTCGGTCTAATAATTCCTTTGAAGATGAAAAAATTTATTCTAAAGACGAACTTTCCGAGCTTTCAAAAGCTAACGAAATGTATAAAAATATTAAGGAAGAAAATGGGTATTTTAGTTATCTTGATTATATTTTACCTAGGAAATCTTTTCATCCTTCCGTTTTTGTATACAAACACGGAATGGATGGGCTTAAAACTTTTCAAAATATCGGAGATAAAGTAATTCTTGATGTTGGGACTTGTATGGGAGATTCAATCCTTGTTTTTAGAAAATATACGGATAATCAAATTATTGGATTTGAACCAGTTAAAGCGACTCATCAATTAGCTCTTCAAACAATGAACTTGAATCATATTGATAATGTTAAAATTGAAAATATGGCTTTGGGGGATAAAGATGATAAAATCGAAATAAGTGTTTTTCCCGATCAACCAGAATGGGCATCAATTGCGTGTAGACCATCAAATAATAAAGAAGAAGTTGTTGTTAGATCTCTTGATTCCTATGTGAAAGAAAATAATATAAAAGTTGGTTTGATAAAAGTTGATGTGGAAGGGTTTGAACCTTCTTTTCTTAAAGGAGCTGTTAATACGCTTAAAGAGCAGAAACCTATCCTTCTTTTAAGTATTTATCATAATTATCATGATTTTTATAAACTGAAACCTTGGATTGAAAACTTAAATCTTGGTTATAAGTTTGATTTCTTTAAAGGGATTGATGGTGATCCCGTTGGTGAAACGCTTCTTATTTGTGAGGTCTATTAGTTCTATGGCTCAAGTTTCGGTTATCATTCCGGTATATAATACCGAGAAATATTTGCCCAAATGTTTGGATAGTGTTTGTAACCAGACATTGAAAGACATTGAAATTATCTGTGTGAATGATTGTTCGCCGGATAATTCTTTAGCTGTTTTGCAGGAATATGCCAAGAATGATAACCGAATTAAGCTGATTAATTTTACCGAAAATAAAGGTGCGGCAGCGGCAAGAAATGCCGGAATTGATGCTGCAACCGGAGAATACATCGGCTTTGTTGACAGCGATGATTTTGTCGATTTAGACTTTTATGAAAAACTTTATATAAAAGCTAAAGAAACAAATGCTGATGCGGCGAAGGGAAATATTTATGATTGTGATAAAAATGCTCAAAATCCTGTTTTGACAAATTTTTATAACATGAACGAAAAAATCAGGGAAAATAAGGCATATTTTTATTATGGTTTTACATCTGCAATTTATAAAAGGGCTTTGATTGAAACACATAAAATACGTTTTCCCGAACATATTTCTCATTTTGAAGATCCGTATTTTAGTATCCAAGTTGCTATATGCTTAAATAAAATTGTTTTTGATGATACTGCACGGTATTTTTATATCAAACACGAAGCTTCTGCTTGTTCAACATCCAAAACACTTTCTAAAACACAAGATTTTGCTAAGGTCGTAAGCTTAATTTTTGATATTCTAAATCAGGCTCAAATTTCTAAAGAAGAATATTTTATATATTTAAGTTTTTTGTATGAACAACTTGAACCGTGGTGTTATGATATTGCATTACCAGAGAAAGCAAATTCAATTGCACAAGATGCTTTGATTGCTCTTTTAAAAAATAAGTATGGAATAGAAAATTTTTTAAAATTTTATTATGTGCAAAAAATTGCTTTTACTCGGTTTAGACTTAAAAATAATAAGCAAAATATTATGGAAATGCTAAGAAAAAAGGTGAAAAAACAATGAAAAAAGATATTCTGAAAGATACTTATGACTTTGTGTTTTCTTTAGGAGAAGCTTGTCCTTGTTCCGAAACAATCAGAAGTTTAAATTTACAAAATGCCTCTTATCCTTTTGATTGGCTTTATGGCGGAAATATTGAAACTCGAACCAATTTGTTAATTTCCGGATTTAAAGATTTTATCAACAAAGAAGATTTGGAATTGGTCGGTCAACGTAAAAATCCGTTGCCTTGCGATATTTATCTGAATAAAAAGAACAATATTGTTTTTAATCATGATTTTGCAATAGATGGTAATTTGGATGAAACATATCCTCAAGTTAAAGAAAAATATGATAGAAGAATTAAAAGATTGTATGAACGTATTGATCATGCCAATAAAATTTTGATTATGTATATTGAAAATCCCGCTACAAAAAGTAAAACTAAAAAAGTAAAACCGTTGATTATGCAATGTTATGAAAAAATTGTGCAAAAATTTCCCAATAAAGAATTTCGTTTGGCTTATTTGAATAACAGAAAACATTGGTTCGGCGGTAAAAAGTATTTATCGGATAATATTTTATATTATGAAACATGGTTTAGAAATAAAGATAAAAAGACTGATGCTTATGTCGTAGATCCGGAGTATCTGCATCAAATCTTTTCAAAGGTGAAGGTTAATTTAGAGGAAAATAATGCCAAAAGTTAGTGTCATCATCCCGGTTTATAATGCCAAAGATTATTTGCGGCGGTGTTTGGATAGTGTTTGCAACCAAACGCTCAAAGATATTGAAATTATCTGTGTGAATGATGCTTCAACAGATAATTCTATTGATATTTTGCATGAATATGCAGAGAAATATCCAACTGTTAGGGTGATTGATTGTAAGGTAAACGGCGGAGAATCTGTTGCCAGAAATATCGGGTTGGATAATGCAACGGGAGAATACCTTGCTTTTGTTGATAATGATGATGAGATAGATTTGGATTTTTATGAAAAACTTTACTCCAAAGCTAAAGAAAACAATGCCGATATTGCCAAAGGTGAAGTGCATATTGTTGATTATGATAAAAAAGAAACTTATGGCAATTTGAACAAAAAAATAAGAGAAAATAATGGGCTTTTGTTTTTTGCTTATCATTGGTGGACAGCTATTTTTAAAACATCAATCATCAAAGATCATCATATTAATTTTATAGCCGGATATCCTTTGGGCGGAGATGTTTTGTTTTTGAATAAGGTTGTTCTTGCTTCAAATTCCATTGTCCTTGTTGATGATGTCTTTTATCATTATTATCGTCGTGAGAATAGCGGAGATTCAAAAGTGTTATCTTTTGAAAAAGTTCGCTCGGTTTTGGATATCCATGAGATGATTGTGGATAATGTTTTAACATCTCCAAAATTCAAGAAATTTTCAGCTGAAGAATTAAATTTTGTGTTTATTTGGTGTCTGAATGCAACTTTGACGTATTGTTATCGTTGTAAAACAGTACCGGTTTTAGCGTTTTGCATCAATAAAGCTTTTGTTATTTATCGAAAGGTGGCAGATTTTATCCAAAAAAATACACCTTTGATTTATCCTGTTTGTATGAATATTTTAGAAAACGGAAATGAAGATGATTTAAAACAGCTGTTTCTGACAAATGATACTCACCAAAAAATGTTTTTAGCTAATTTAAGATTTTTGCACCGTGTAAAAAAATAAACTAAAACTACAGTTTTGGAAATTTATAATGAATTTTATTGATGGTAAAATTTTATTGAATAATTATAAAAGATTTGATTGTTTGAATTTTGAAAAACAAAAAATTATAATAAAAATATTTGTGAGTTATATCAAGCCGTCATTTTTGTTTAAATCTGAGATTTTAACACCTATTCACTTAGGCCGTGCAATTGCAAAGAACGCATCAAAAGACGGAATTATATCGGATGATGATTTAAAATGGCTTTATGAAAATTGCATCGGCGATGATGATTTTGAGGGAAATATTTCTCAAGTTAACCGTCGTGTAGGTTTTTTGACAGGGACATATTGGGCTTGGAAAAATTATGAAAAACTAGGTAATCCCGAATATTTTGGTAGTTTTGGATACAGACGCTTGTTGAATCCGGATTTTTTGGAAAATTTGCATAAATATGATATTATTTTGCCAAAACCAAGAAATCTTTATCCTGAAACTATTAAAGAACAATTTATTCGTTATCACGGGATGGAAGTTTATCAGAACATGATCAATGTTTTTGAAACCATTTATCCTCAAGAGAAGGAACAATTGGAAGAATATTTGGATGGAAATTTAGGATATTTTGATGAAATTTACGTGATGAAAAAAAATGTGTTTTTTGATTTTTGTTCTTGGATTTTTCCTTTGCTATTTGAATTTTTGAAACATCCTCAAACAAAAAATGAGACTGAAACCAGAGACATTGCTTTTATCATGGAACGTTTGACTGGTTACTACTGTTACCGTTTAACACAAAAAAAGCTCGCTTATGATGAAGAAAATGTTATTATAACAGAAAAAATGGTCGTTAATCCTAAACTAATAAAAAAAGATTTTTTTGCTATGTTAAGAAAAAATATAGGGGAGTAGATATGGCTCATTTGACAGACTATCCTGTGGGATTTGGAACTTTTTTACTTACAGGTGAGGAGTGCATTAATGCAGTTAGTAATGCAATAAGGTGTGGTTATAGACATATAGATACGGCTCAGTCATATCAAAATGAAGCAGAAATAGGTTGCGCAATCAACGAGTGTATCGCAGAAGGTATTGTTTCTAGAAAAGATCTTTTTTTGGTTTCAAAAATTAATCCTCACAAACCAATTGGGTACCAAGAAGCTATTGATGCTGTTCAAAGCAGTCTTGAAAAACTTGGCGTCGATTATATAGATTTATATATGATTCATTATCCTAATAATGCTCCGAGTGCTAAGTGGAAAAAATTGAATGCAGAAACTTGGAGAGGTTTAGAAGAATGCTATAGAAAAGGCTGGATTAAAAATTTAGGTGTTTCTAATTTTAATATTCACCATTTAGAAGTGTTGTTAAAAACGGCTGAAATTAAACCCATTGTGAATCAACTGCATTTGAGCCCGATTTGGCAACAAAAAGAATTGGTCCAGTTTTGTAAGAGAAATAATATTTACTGTGTTGCTTGGTCTCCTCTTGTCCGCTTTATAGACAGAGTATCATGTATTTTAGAAGACGATGTTTGGGAATCAGAGGATTGGACTCAACCTTTGATGAAGAACCTTGCCAATAAGTACAAAAAAAGTGAGGCTCAAATTGCTATTAGATGGAGTGTTCAAAAGGGGTATATTCCTTTAGTAAAGTCTGCACATCTAAATAGAATGAAAGAAAATTTAGATGTGTTTGATTTTGAAATAGAACAAGCGGATATGGATAAATTAGATGATTTAAATGCACGTCCATCATGTCCAGAAGCCGAATTTGATTCTATTTGCACAACATGGGCATTTTCACAAAAAAATACGGAAATTAAGTATGTGGCAGAGGATAATTTTAAATTATTTAAATTACCCTTATGTAAAAAGAAACGCATTAACGATGTACGTTCTAAAATATATTTATTTGGTTTTATTCCAATTATTGATATTGTTAGTTTATCTGGAGATATCGTAAAATATTATTTATTTAAAATTCCATTTTTAAAGAAATATTCTAAGGGAATTGAAAAAGAGAAATATTATGTATTTTCTTTTTTGCCTTTTTTAACAAGAAGAAAGACAATTAAGAAAGAAGGCTATGCTATCAATTTGGTCCCTGACTATAGACCTCAGAAAGTTGTTTTTTCTAAGTTTACCGATTTTAATAAGAGGTTATATTATAGGCTATATGAGCTTTATAATATATTTAATAAAAAGCAACTGTCTACATTGTTTCAGCATTATTTAAATTTGAGAGCTTTGGTTTTTAGAAAAATTTCTATTGCGTCAATAGATGTACATATGACAACAATTTGTAATTATAAATGCCAAAACTGTCCTCATTGTATACCGTATTATAAAAAGGAACATCAGCATGTTATGAATTTTTGTGAGTTCAAGGCAGAATTAGATGTAATTTTAAAAAATGTTGATTTGATATTTAATTTGTTTTTATCTGGTGGAGAGCCTTTGTTAAATGAGGATTTAGAAGGTATTATCGCTTATTTAGAATCTTTAAAACAAGTTAAGAATGTTTTTATTGTAACAAATGGTTCAATTTTTCCAAAAGAAAGCCTTTTAAAACAGTGTCGTATGTCAAAAAAACTTATGTTTTTGATAGAAAACTTTTCAAAAAATAAGAGTATTGATACATCAATAACTGAAAGTATCATTGAAAGGTTAGAAAAAGATGGAATTAAATATTATTACGAAAAGGATAAAACATATTGGAAAAAATGTCCTAAAATAGATTTAAATAAAATATCTGCTTCAGAGCAGATTGAAGATAATTTTGCAAAATGTGATTTAAAATATCAACCTCTTTGGTCTGGTGGTAAAATATATCCTTGTATACGTTCTAGATATATAAATGATGAGAAGGGGCAAAAGTATAATTGTGAATTTATAGATTTAAGTTCAGTTACACTTTCACCAAAGGATTTTAAAAAATTTTTTAAAGCTTCAAAGTATACGGTATGCCAGCATTGTAGTTTAGAACATTGTGGGGAGATATTATTGCCTGCTGTTCAGTTGAAAAAATAGTAGGCTATTGATTTTTTGAAAATTTGTAAAAATATATTTCTTTAGGAGTAGTGTATGAGATTTTTAGGAATAAGCTTTACTTTTAACTCAAAACGTAAAATTTTGAAAGATATATTGAAAAAGGAAAGGATGTTAGAAGATAAAATTGACAACATAAGGAATATGTTAGAAAAGCAAAATATCATAGCGATGTATAAAGAAAGAGGCTTTAGTCTTCCTTGGGATGTCGATTGGTCATTACCTCCGGATATTATTAGAATAAAATTAAAAGACATTAAATGGAAAAGTTGGATTGATGGAAATGTCTATTCTTTAGATGAAACATTTCCATATAAGTATATGAAATCTGGAGATAAAAAAATATATTTAGATTATATGGAAAAAGGTAAAAATTTAAAAACAGCTCAGGAGTGGTGGTCTATAGAAAGGTTTGATGATCTAATACAGAAGGTTAAAAAAGAAGACTATTCTCCCCAAAATGGTATAATAGTTATAGATAAAAATAATTGTCTTTTAGATGGTCAGCATCGTTGTTGTATTTTGTATTCTATGCATGGTGGTGATTATGAGATTCTAGTTGCAGTGAAGGATTGATTTTGGATGTTGAATTTAATAAAAAATATACTTTTTTTTGTTTCTAGGAAGCAGGATAAAATTGTATTTTCTTATCTTTTGGGCATTTATAAAATAAAAATTAAGCCAAATAAAAAGAAATATTATTTCTGTGGGTTTCCTTTTTTAAAAAAAATTCTAAAAAATAATGTACAAAAAGTTTATTTCTTGGGAATAAAATTGTATAAGAAAAGAAAATATAAATTGGTTGTCGATGAACACGAGTTTTATTTTAAAGTGAGTCCGAAAGATTTATTCCTTCATTATCTTAACAGTAATGAAAATTCTTTACATTTAATAATATACTTTTTAGCTATTGAGGAATATTTTCATAAAAATGATGTCGGCTTTGCCCTTTATAAAAAAATGGAATCAATTTTTGATATTTTACCTCTTGATAATTTTAAAAATTTGATTTCTAGCTATGAAAAAGGAATAGCACAAGAAGAGCAAAGTCTTTTAGTTAATGATAATCTTAACTTATTACAAGGTGGTGAGTTTTTAACTTTGGCTTATTATTTTGGTAGAGATATGCTCTATGTTAAAAATGATATTTCTTTGGAGAATTTTGATTTCGATAAGGCTTGGTTAGTAGAAAATGGTTTCGTTGCAGAAGAAATATCTGCAATTGAGGATAAGTATTTTGAGTTACATAATTTGTCAGATAATAAAATTGAAATATCATGTATTTTATGGGCTCCTGTTTATTCTCAAAAAGATATTTTGATTGAAAAAATTAAAGTTTTATGTTCAGGAGTAAAGAATATTAAAGAATTTTCATTTTCCGAGTTAGCTCATGAACGAATTGTTCAAGCAGTATATCATTGTGATGAAATTGATCAAAATTTAATAAAAGAATACAAGATAAAAAAAATGGAAAATTATTTTCCCAAAATTCTTACTAATATGCTTTTAATTATAGAAAAACCTGTGTTTGCAATAAAACCTGATCACAAAACATTTTTTTTGCAACAAGGTATAAAGATAAAAAAGGGAATTAGAGGATATTGCAAAAGAACTATGCCGGATTATTTTTTTGATTTTGCAATTCATACTGCGGATAATTCATTACAAACGCAATATATTCAACAATTGTTTTATCCAAAATTTTCTATTATGGATTATTTGCAGAAGATAAAAAAATTTAACTGTATGCTTATAAAGACTCAGTCTTTAAGTAATCCTAAAGATTTTCCTCATTCTGTGGCATTCTGTTCTGATATTGATATTATTTGTTTGCAAAAAGAATTTAAAAAGATTGTTGATTTTACTTATGATTATGCTTCTTTAAAATTTGCAAATTGTTATGACATAGAAATCATTGATTTGGGAGAATTTGAGCAAAAAATTACTCTCAATCTGCAAGGGTATTTAATTTTTATGTTTCACATATATGACAAAATTAAAAATGTTTCAGATGATTTCTTAGTAGAAAGTTTATCAAGAAAAAGGTGGAATGATTATTATTGGATTCCTGCAAAACAAGATGAATTATGTTATCGTTTTGTTGAATTTCTTCATTATCCCAATAAAAAACAGCATTGGGAATATATGTTAGAGAACAAAGAATATATAAATTTTGATTTGATTTCTCAAAGTGTTGAAGCTAGTGAAGAATTGTTAACTAAGCTCAAAGCTGAAATGGATGGATAAATGTCAGACCTAATATCTATTGTTATCCCAACGTATAATGGGGAAAAATACATTAAAGAATGTATTGAGAGTATTCAAAAGCAAAATATGAATACCGAAATTATCGTGGTGGATGATATTTCAACCGACAAAACCGTGGAGATTGCCAAGTCTCTTGGTTGTCAGGTGATCGTCAATGATGTACACAAGGGGCAGGTTGCCGGCAAAAATACCGGTATTCGTGCCGCCAAGGGAAAATATTGGCTTACCATTGATCAAGATGATATGTTGGCAGATGGGGCTTTGCAAAAGCTTTATGACGAGATGCAGCAAAATCCCAATGAATATATCATTATGGCCAAGCTTAAAGATTTTTGCTCGCCGGATACGCCGGAACAGAAAAATTTTTGCAAGCCGCAGCCGTTTTATGGCATTTTGACAGGTTCAACCCTTTTTAAAACCGAGATTTTTGATAAAATCGGTTTTTGGAAAGAAGGGGTGATTACCGGTGATGTGATTGATTTAACCAATCGCTTGATGAAGCTTGGTCTACACATTAAGAAAGCTGATTTTATTTCTTGTAATCGCCGTATTCATAATGCCAATTATGGTCGAACCAACCAGAAAGATGAATATAAAGATTATGCCATGGTTCTGCGTGAGCGTATGAAAAAAAGGTAAAATCATGAAAAAGTTTGTTAAAAATTTTGTAAAAAAATTTCTTTTTTCGGTGTCAGAGATTGAACACAGAAATAAAAATGGTAAAAAAAAATATCGTTTGTATAATATATTAGGTATAAAAATTAAATTGAATCTTCTTTATTGGAACTTATCATCTAACAAGATTTACAAGCTAGATAAGAATGGATGTAAGAGATTAATTTCTAGTAGGAAAGAGCTTAAAGATTTTGATGGAATTCAGATAGAAGGTGAAAATAATGAGCTCGTTTTGTATGAAGATACAGCGTTGCTTCATTTTAATGCTCGGATTGTTGGAAATAATAATTATATCGAAATTAAAAGCGTTAAAGACTTAACAACTATAGATTTACTAGTTGGCGGAAATTTTTCAGAATTAAGAATTGGTAATGTTATTTATTTTGCAAATGCGCGGATAAAATTGGGTGGAGATCATGTAAAAATATTAATCGGTGATGATTGTTTGTTTGCTCATGAAATTGAAATTTGGAGTACGGATGCTCATAAAATTTATGATTTAGCAACAAATGAACGAATTAATCCCGGAAAAGATGTGACTATTGGTAATCATGTTTGGATTGGAAGATACGCCTCTGTTAATAAAGGAGCTGTTATTCCAGATGGTTGTGTGGTTGGTGCTAACTCTTTTGTAAATAAAGTTTTTGATGAAAAAAACTGTATTATTGCCGGTACTCCGGCAAAAATTGTTAAACGGAATATTCGTTGGGAATTGTAATTTGCTATTGGTGTAAATTAAAAATAATAGATGCGATGTTTAAAACTCAGCAAAAAATAATTTTTCTCTAAATTTTAGCTCGCTGTATAAATTATAAAACCGGTTGTAAATCTGAGTTCGTTATTATAAATATTAAACATAAATAATCCATTCTGACTATAAAGGTTTGAAAAATGGCTGAAAATGAAATTGTATTGGAAACAAAATTAGTCGGTGATATTGAGGGAAATTTTTTTATTCCTTCTTATCAACGCGGCTATCGATGGGATATCGAAGTTATACGTTTGCTTGATGATATTTATGCAAATAAGGAAAATAATTATTGTTTGCAACCGATTGTCGTTAAGAAAAAAAATGATGTTTATGAGGTGGTTGACGGACAACAACGATTGACAACGCTTTATCTCATCTATCAATTCATGAGTAAAGAAAACTCATTTTTTCCCAAGCCAAAATTTTCCATAACCTATGAAACCAGAAAAAATTCAGCTCAGTTTTTGCAGAATATTAATATGGAAGAGGCTGAAAAATATATTGATTATTGGTTCATTGCCAAGGCTTATCGTAATATTGAAAATTGGTTCCGGCAAGATTTGCAAATGCGTGTGATGAAGATGTTTGAATATCTCAAACAAAATGTCAAAATTATTTGGTATGAAGTTTTGGATAATACTGATGCCATTGCCTTGTTTTCTCGTTTGAATATCGGTAAAATTCCCCTTACTTCTTCCGAACTTGTAAAAGCTATGTTTTTGAGCCGTGCAAGCAATATTGATAGAGAAAAACAAGATGAAATTTCTCTTCAGTGGGATGAAATTGAGCGTGAGCTCCATAATGATGCTTTTTGGTATTTTTTAACTAATGATACAAAACAATCTTATTCTACCAGAATTGATTTGGTCCTTGACTTGATTGCCGGTGAAAATGCAAATTCGCGTGATGTTTATGCAACTTTCTTTGCTTTTGATAAAATGTTGCATGAAGATAAAAAAACGTGGCAAGAAGTATGGCAAGAGATTGTTCAAACTTTTTTGGTGTTAAAAGATTGGTTTGAAGATCATGAATTATATCATAAAATAGGTTATTTAATTGCCGCTGATGTGCATCCTTTGTATAAAATTTTTAATTCATCACGTAATTTAACCAAAGATCAGTTTAAAGATTTTTTAAACAAGGAGATAAGAGAAAGTGTTATTTTGTCTCAAAAATCGTATATCGATTTGAGCTATGAAAATCAAACTGATTGTAAAAGCATTAGTCGTTTGCTTTTGCTGTTTAATGTGGAGTCCGTACGTTGTATTGATGATTGCGCACAACGTTTTCCTTTTGATAAATTTAAATATCATAATAAACAAAAAGTGATGTGGAGTTTGGAACACATCCATGCTCAACATTCCAAGATTCCTCAAGACGAAAAACTTTGGAAAGGATGGTTGTCGTTACAACTCCCTTCCGTGAAAACGGTTGCCGCCGATAATATCAAACTTATTGAAGAGATAGAACAAGCTCTTGCTTTGCCTCATATATCGAGAAGCAAATTTGAGGATTTGCAACAAATCATTTGCAATGTTTTATCTGTTGACCAGAGCGTAGAATATTTACATTCTATTTTTAATCTGGCTTTGCTGAATATGGCAGACAATGCCGCTCTTAATAATTCTACTTTTGATGTAAAAAGAAATGAGATTATTAAGATGGATAAGAAGGGACAATATATTCCTTTTTGTACCAAAATGGTGTTCTTGAAGTATTATTCCGCTTCAAATGAAACACAACTGCATTTTTGGACTGATGCTGACAGAAAAGCTTATGTTAAAGCAATTTGTTCGGTTTTGTCACCGTATTTAAAAGAAGCAGAAATTATTGGCGGGGAGGTGTTATAAATGGCTACACAATCTTATTCTTTTTTTGATATTTTTGAAAAAGGGCAGATTAATGAAATTGTTATTCCTCTCATTCAGCGCGACTATGCTCAAGGACGAGAAGAACAAAGTGTTAATGTGGTCAGAAAAAGATTTTTGAATTCCTTATATTCCGCCATTACGGAAACACCGATTTGTCTCGATTTTATTTATGGTGATATTAATGACAAAGGGGTTTTAACGCCTTTAGACGGACAACAAAGATTGACTACATTATTTTTGTTGCATTATTATGTTGCTAAAAAAGAAAACGTGCCGGAAGAAAAATGTGCTTTTTTACGCCGATTCAGCTATGAAACACGTTATTCTGCCAGATGCTTCTGTGCTAAATTGGTCGATTTTACTCCCGATTTTGATAAGGAAAATATTTCTGCACAAGTCATTAATCAACCTTGGTTTCCTCTCAGTTGGAAAAAAGATCCGACAATCGGTTCTATGTTGGTGATGTTGGATGCCATTCACGAGCGCTTTAAAAATGTTTCCGATATATGGAAAAAACTTTCCGACGGAGTAATCAGTTTCTATTTCTTGCCGATTAAAGACATGGGGTTGACCGATGAACTTTATATTAAAATGAACTCGCGCGGAAAACCTTTAACCATGTTTGAACATTTTAAAGCAGAACTGGAAAGAGAGCTCAAAAAAATTGATCCCGATTTGGCTTCTCGAATAATTTTAAAGACAGATAAAGATTGGACTGATTTTTTGTGGAAATATTGCAAAAATAAAGAAACGGAAATCGTGGATGATAAATTTATGAGCTATTTTCGTTTCGTTTGCGATATCATCAGTTATTTGAACGGAAAATCAGTGCGTTTGGAAAACGTGGATGACTTTGATTTGATTGAAACCTATTTTTCGGCCAAAGATAAAGATGAGACTTTAAAAAACATAAAGTTATTGGAAAGCTTTTTCGATTGTTGGATCAACATTGAAGGTTTTGATTCTCCGAGCGATTTTTTGGCTTCTTTCATGGGATCAGCTCATGCCGATAATAAGATTGTGGTGGGTGATAAAACGGATATTTTGGAAGATTGTTTGTCTTCTTACGGTAATAAAAAAGGAAAAATACGTTCATTCCCTTTAAATAGAATTATCCTTTTATATGCGATTGTCTATTATCTGCAACATCAAGATGAAATTTCTCGAAAAGATTTTATTCGTCGAATCCGCATCATTAATAATTTGATTCAAAATTCTACCGATGAACTCAGTGAAAGAAGTGAAAGAAACCGAATCCCGGCAATTTTGAAACAAACTCAGTATCTAATGAAAAACGGCGATTTTGATGATATTGCGGATAATGGGTTTAATTTTAATCAGTTGACGGAAGAAAAAGAAAAAATGCTACTTCTGCAAAAACAACCCGAAGTTCAAGAAGATTTATATAAACTGGAAGATCACGGGCTTTTGAAAGGGCAAGTGAGTATTATCGGTTTAGAAAATTTGCAATATGCCGATCGTTTTATTTCTCTTTTTTCTTGTGATAAAGATAAAATTGATTGCGCTTTATCAACTTGCGGTTTTTATGCACAAGAGGAACGAAGAGGCCGCTATCAATTTGCATCAACCAATGATTCGGCGTGGAATTCACTTTTTCACAAAAGTGCCAATAAAGGTTTTGACAGAACCAAGAGTGTTTTGCATGATTTGCTTTCAAAATCAGAGACTTTTTCCAATGCAAAGCTCGATGATCTAATTGCTGATTTCCTGAAAAATTGTGAAAATCAAAAGAGATTTCCTTGGGAATATTATTATATTCGTTATTCAGAATTTCGTCCTCAAAAATACGGCAAAATGAGTAACGAAAACGCGGAAGAAAATCCTTATCTGTTTTTGGTGCTTTGGACAAAACAATTATGGTCACAAAATGCTTATATTCCGTATTTGAAAATTGTTGATGCTGAGAACTTATCAAAAGAATTTTTCGGGCAAAGATTGATTTATTCCGATGCTCATGTCGTTTGTAAAAACGATGCTTATTTATTGAGAAAAAATGATGCGCAAGAAACGCTTATTGAAGAGTTAAAAATAAAACAAGATGAAAATGGTATCGATTGTGAAAACAGGGTCGATAAATTGCGCGATTTTCTTCATAATCAGGGGTTAATTTAATAAAAAAACAGGCGTCGAAAACGGCGCCTGTTTTTGTTTCTCAACTATTGTCAGATTTTGACAATGCCGTGAGCAAAGGCATAAATTGCCCATAAGGATAGAATAATAAAAATGGCAACGGCTCCGTATTCTTTACAAGAAAATAATTTCTCTTTCGGGGCAGACTCTTTTCTTGCCCAGATATAAACCGGAATACCTAAGGTGACAATGATTACTGCCATCAACAGATAATTCAAACCGGCGGCATATATCAACCATATGGCATAGATTGAGCCTAAAACTGATGTAAAAAGAGCCGATGAGCGTTTAACCGGTAAACCTGTCGGATATTCTCCATCCTCACACAGTTTCCATAAGTAAGCACAAGATGCCAAATAAGCCGGCAAAACCATAACACTGGTAATACTTAACATGGTGTTCCATGCGTTGTTGGAGAAATATACCAGCAGAATGAAAATTTGCATCATGGCCGAAGTAACCCAAAGCGAAACGCTTGGCGAACCGGCTGCATTTTCTTTGGTAAAGACTTTCGGGAAAGTGCCGTTTTCAGCGGCTGCCTGCGGAATTTGCGCCGTTACAATTGTCCATGCCAGCCAGCTGGTTAATACCGATAATACCAAACCAATGTTCATTATCCATGCGCCCCAAGGTCCGACGACTTTTTCTAAAATTCCGGCCGTGGACGGCGGCGGAACGGCAGCTAATTCCGGTTGAGACATAAAGCCATAAGGCAACAATGAAAGTAGTAAATAAATGACTAAGCAACCGATGAAACCTAAAAACGTGGCTTTGCCGATTTCTTGGGTATTTTGGGCGCGGTTGGACATGACAACGGCACCTTCAATACCGATAAATGCCCATAAGGTAACGAGCATAGTCGATTTTATTTGCGTGCTTAAATCTCCGAGTTTGGCTTTTGTTGCAATAGCTTCGCCCCAGAAGTCAAAGTCAAAGTGACTAAATTTGAATATGATGAACATTATTAAAATGAACAAAACCAGAGGAACAATTTTGACAATTGTTCCGATGGTATTGATGATGGTTGCTTGTTTGATGCCTTTTAGTATTAAAAAATTAAAACACCAAATGATAATTGAGCCGCCGACGATAGAGGCTAAATTGTTGCCGCCGGCAAAATAGGGCGGGAAGAAGTAGTTTAGCGCATCCATGGTGATGACGGCATAACCGACATTGCCGCAAACTTGGCATAACCAATAAGACCAACCGATTGTAAATCCGGCAAAAGGACCGAAACCCTCGCGGCTATACATATAGATACCGGTGGTTAAATCCGGTTTGGCCATGGATAAAATGCTAAAAGTGTTGGCAATGAAATATATACCAATACCGGTTATAATCCATGCCATTAAAACACCTCCGGCTGAGGCATGTGAGGCCATGTTTTGCGGCAAGGAATAGATACCGCCGCCGATCATTGAACTGACGACAATCGCGGCTAAAGCCATAACACCCAAGCCGTTGGGATTGTTTTTTATCGGGGCGGCAGAAGTTTTTTTATCAGCCATTATTTTTTTTCCTTGTTTACAAGAATAAAAACAAAACTTGCCCCTTTGGGCAAAGAGGCAAGTCGAAGTTATAAATTACAATTTTTTAGGCGGAACAGGTGTGAATTTTGCCGGTTCGGCGTGTTCAAAATTGAGGAAGCCCAATGCGGTTAAGCAATAGCCGAATTGTTGCGTGATATTGATATAGTTATGCCACATTTGAAATTCGGAATGTTTTTCAACACCACGCAAAGATAATTCGTGGTTTAAGGATTTTTTCAGCCACATTTCGGCATGACCTTTGGCAATGTCATCATCAATGAAGGTGTCAAAATATTCAACATATTCTGCCGCCCAGCCGCCAATCAGCTCACCTTTCTTATTCTTACCCCAGCAAATGCCCAAGCCGGTGGCAATGGCTTTATGGTCATCACGGCTGGCTCCGTTGCCGGCCATAATTACTTCCAAAACCGCACCGTGGTGGAATTGTTTGGCAATCTTGTCATCAAGTGGAACAATATTGCCGTAGATTTCTTTCGGCAATACCGAAGTATAAGGAATGACATTGAAGTTTTCTATGCGGGCTTGCATTAATGCCGAATCATAGCAAAAGGTTTCAAACGGTTGCGGCGGAATACCGTCATCGGCTTGTCCGGCACCGCCGGTAATGAATGCCATGGTCGGGTAACGTACACCTTGTGTTGTCATATTTTTCTCCTTTATTTTTGTTTAGACGTAACAGACAAAGTAGATATAATACCCAAAGTTGTGATTTCAATGCTTGACTAAAAATACATTGCAATAGTTGAAGAAAAATGATATTATTTTCTATAGTGTTAATTAAGGATTTTTTTATGGTTGATTTTAGTAATAATAGCGGTTATGGAAGTGAAAAGTCCGATAATGGTATGTATTCTTTGGAGCAGATAAAAAAAATGATTGCTCAAGAACGTCCTTTTGTTGATACTTCTTGTCGATATGAAAGAACAAGGATGACGGTCTTTTCTTGGCGCGATTATAGAGATTTTTTGAATAATTTGACAGCTATTGTTTCTCAACATCCCGATACCATTCCTGAAGTAATACCTTTATTGAAAAAAATGCCGGCATATTGCAGAATAAGACCTATTGCCGAAGCAAAAGCCAAGTGTGTTAAAATGATTATGTATAAAAATAAAAATTATGCTTCGGAATGTTTAGATGTGCTTTTTGATGAAATGCGTTTTAATTTTGATGAATTTGGCAGGACTATTGAAATTAAAGATGTTTTGTATAGTGGAATTAATAATGTTATACATAATTCTGATTCTCCCGAAATAGCTGAGAAAGTTTTAAATTTTTATCAGGAAATTCAACCAGAAGAGAAGAAAAAAGTTGGAGAAGTTGATTGTTTGATGGGGTTTGTTGCCATAGGATTAAACGAAATTGCCAAAAAATATCCTGAAAAAGATCAAAAAATATTGGACTTTATTAGTAAAAGAATACCTGAAAATGATGCAACTTTTCATTTTAGAGGTTTTAATATCTTTGATGTGTGGGAAAATATTGCTTCTCACGGAAAAGACCAAAGTCAACAAGTTTGGATGAGCATTAAGCCTTTTATTCGAAAGATGTC
This sequence comes from uncultured Pseudomonadota bacterium, assembly GCA_949295915.1. Taxonomy (GTDB): domain Bacteria; phylum Pseudomonadota; class Alphaproteobacteria; order RF32; family CAG-239; genus CAJLXD01. Next base: position 9,904 of record CASFNB010000005.1, on the reverse strand, counting down.
TTTGGAAGCGCCTTTAGGAGATGAAAAAACTTATTCTAAATCTTGGAACGGATGCAATGGTAAATGGTTGGATATTAAATTGTTATCTTGTGTCGTTGCCGTTTGTGAACAAAATCCCGAAAAGGCTTCTGAATATATTAATTATTTTGAGAAAAATAATGCTCTTGGTGTGATGGATACTCTAAAAACATCTGAAAATTTGGGCAATTTTATCAGTTTGTCCGGAATTCGTTTTTTCCGCGGACTTCTAAAACGGGTTAAACCTTTTATTGCAAATAATTCAAAAGAATCGGAAATTTTGGCTCGTATTAATAAATCGGTTCATAAAGCTGTTATTAAAAGCAGATGTAAATCTGAAATTAATGACTTAATTAATTATAACATTTTATCTCAATATAATTTAAGATGATTTTTCTTTTTGATATTCTCCACAATCATAATAAAAAATTGTAAAAAATTTTTTTTAGTTATATATGTTTAATTATATATGTATTGTGTTTTGAAAAGGAGAACAAATATGAAAAAACTTTTATCTCTTATGTTTGCTTTGGTTTTGACGGCCGCTTGTTCCTCTTCGGAAAATTCTTTCAAAGGCAAAGAATATAAAATGAACGATGCCGATAACGATGCTGAAATTATTTTAGGTTTTGATGGGGAAGAAAATCGTTACTTCGGTAAAGTCGTCAATAATTATTTTGGACAATATGAGGTTGAAGGCAACACAATCAAATTCGGTCCTGCCGGTGCTACCATGATGGCCGGTCCCGAAAATTTGATGAAAGCCGAAAGCCAATATTTGATGACTTTGCCGACTGTTAATGCTTTTGTTTTGGATGGTTCAAAACTTACTCTCAAAACTTCCGACGGAAAAGAGTTGGTTTTTGAAGAAGTTGAAAAAACTCAAGAAAAATAGGACACTCAATGCTTAAACTTTTGTCGGTCTTTTGCCTGTTGTTATCTTTTGAAGCGCATGCTTTGGTTAATACAAGTACACTTCAGGGAAAAATGCGCCAGCTTGATAAAATTTGTTGGGAAATCGGGCGGACGGCATCTTTTCCATCCATGTGCAAAAGTCCGACAAAAGTGGTTTATAAAAATGTGCTATGTTGGGGATGTCCGGAGGCAACGCGTTGTAATCCCTCTTGCCGCGGCGGAAAAGTTTGTATTAATCAGAAATGTGTTTGTCCGCCGAATCAGATTTTGTACGATTGCAACGGACGTTGTTTGCCTCCGAGTGTTCCTTGTACCAAATGATTGATAAAAATATGCCTGATTTTGCTTTTGAAGATAACTATAACGATGAAGTGGTCGGAATTGATGAAGCCGGACGAGGACCTTGGGCCGGCCCGGTTGTGGCCGGTGCGGTGGTGTTTCATAATCGTCATGAAAAAGCCGAGCTTTTACGTGAACTCAATGATTCTAAAAAACTTTCGGCTAAGAAACGTGAAAAACTTTATGCTTTGTTGCTTGAAGAACAAGCCAAAGGTAACATTTCCATAGGAATCGGTGAAGCCAGTGCAAAGGAGATTGACAGCTTGAATATATTGCAAGCAACATTTTTGGCGATGAAACGTGCTTATCAAAAATTGGATAAACAGCCGAAATTTGCTTTGATTGACGGAAACCAAAATCCGAAAGATTTTCCTTGTGCTACCCAGACCATAATCAAAGGGGATGCTTTATCAATGTCGGTTTCGGCAGCGTCAATCGTGGCCAAAGTTTATCGAGATTATTTGATGCAAAATTTGGCACAAAAATATCCGTATTACGGATTTGAAAAAAATGCCGGTTACGGGACAAAGCTGCATATTGACGGATTGAAGGAGCATGGAGTATGCGACGAGCACCGAAAATCTTACAAACCGATACAAGCGTTTATGAAATAAGCATTTGACAAAATGCTTATTTTTTTGTACTTTCGCCTCAATTCAAAATTATTAATCCTTTAAAAATTATGTTTATGAAAAAAGATCTATTTTTAGGCGAGGTGGCGAGAATTTATTTTATTGCCAATAATTATTTGGAGCTCTTCCCTTATCTGAGATCGGGATTTTGTTCTGATGTTATTCACGCTCAGCTTAACGCAATTCGTTCCATGGATAAGAACTGTATATGGCAGCAGGTTGATGCTTTCAGCATTTTTGAGAATCTTGAAGCCGTAAATATATATGTTGAAATGCGTGAAGCCGAATTGGCATCAAAGTTTATATCTTTAGATGTTGAAGAAAAAGATGGGATGAATTTGCGGCTTTGGTTCAGCTGTATGTATATGCTAGTCGATTTTGCGGCCGATAAAAAGGACTTTTTACAGAAAGCTGTTGCCTTCTTTGAGAAACATGTTGGATGTTTTTACGGAGAACAATATTGGGCTTTGTTGACGCTTTTGATTGCGCAAAATATGGACGAGACTATTATAGAATTATCATCTCGGCTTAATATTAAGTATGATTTGCCGGCAAATATCGTTATCCAAATTTTTGATGCTAAGTTTCATCCCAAACCTCAACAGAAGAGGCGAACTTTTTAAAAAAAATCTTAACAAAAAGCATTCTTCGGAATGCTTTTTTTTGTATTTTATTCTGAAAAAAATGTCTAAAAAGATAAAAGTATATTTTTTATCTCATTGATTTTGTGTAAATAAAAAAATATTTTTTTAAAAAGTCAATTTTTTTTGTCAATGTTAATAAATTTATAACCAAATTTTACGATACTGTCCTCATAAGATAATTTAACAATAAAACGGTTGAGTAAAAATGAGCAGTAAGCAACAAAAAACTATTCTTAATACCATTATCAATGACGATTGTATTAAAGCTATGAATCAGATGGAAGAAAATTCGGTCGATTTGATTTTTGCCGATCCTCCGTATAATTTGCAACTCGGCGATGCTTTGACGCGTCCAGATAATACAAACGTCAGCGGCGTTTATGAAGAATGGGACAGCTTTGAAAGCTTGGCTGCTTATGATGCTTACACTCGCGCATGGATGACTGCCGCACGCAGAGTTTTGAAAGAAGACGGTGCTATCTGGGTTATCGGTTCTTATCACAATATTTTTCGCGTCGGTTATATCCTACAAGATTTGGGCTTTTGGATTTTGAACGATATTATTTGGAACAAAACCAATCCGATGCCGAATTTTAAGGGAACGCGTTTTACAAATGCTCATGAAACTTTGATTTGGGCTTCAAAAAATCCAAATTCCAAATATACCTTTAATTATGAAGCCATGAAAGCTTTGAACGAGGATACACAAATGCGCAGCGACTGGCAAATTCCGCTGTGTACGGGTAAAGAACGCTTGAAAGATGATGATGGTAACAAATTGCATCCGACACAAAAACCAGAAAGCTTGCTTTATCGTGTGATTATGGCTTCAACCAATGTCGGAGATGTTATTCTTGATCCGTTCTTCGGAACCGGAACAACCGGTGCCGTGGCTAAAAAACTCGGGCGTAATTTTATCGGAATCGAACGCGATATTAATTATGTTAAAGGTGCTCAAGCGCGTATTGATGCCGTGCAACCGGTTGATAACACTTTGTGTTTGGAAATGGTTTCCAAAAAACGTCAGCCGCGTATTCCTTTCGGTTCCGTTGTTGAAAGAGGTTTACTCAATCCGGGAGATGTACTCTATGATGCCGGTCGTAAACATAAGGCGATTGTTCGTTCCGACGGTACTCTTAAATCAGATACCATGGAAGGTTCCATTCATCAGGTCGGGGCTGCCGCTCAGAATTTATCCGCTTGTAACGGTTGGGTCTATTGGTATTTTGAAAACGAAAAGAAAGAGCTCGTTTCCATTGATGAGCTTAGAACTCAAGTCAGACAAGAAATTTATGGTGAGTAGTTCAAAATCGGGGAATGTTCCCCGATTTTTTTTGCTTAAGTGATAAAAAATACTTGCTCTTAGAACAAAAATCGGACATTATAAAATCAATAGTATTTTATAATTAACTAATGAATTGAAAATTAATGCAAAAATGGCGAAAAAAACAAAATAATATAAAGCCATACAGCGATAGAAAAAATAGCCCTTCTTTTTTTGAGACAAAAAACTATGCGGCTATTGATTTAGGGACAAATTCTTGTCGTTTGGTGATTGCCACACCAACACCCAGTTCGTTTAGAATTGTGGAGACTTTTTCAAGAATCACCCGCTTGGGTGAGGGCATTATCAAAGACAATGAACTTTCTCGTCCGGCTATCAAACGCACTATCGGAGCTTTGAAGGTGTGTGCCGGAGTGTTGGCGGAATATGCGCCGATTTATAAAGGACGCTATGTGGCAACCGCAGCTTGCCGTCGCGCGGTGAACTGTAAAGAGTTTATTGATGCGGTTAAAAGAGAAACCGGTTTGAATATTGAGATTATTTCCTCCAAAGAAGAATCTCGATTGGCTGTTGTCGGCTGCATTCCTCTCTTGAATCGCAATATTAAACGTGCACTTGTGTTTGATATCGGTGGCGGTTCTTCGGAAATTTCTCTGGCCAGAGTAACAAACAGCGGTAAGACTTTTATTGAAGGGTTTGTTTCTCTTCCTTATGGTGTGGTTACCGTTTCCGAAGCTTTCCCTGCTCAAGAGATGACTGATTTGGCGTATAATACCATTATTGAACGTACGCATAAAATTTTATCTGAGTTTGAAGAAAAATATCAAATCAGCGAAGCCATACGCAATCAAGAAATTCAAATTATCGGTACTTCCGGAACTGTTACGGTTTTGGGCGCTGTGCACCTTAATTTGCCGCGTTATAATCGTTCTGCCGTCGATGGTTTGTCAATCAGCCGACAAGATATTGAACGCGCAATTAATAAAATTAAACGAATGGGGGATGAAGGACGTCGTAAGCACGCTTGTATCGGTGCGCAAAAAGCTGATTTGACTATTGCCGGATGCGCTATAATCGAAGCTCTTTGCTCTTTTTGGCCAATCGCCGAAATTACCGTTGCCGATAGGGGAATCCGAGAAGGAATTTTACTCGATTTGATGCACGCACAAAATACAAACCGTAAACAGATGAACAGAAAAAGACGTTATCCTTTTGCAAGAAAAGGAAGGAAGTTTAACAATGACAAAAAATAAATGCTTTGCCGCCATTGATTTAGGGACAAATTCTTGCCGCTTGCTTATTGCCGATCAACATAAAAAATATTTGTTCAGCGAGGCATATTCAGTTAAACTCGGCGAAGGCATGTATGAACATATGAAGTTTACACCTGAAGCCATGAACCGAGGACTGGAGTGCTTTTATAAACTCAAACAAATCATGGATAGATACCACATTATCAAAACACGAGCTATTGCTACGGCCTCTTGTCGAATGGCACAAAATTCGCAAGAATTTATCGACAAAGTTTATCATGAATCAATGATAAAAATTGAAGTGATTGACGGCTATGAAGAAGCGCGTTTGAATTTGAAAGGTGCGTTAGAGCACGTTTGCGACAAAACCGAATATGTGGTTTTATATGATTTGGGAGGAGGGTCAACGGAAATCACTTTGGCAACCAATACCAAAAATCCCAAAATCATACATACGATATCCATCCCATGGGGCGCACGCAATTCTTCCGAGGCTTTTGATCTGGTGGAATATAATCCGGAAAAAGCACAAAAGCTGCATGATGAAATTGCCCGCTTTGCCAATGATTTTGTAAAAGATTCAAAACTTGATGAAATCAGAGATAAAGTTTGTTTCGTGGCAACATCAAGTACGCCGCTGCGTTATGTTTCCATGATTGAAAAATTTGGCAAATATGATCGGGATAAAGCAGACGGACATGTTATTCAATGTAAGGATATTGATGAACAAATTGCCGGTATTTACAAACTTACACGTGAACAAATGATGGAAAATCTATATATCGGTCAGAAACGTTCCACCATTTTTACGGCTGCTTGCGTTATTTTCAAAACCATTTATGATTGTTTGGGAGCTCAGGAAATTACAGCCTCATTAAAGAGTGCAAAAGACGGAATCGTTTCCGAGCTTATTGATGAATATAATAGGAAAAATCATGGTAAAGTTAACAAAATCAGCCAAGGAAATTCGCGGTCGACACCAACTGACCGTGCGTGTTAAAACGGCAAAATACAGAGATAAATCTTCTAACCGTTGGTTGGAACGTCAGCTTAATGATCCATATGTTGCCGAATCTAAACGTTTGGGATACCGTTCTCGTGCGGCTTTTAAGCTCATTCAGTTGGATGAAAAATTCCATTTTTTAGGCAAGGGAAAAACAATAGTCGATTTGGGGTGCGCTCCCGGAGGGTGGACACAAGTTGCCGTTGAACGCAACAAAGGCACGGGTAAGGTTGTGGGTATTGATATTTTGGAAGCCGAACCGATTAACGGTGCAACGCTCATTTGCCAAGATTTTACCGAGCCGGAAGCTGCCGACAAATTGAAAGAACTTTTGAACGGGGAGGCAGATATTGTGATGAGCGATATGGCGGCCAATACAACCGGTCACCAACAAACCGACCATTTGCGTACGATTGCTTTGGTGGAAATTGCTTATGAATTTGCCAAAGAGGTTTTGGCCGAAGATGGTATTTTTATTGCCAAAGTTTTCAAAGGCGGGGCTGAAGCCGGTTTGTTGAATGATATTAAAAAGCGTTTCAAAAAAGTTTCCCATGCCAAGCCGGATGCCAGCCGTCAAGGGTCGCCTGAGGAATATTTGGTCGCTGTCGGTTTCAAAAAAGATATTCAGGAGTAAAGAATTATGGTACATCGCGGACAAATTTACAAGCACTATAAAGGCAACTTATATTTGGTTTTGGAAGTGGCAACACATACCGAAACCAAAGAAGAATTGGTCATTTATTGCAATGTTAAAAATAAGGCGCAAATTTGGGCGCGTCCTTTGAATATGTTTGAAGATGAGCTTCCCAACGGCAAACCTCGTTTTGAACTTTGGGAAGACAGATAAATGCAGCAAGGCGCGCGCTATCAGGCCGTTTTAGAACTTATCGGCGAAATTTTCAAAGACCTTAAACCGGCTGATGGAATTATTGATGCTTATTTGAAAGCTCGCAAGTATATCGGCTCCAAAGACAGACGTTTTATTACCGATACGGTGTGGATGATTATTCGTAATCGCATGAAGTTGGAATTTGATGCGCGCTCAAAAGAATATCGCAAAATTTTGCTGACCTATCTTAAACAAAAAGGTGAAAATATCGATGAGATTTTCAGCGGTTTGCAATATTGTCCTTCTGCTCTGACATCGGAAGAAAAAGATTGGCTCAAGAAGGATAATGAAGAGGTTTATCCGCCGTTTGTTGAAGCCGAAACCCCCGAATGGCTTTATAAAAAAGTGCAAGATGTGCGCTTACTTAAATCTTTAAATGAACCGGCAGAAGCTGATTTTCGTATCAATGTCAAAAATCGGGAAGGGGTTTTGGAAAAACTTAAAGCCGAAGGTTTTGAAGTGTTGCCGACACCATATTCTCCTTATGGAATTCGTTCTTTACGACGTATTCCGCTCGGAAATTGCATCGCTTATCGAGAAGGTGAAATTGAAATTCAGGACGAAGCTTCGCAAATTGCCGCGATTTTATGTGATGTTAAGCCCGAACACAAAATTATCGATTATTGCTGCGGTGCCGGCGGTAAAAGTTTGGCTATGGCTTATATCTTACAGAATAAAGGGCATATTCTGGCCCATGATATTGAAAAAAAGCGCTTAATGGCTATCAAGCCTCGAATGGAACGCTTGCATATCAGCAATATTGAACTGATGGATTTTGTGGCAACATCAGATAACAATTTTGACCGTTTCGTTGTCGATGCACCTTGCTCGGGAACAGGAACGTGGCGTCGTTCTCCCGATGCAAAGTTCCGCCTTAATCAAAATATGATTGATAAACTCAATCACATTCAGATTGACATTTTGCAAACCGCTTATGAAAAGACTAAAGTAGGCGGACGAATCATCTATATCACATGCTCAATTTTGAATGAAGAAAATGAGGAAATAATTGCTGCGTTTTTACAAAATAATCCGACCGTGCATCCCGTAAATATTAAAAAACTTTGGGAAAGCAAAATTGATGCGCCTTATCCATATCATTCGGAAAAATATCTGCGCCTTTCTCCGCTCACAACCGAAACGGACGGATTCTTTATCTGCGTGATGGAAAAATTAGCTTAATCTTTGCTGATTTCTTTGCCGTTTTCTTTGTAAATATAAGAGATAATTTCGGCTACGGCAGAAAAGGCTTCAATCGGAATTTCGCTATCGATATCCACGGCTTTTAAAATTTGTAACAAATCGGCATCTTTTCTTATTTCAATGCCTTCATCAATGGCGATTTGAATGATTTTTTGTGCGACGTGACCTTGACCTTTGGCCAAAACTTTTGGGGCGTTATCTTTTTCCGGTTCATAGCCCAAAGCAACGGCATAATCTGTGGACAAGCTGTTTTCTTGATTGCTATTTCTTAATCTTTCATTAATATCTTTTTCAGACATAAGCGTTGCCTTTTTATTGGTTCTTGTAAAAGTATAAACTTTTGGGGAAAAGTTGGCAAGAACTTTATAATTAAGGCACGGTTTTTGCATTAGATTTTTGTGTGGGATACAAAATCATAATGTTTGGGGAATAAAATGGATTTAAATAATCTGCAAGTTGTTGATTTGATTAAAAAAAATATGCGTTTTCAAGCCGCTAAAGAACGTGTGGCCGCAGAAAATATTGCTAATTCAACAACGCCCAATTATTTGCCCAAGGAAGTTGCTGAACCCGATTTTAAAAATGCTTTGGCTGATATGCAGACACCAAAGCTTGAAATGGTGACAACCAATCCTAAGCATCTTACTCATGATAATGCCGTTAAAAAGTCTGATGGCGGTGAATTTGTGGTTTATACTCCAAAACCATCTTCTCCGCTGACGATTGACGGTAACGGAGTGATTATTGAAGATCAACTTAACCAAGCCAACAAAGCTAGCGGTGAGTATAATCGTATGATTACAATTTATAATTCTTATCAAAATATGATTAAGAATGCCAACACTAAAATTAATATTTAACGGAGCGATATTTTATGAGCGATTTGTCTGTTACTTCCGATATTGCCGTTTCCGGTATGAAAGCTCAAAGCGAGCGTTTGCGCATTATCTCCGAAAATATGGCTAATGCCGAATCGGTCGGTATTCGTGAAGGCGAAGATCCGTATCGTCGTCAGGTGGTTACTTTCAAAAATTATATCGATAAAAAGACCGGTGCCGAAATGGTCAAAGTTGACAAAGTTATCAAAGATCAATCCCCATTTGTTAAAAAATATGCCCCAAATCATCCGGCAGCAGACGAACAGGGATATGTTTCCATGCCCAATGTCAATACTCTGGTTGAAATGATGGATATGAAAGAAGCGCAACGTGCCTATGAAGCTAATCTTACCATGGTGCAGACCGCGCGAGATATGAATTCTAAAGTTTTGGATATTTTGAAGTAATAAGGAGTTATAATCGTGGTTAGTAATATTTCCAGTGCTCTCAATGCTTATCAAGCCGCTCTCAGCAGAATAGGGGCGCAAACTCCCGCCAAAGAAACAGCTCCGGTGCAAGTGACCGGTTCTACTTTTTCCGATATGGTCAAATCAAGTATTGAAGAAGCTCAAAATTTAGGTAATCAGGCCGAGCAGGTTACCATTGCCGGCATTCAGGGCAAAGCCAGCGTGCAAGATGTGGCTCTTGCCGTTTCTAATGCCGAGGTGGCTTTGGATACGGTTGTTGCTTTCCGCGACACCGCGATAAAGGCTTATCAGTCTATTTTCAACATGCAAATCTAAAAATAAAAGTTCGTATAATGGGTAACTAAAGCAACTTTGTGCGGTCTCAAAAAATTCATGTACTTCTTTGTACACTAAAATTTTTTTCGCCTTCAAAGTTAC
>CASFNB010000004.1:72330-72754 GCA_949295915.1 uncultured Pseudomonadota bacterium | reverse complement strand
CGGTGGTGTGTGAATATGAGAAAGATGAAGGCAGGTCGAAAGCGGCAGCCGAATAAATCAATCCGCAGCTCAAAAGAGCCGAGAAGATAAAAAAGCTTAGGTTTTTCATGACACGCCTCCATGGATGATAAAGAATTAAAGCCCATACTATCCATGATAAACCATTTTTTTTTTTTGCAACCAAAAATTAATGGTCGGCGTCAAAAAAATGATATAACTTGTTGAATTTAATGATAAAAAATATAAAAGACGCGCCGAGGTGGGGCGGAGAGCGTTTTTGCCGGAACGAGGCACGGAAGATACGCCAAGAATGATGTTTGCTCTGGGCACGGACAGCTCGGCAATCGATTAGGGCGGTCAAGCTGGCTCAGCTTGGCGATCGAACGCGCTGCGTTCGGCCGGCGGCAGCCAAACATTCCACACT
>CASFNB010000004.1:0-72283 GCA_949295915.1 uncultured Pseudomonadota bacterium | reverse complement strand
CGCTGCGTTCGGCCGGCGGCAGCCAAACATTCCACACTGTCATGCTGAACTTGTTTCAGCATCTCATGAGACACTGAAATAAATTCAGGGTGACGATAAGGGTGTGTTCGGGATGACAATGACGAATGAACAAGGCACTTTTGCTCCGCCTTGCACGTAGACAGCAACGCGGCTTCTGGGCACGGACAGCTCGGCAATCGATTAGGGCGGTCAAGCTGGCTCAGCTTGCTATTTATATAAATCTGGTAATAGCTTATTTTTTTTTGCCGAAATCTTACCTTGAGCAGCTATCCGTTCAAAAATAACGCAAAAGTTTTTAGCATCCCAAGCAACATCATTTTCGGTATAGAGCAAGGCATTAAGCTTATCCAGTTCTTCGGCAAAAGCTTTATCTCTGACAAGGTCTTTGAGCTCGTTGAAGTTATTAAGTTTGGTGCAATTAAATTTATCGGCACCCCAATTCAGCAGAGCATCGCGAAGTCCGCGAAAATCGCGATTTTTTGCGTGTATAATCACTTCTTTTTGCCAAAATTTAAGCCCATGCTCTTTGGTTGTAGTTGTTTTTCTCATCAAAAGAACGGTTAGCAGAATGCCTAAGAGAAAAGCGCCGAGCGCAATCGATAACAAATGCAATTCAGAAAGCTTTTGTCTCTGAGCAACCGGAGAAGACGCTGAAGGAGCATCAATTTCTTGCGGCAGAATTTGCGGTTTTTGAGAAAAATTTTCTGGTTCTGAGGATGCTGTCGGCTCAGTAGCAACACTTGTTCCGATGATGTTTATTTCTTTTGCCGGAAGTGTTGCCGTTTTAATCTTTTGGGCATTAATATCAAACCAATTTACTTTCATCTCCGGAATGGTAATTTTTCCGGCTTGAGACGGAATATAAACATTAGATAATTTCATAATTGAAACCACGCGATTCTTATCGGCAGACATTTCAGTTGCCGGTTTTTCGGGATATTGTTTAATGCCGTTCACGGGAGCAAACTGCAACTCAGGAAGTTGATTATCCAACACGCCGTCAGCTTTCAGATAAACCGTGCGATGAATGGCCTCTCCGACCTTAAATTGTGTTGTGTCCGGTTCCCATTTGTCGGCAAGCATTACGTCTTGCGCCGGCAGCCACCAGTTACCGTTGTTGGCGGCGGGAATGGGTTTAACGTCGATTTCAATCGGCTTTGAGCGTAGAATAACCGGATTTTGCTCAGCAAAAGTAAAACCCAGAGTGGCGCTCAAATCATCGCCGAACAAATCGGCAAAAGGATCAATTCTCTTTTTTGGGCGAGAAAGTGTATAGCCTTCAAAGCGTGCGGCCGGCACGGTGAGTTTGCCGCTTCTTTGCGGGAACATGGCATATTTGAAAGTAATTTCGCGCATTTTTTTGCCGTTAACAACTTGAGGTGTAATTTCAGGTGTGCCGATAGAACGGATAACCCAATCTTTGTTGTTGAGTTCAAACACCGGTTCACGCCCTTGCAAGCCTCCACTGTCGAGCAGAGAAAGAGTGTAGATTATCTCTTGTTGTACATAGGGGTTATTGTTGTTAATCCGTCCGCGCATGGAAAAGTGAGATTCGCTTTGCGCAGGTGCCGTGTTAGCATTAGCCGGAGCAGAAACAACGGCATCAGCCGGCAAAACTTTAATCGTGATGGGTGCTGATTTATTGCCATGTTTGTCGGTAAATGCCGGAATGGTCAAATTGCCTTCACGTTTTGGAATAATCTTAAACTTGCGGACATATTCCATATTATGCTGCCCGTTAATGATGTTAATGTTTGTGCTTTCCATCACGCCGACGACATCAAAATCTTGGCGCAATTCTGTAAGGTCAGCCTGCGGCGGTTGCGAATTGCTGTAGTTAATTTCCAAATTCAAACTTTGTCCGAGCGGCACTTGTGTCTTGTCAACACTTGTCGAAATTGAGGGTGTTTGCGCTTGAACATTTGTCATGTTCAAAGCCAATACAAAAGACAATAAAGCGATAATTTTTTTCATCTTAATCATCTCCATAACGATTGAGGCGATATTCTTTGGCAATAAAAGCTTTGAGCAATCCTCCCGGATCTTCGGGAATTTGTCTGAGCTGCTGAACTCTTGCCTGACGCATTTCATCATATTTTTCTTGGACATCGCCTTGTTTGTTGACACTGCCGCCGGTTGGGGCGTCTTGTTTATTTTCATTCTCTTGGGACTCTGAAGATGCCTCATCTTGCGAAGCTAAATCTTGCTGTTGATTTTCTTGATTTTGCTCGGAGTTACCCTGAGAATCTTGATTTTGTGCCGAAGACTTATTTTCATTTCCTTCGTTATTTTGTTGCGGCTCGGAATTTTGATTGTTGTTGCCTTGCTGATTTTGTTGGTTTGGATTTTCTCCGGCATTGTTGTCAGATTGGTTATCATCAGCTTGCGACGGATCGCCTTGTTGCTGATTTTCTTGGTCTTGGTTCTGTTTTTGCTGTTGCTGTTGTTGTTTGTCTTGATTTTGCTGCTGTTGCTCTTGTTGTTTTTTTAAATATTCCAAATTGAACTTGGCATCTTCATGATTAGGGTTAAGTTTCAAAACCTCTTCATATTTTTTGATAGCCTCTTCAATTTTACCGCCTTTGGCAAGAGCATTCCCCAGATTATAAAGCGAGGTTTCATCTTGTTTTCCGGCATAGTTTTTAGCCGCTTGTTCGTAGTTTCCCAAACGATACTCGGCTGCAGCTTTCCAATCTGGAGCTTCAAATTTTTCAGCCGCAGTTTGAAAATCGCCTTGATTAAAGGCTTTAAAACCTTCCTGATTGTTGTTCAAGAACCAACCGGCATGAGCGGAAGAGGCAAAAAACAGAGCTGGAACCAAAACAAAAATACCGCGGCGGAAGAAAAACAAACAACAAATAAGCGGAACAAAACAGAGATAATATCCCATATCAAGCCAAGTTGATTGTTCATTTTCACTTTGCTTGAGTTCAGAAATATTTTGATTAATAAACTTATCTAAACCGGCAATATCTAGGTCGTTGTTAGCAAGGAGATGATAATATCCTTGTCCGTAACGTGCAATCAATTTGAGTTTTTCGTTGGTTTGGGTTGATGTTTGAATAACGCTGACTTTATAATTTTGCGTAGCGGCATTTTTTGCCGTTTCCAAAGCCTTATCAAAACGTTCACCGACATCAGCCGAGAAGATGATAATGTTTCCTTCACGGTAACCGCCGTTTTTAAGTTTTTCGACAGCCAATTCAATCGCGCGGTCAAGCCTGTCGCCGTTTAAGGGCATAATATCAAAATTGACGGCAGGCAGAAGATTTTTAATTAAATCGGTATCATCGCTGATAGGTGTGATGAGGAAAGGTTCTTGGCTGTAAACAATCAAACCGCTTTGAGCCGTTGCTAAAGAATTGAGCAAATCCGTAATTTTAAATTTAGCTCGATTTAAGCGATTTGGTTGCAAGTCAGCAATTTTCATATCGGAAGAAAGATTAAGCAAAATCATAACCGGATTTTCCGGTACAAGCGTAGGTGTCGGACGCTTTTCCCATGTCGGACCGGCCGCAGCTAAAATGGCAAAGCCCAAGCCGATAAGAAAAAGCCACCCGAATAATTTACGATTGGCAGACGAGCCTTTGATGAGCAAAAAGTTCAATAACTTTTTATCGCAAACATTTTCCCAAGAAGAGGCATTGTGCATGCTCTTAAAAAAGCGCCAGAAGAAGAAAATCGGCAATAAGAGCAGCAACAAAAGCCACGGACGTAAAAAATGAAAATTATGCAAAAATTCTTCTACCATTTTCTCTGTCCTCTGAAATAGAAAATAATGGACAATAGGGCAGCCAGCAAGAGCGGAATATAGAAAAGCTCTTTGGTTTCCACGCTGAATTGCTCATTATTTTCGCTTGGTTCCAACTTATCGATGGCATTATAAATTTGTTGCAAAGATTGAGTGTCGCGCGCACGAAAATATCTGCCTTGCGTATCTTGCGCCAGCTGTTTAAGGCTGGTTTCATCAAGACCGCTGTTGCCCAATCCGATTTTCATACCGAAAAAAGAGTCGATAAACGCAGCTTCGGCGCCCACCCCGATTGTATAAACTTTCACATTTTCATTTTTGGCAAGATTAATGGCTTCCGGCATGGAAAGTGAGCCGTCGTTATTTTCGCCATCAGTCAAAAGCACCAAAATTTTTTCTTTTTTATCATCATCTTTAATATTTTTCAGCGCCAAACCTATAGCATCACCGATGGAGGTTGAGTTTCCGGCCATACCGGCATCCATGGACCAGAGAATATCTTGTACCGATTTTTTGTCATATGTGAGCGGGGCTTGCAAATAGGCTTGCGTGCCAAACAAAATCAAGCCAATGCGGTCGTCCGTTCGTTTGTCAATAAAGTCTGATGCTGTTTTCTTAACGGCAGAAAGACGATTGATGCGCCGATTACCAATGGCAAAATCGGGCTCAAGCATGGAGTTTGAAATATCCATAATCAGCATAATATCGCGACTTTCCGAGCGCATGGGAATAGGCTCGCTCACCCATTGCGGACGTGCCGCGGCAATCACTAAAAGAATATAAATCAGATAAAGTCCCCACAAGCCCAAAGCAGAAGATTTTTTACCAAGCTGAGCCCCCCAGATTCCTCCTGATTTAACGGCAATTTTTTGCAAATCTTCAATAAACGGAATTTTCAAAGCATCACCGTGCAAACCTTTTACGGCTGGTAAAAGATAGCGAAAGATAAGCGGTAGAATGAGTAAAAAGACGGCGGAAGGATAAGCAAAATGGTTCACAGATTTTCTCCTATCCATTTTTGGCAGAAGCGACGCAAATCTTCCAAGTCATCATGGGTATACGTGCTGCTTTCATTAGGAATATAAGGCGCATTAATTAAGAGTTCGGCGGTTTTGTCTTCAATTGGCATTTTGCTGTTTTTATTCAGAAACTCAATCCAATCTTTACCGAGGAGCGCAGCTGCTTCTTTATATTTGAAGACGCAGATTCGCCGCAAGATTTCCGACATTTCTTTAGCCGCATCAACGATATTTTCGGCAGAAATTTCTTTCAATAGTTTTAAGGCATAGCGCGCTTTGCTATAGCGCCTGAGATAAAGAATAAATTGTATGAGTAAAAATAAAAGGACGATTCCGGCAAGTATAAACCACCAACCATAAGCAATCGGAAAGGCGGACACCCCTTCGGGAAGATGAATATCGCGCAGTTCGGGCAAATTATCTTGCATCTAACAATCCTTTCATAAAATCACTTCTATAAATTTAAGAATATTAAATTAAAATATCAAGCGTTTTGACAATAAAAAAATCCTTTTCCTTGGAGTTTAAAGAAAAGGATTTTGGGATAATTTAAATTTCGGCGATAGTAGCCAAATCTATTACTCTGACTTCTTCGCCGATAACATTCGGTACTTTCAATAACCGCGCTGTTAAAATATTTGCCTCAACAGAATTTTCATCTTCGGGATTAATTCCGTTAGCCAAATCTTGCAGCAACGCGTTAAAAAGCACAAAAACATTTTGTGCCATAGCTTTGTCTAACTTTCCATAGTCCGGATAGAGCTTTTGCAGCATACCGGAACCGAGGAATGTACATTTTTCAAGAAAACCCTGTTCTTTGAAATATAAATACACATTTTGCAAGGTTTCTGCGGATTTTAGCTCTTTTATCCAGTCTTTCGGCTGCATAAAACTTTTATTATTTAGCAAAAGAACATTTATCCTCGTTCTGAAAAGCGGCAAAAGTTTTTTTACCCGACGAGAAGATTCCAGATTGATTTCTGTCCTTTTTTCATCTTCGGCTTCAATGGTTAATTTTTTTTGCAAGACTTCCATTTCCGGTAAAAGCTCTTCTTTTTTCTTAGCAAAAATCACTTTCCCGTTGATGGTGAGGCTCAACAGCAATGTTTGGCAAAACTCAGCTTCAATGCTCATTCCGTTTGCTATTCCGTGAGCCAAAGCCAAATCAAGATTAATTTCAAAGCCGTTGGGCAAAAACAAAACCACGCGGTCGCCTGCAACCGCAATGCGGTCAATAATGTCTGTAATTTTCATAATATAATAATTTTAATATTTATAATTTTCTTGAGGAAGAAAATACCATAAAACAGGAGTGATGTAAATACAAAAAAGGTCGGAAATTTCCGACCTTTTCAAATTATGCCGATTTAAGAAGGCCATGCTTCTTTTTACCTTGCGAGAGTTTAACTTCTCCGTTGATATAATCGGTAGCTTTGATGACATAATTTTCATCCGAGACTGTGGCATCATTGAGCTTCAGGCCGCCTTGCTTAATCAGACGGCGCGCTTCGCCTTTGCTTGCCACAAAGCCGATTTGCAAAAAGGCATCAAGAACCGAAATATCACCGTTAACGGAAATGCTCGGCAACTCACCTCCGGCAGAACCTTGTTCAAAAAGCTTAACGGCAGTTTCTTGCGCAGCATTTGCTTCATCAATTCCGCGACAAATTTTGGTAGCTTCATAAGCCAAAATCTTTTTAGCTTCATTGATTTCTTTGTCTTTAAGAGCTTCGAGGCGTCTGATTTCATCCATCGGTAAATCGGTGTAGATTCTCAAACATTTACCCACTTCGGCATCTCCGATATTACGAAAATATTGGTAGTAGTCGTAAGAGGGGAGTTTTTCTTCATTAATCCAAACCGCATTACCTTCGGACTTACCCATTTTTTTGCCGTTTGAATCGGTGATAATCGGGCTGGTAAAGCCAAAGAGTTCCACATCATACTTACGGCGACCGAGTTCTGTACCGGAAGTGATGTTACCCCATTGGTCAGAACCGGCAATTTGCGCCCGACAGCCATATTTTTGGTAGAGTTCGCAGAAGTCATAACCTTGGAGGAGCATATAGTTAAACTCTAAGAAAGACATGGGTTGTTCTCTGTCCAAACGAGATTTAACGCTATCCATGGTCAACATGCGGTTAACGGAATAATAAGTACCGATATCGCGCAGGAAAGCAAGATAGTTAATATCTTTGAACCAGTCCCAGTTATCAACCATCACAGCATCGGTTTTGCCATCGCCGAATTTCAAAAATTTGGAGAAAGATTTTTTCAAACCTTCAATGTTATGAGCCAAAGTTTCTTCGGAAAGAAACGGGCGCAACTTATCTTTACCGGAAGGATCGCCGATTCTGGCCGTTGCACCGCCGACCAAAGTCAAAGGCTTATGACCGCATTTTTGGAACCAACGCATCATCATCAAGGGCACAATATGCCCGACGTGCAAGCTGTCGCCCGTTGGGTCGGATCCCAGATAACCCACAGCTGGCGTTCCGCTTTTTTCGCATTCGTACAAATATTCATCAAAGCCGGATTCGTTTGTGCATTGATTGTAAAAACCGCGTTCAACCATTAGGTTAACAAATTGAGATTTAAATTGTGTCATTTTTCCTTTCCTTATTTATAATAGATTTTTAACGCATATTAACATATAATTATAATAGTGCAACAGATTCGGTAAATTTATGGATACAATAAAAAAAATAAGAGCCTTAGGTTTGATGAGCAGTCCGTCTTTAGACGGCATTGCTGCGGCATTGATAGTGACTGACGGGGTTGATGTCTATGAAGTTGAGCGCAGTCGCGTCGAACCTTATGATGATGATATCAGAGAGCGTTTGCAAAATTTGGCAAGCAAACGTCCGGAAACGGCAAGTTTGGCGGCAGAATTTCAAACCTTGGAAGACAAACTGACGAGAGCTCATGCCGCTGTTGCGCAAGAGATGATAGATTTTGCCGACGGCAAAGTAGATGTCATAGGCTTTCACGGACATACTTTATACCACAATCCGGCGCAACATTTCACCTATCAAATGGGAGACGGGGAACAATTGGCTAATTTAACAGGAATTAAGGTAGTCAATCATTTTGTTCAGGCCGATTTACTTTCCGGCGGGCAGGGCGGGCCGCTCGTTCCGGTTTATTATGCTTCAATGGTAAATAACTTCAAAAAGCCGGTTGGCATTGCGCATATCGGAGCCGTATCTAATTTGACATGGGTAGGAGATAACGGAGAGTTGATGGCTTTTGATGCCGGACCGGGAAATGCTCAAATCAACGATTGGGTTTTTTATCATGCCGGTTTACATATGGATTATGACGGTAAGTTGGCGATAAGCGGAAAGGTTAATGACAAAGTTTTGGTCAACTTAATGCGGCATAAGTTTTTTGCAAAATATCCGCCGAAATCGTTAGATAGAAATTTATTTAAAGACAAACTTGAACATCTTGAAGGATTGAGCTTGGCAGATGGCGCGGCCACCGTAACCGAATTTGTGGTAGAGGCGATAGCCTATTCGATGGCGTTATATTTTCCGAGCCGCCCGTCACAATTGATTGTTTGCGGCGGCGGAGCCAAAAATCCAACCTTAATGCGCTTTTTGCGAGCCAAGTTACCCGATATTGAGGTCATACCGGCAGGACAATTAGGATGGCGCGCCGATACCATGGAAGCGCAAACGATGGCCTTTTTGGCAGCACGCAGATTATATTGCCTGCCGATTAGTTTTCCCACAACAACAGGTGTGAGAGAACCTATGGTCGGAGGGGAAATTTGGTTACCGAATAAAGATTAGACAATTTTTTACAAAAAAGTAGTTGACAATAAAAAAAACTATGCTATATAGAGCACGGTTTACAATTTTTTAGAAATTATTTTTTTTCCATAATATATTTTTTGGGGGGAAAGAATTGCGGTTGGTTCGTTTGAATTTTTCTTTTCCATAGCTTAAAATTTTATAAAGAATATGCTCAATGAAAACTGTTTTGTGAAAAACGGTCAAATTGGAACGGCATATATTTAAACGATCGACAGCTTTCTTCCCTCTTTTTTCTTAAGAAAAAGCTACAATAAATATATAGACACGTTTCATCCCATATCAAACGTAAAGAGCCACTTGTGAAAGCCGCTCTTTAATTATTTATTGAACAGCAACTTTTTAATCATATACTATTTATGCTGCTTGTGAAAGTAGTTTTAGCTTGCTTAAATCGCCATAAAAGGTGATTTGCCAAAACAACAAATGGTACAGAAACTTTGTAAAGAGGAATACTCGTGAGAGCCTTCCTCTTTTTTGTTGCAGTTTTATGAAATTAATCTTTAGAAGTGCGGCGATGCTTGAAGCAAGCTTCAAAATATGTTATAAATAAATTCTAACCAAATATAATTAATTATGAAAACTTTTTATTTTTATTTTATTTTGCTGCTCTGCGGAACAGCGTTAGTGTTATCTTCTTGTAGTGATGAGTTGGATAACATCCAACCTAAAGAGGAAACTCCGTATATCATGTATACGGAAGATAATATTAGTTATATAAAAATTTCGCCGGACAACGGAATTGCCGGCAGTTATTATATAACTGTAAAAGATAACGGATTTGAACGGATAACCGTTCGTTTTCCGTTAATAAAAGGCGGGGAGCTGGTCTTTGCTCCCGGAAATGCGGAAAAAAGCATTTGGAATATTTCCTACGAAGAAGAGCCGTGGGAATATTCTTTTAACGAACAGTTTATTTATAATATTGACATCATTGTAGAGAGCCGCTATTCGGCAACTCTGCTGGTGAAAGAGTATGATAAACAATATAAGTTCGTTTTGATTGCTGAATAAGAAAAAGAATTTTGTAAAAGCAGGTTGTAAAAGACCTGCTTTTTTTGTTTTTATAACCTCTTGACTCGCAAGGATTCCTGTTCTAAATTACCCCACAGAAAAAATAAATTTTTTGAAAGATTCTTTATAATGTGCAATTTTAATATACAAATCATATCCGTTATTATCCCTTAGGGGATATACTTTCTTGCACATAATCAAAAAACACTCAATCAAAACAAAATCCGTTAATTTAAATATTTTAAGGTATAGGCAAATGACAAAATTCTATGCTGATGTAAAGGCAAAGCCTGACTTTGTAGAAGTCGAAAAAGAAATTTTAAAATTCTGGGAAGAAGATAACACATTTGAAAAATCCGTCCACAATCGCGACGGCGCTGCTGAATTCGTATTTTATGACGGTCCTCCGTTTGCCAATGGTACACCGCACTATGGCCACATCATGGTTTCTTATGTTAAAGACGTGGTTGCTCGCTACCAAACCATGAACGGCAAAAAAGTTGAACGCCGTTTGGGTTGGGACTGCCACGGTCTGCCGGCAGAAATGTCTGCCGAAAAACAATTAGGCGTATCTGGTAGAAAACAAATTGAACAATTCGGCGTTGAAAAATTTAATGACTTTTGCCGTTCCGATGTTTTGAAATATTCCGGTATTTGGGTTGAAATGTTCAAACGCATCGGTCGTTGGGTGGATTTCAACCATGATTACAAAACCATGGACTTGCCCTTTATGGAAAGTGTTATCAATAATTTCAAACAACTTTATGAAAAAGGTTTGGTATATGAAGATTATCGCGTTTTGCCATATTCTTGGGCAGCTGAAACTCCATTGTCCAACTTTGAGGTTAACCAAGGCTATCAAGATAAAACCGATAACGCCATAACCGTTATGTTCAAACTGGAAAACGGCATGAACATTTTGGTTTGGACAACCACCCCATGGACTTTGCCTTCAAACTTAATGCTTGCCGTCGGCTTGGATATTGACTATGCCGTTATGGAAGAAGAGGGACAAAAATATATTTTGGCAGAAGCTCTGCTCGGCAGATACAAAAAACAATTAGAGCACGCAACCAAAGTCGGTAGTTTGAAAGGTAAAGACTTGGTCGGCATGAGCTATGAGCCGATGTTCCCCTATTTCAAACATCTGAAAGACAAAGGTGCATTTAAAGTATTAAGCGGAGAGTTTGTTTCAACCGAAGACGGTACCGGTATTGTTCATATCGCCCCCGGTTTCGGTCAAGATGACTTTGATGCCTGCCGCGCATATGATGAGAATTTTCCGGTTGTTTGTCCGGTTGATGAGGCGGGTAAATTCACTTCCGAAGTTCCCGATTATGAAGGTAAGCAAGTTTTTGAAACCAACGAGCCGATTATGCAATGGTTAAAAGAAAATGGTTTGCTTGTTAAAAAAGAACAATATACCCACTCTTATCCCTTCTGCTGGAGAACGGATACCCCGTTGATTTACAAAGCCATGTCTTCATGGTTTGTTCGTGTAACCGATTTCCGAGGTGAAATGGTAAAGAATAATCAAGAGATAAATTGGGTTCCGGAGCACATCAAAGATGGTCGTTTCGGTAAATGGTTGGAAGGTGCCCGAGATTGGTCCATTTCGCGTAACCGTTTCTGGGGAACGCCGATTCCGGTATGGAAATCTGATAACCCGCAATTCCCGAGAGTAGATGTTTTTGGTTCTGTTGCTGAGATTAAAGAAAAAACCGGCTTTGAGGTTAAAAACCTGCACAAGCCGTATATTGATGAGGTGGTTTACCCGAACCCCGACGACCCGTCAGGAAAAACCATGATGCGCCGTGTGTCGGATGTGTTTGACTGCTGGTTTGAATCCGGCTCAATGCCTTATGCGCAAGTGCACTATCCGTTTGAAAATAAAGAATGGTTTGAAAGCCATTTTCCGGCAGATTTCATTGTCGAAGCCATGGACCAAACCCGAGGTTGGTTCTATACCTTGACCGTATTGTCTACCGCTTTGCACAATCGTCCGGCATTTAAGAACTGTATCTGCACCGGTTTGTTGATGGCAGAAGGCGGACAAAAATTATCGAAACGTTTGAAAAACTATCCTGACCCGAACGAGGTTTTGGAAACAATCGGTTCCGATGTTTTGCGCTGGTTCTTGGTCTCTTCTCCGGTATTAAAAGGCGGCAACTTAGCCGTTGATAAAGAAGGAAAAGAAATTGCCAAAGCCGCACGCGCGGCCTTGATACCGCTGTGGAATGCTTTTTACTTCTTCACACTATATGCCAATGCCGAAGGCTATAAGGCAAAAGAGGTATATTCTTCAAACGAGGCGATTGATAATTACATTTTGTCAAAATTGAAGAGATTAAGCCAAATTGTTAAACAAGGACTTGATACTTATGATGTGGCAATGGCAACAAATGAAGTCACTTCCTTTATGGAAATTTTGAACAACTGGTACATCCGTCGCACCCGTGATCGTTTCTGGGAAGGGGATACGCAAGCCTTTGATGTTTTATATACGGTTTTGGTAAACTTGAGTAAGATTGTGGCGCCGTTGATGCCGTTTGTGTCAGAATATGTCTTCAAAACTTTGACAGGCGAAGAGTCTGTTCACTTGACCGATTATCCGACATTGAGCGAAATCAAATTGGATGATGCTTTGGTTAAAGAAATGGACTTCCTGCAAGATTTGTGCTCTGCCGCTAAGTTCATTCGTGAAGAAAAGAACTTGCGCAACCGCTTACCGTTGCAAAGCTTGACCGTGGTTGGTAAAGACTTAGACTTTATCGGCACGCAATATCAAGACATCATCAAAGATGAATTGAACGTCAAAGAAGTTAAGTTAGACAATAACTTGGCAAACTATGCCGAGAAAAGCGTATATTTGTATACCCCGCTTTTAGGAAAGGCTTTGGGCAAAGATATGGGACCTGTTATGGGTGCATACAAACAAGGACAATGGGAATTGAACGCAGACGGCACGTTGAATATTGCAGGCCAAACCTTGACCAAAGACTTGTTTGAAGTTCGTTTGAATATGAAAGAAGGCGTTGCAGGACAAGCCTTTGCCGATAACAAAGCCGTTGTTACCTTGGACACCAATGTAACTGATGCTTTGCGCCGCGAAGGAATGGCGCGCGACTTTGTTCGTTTGGTTCAAACCTTGCGTAAAGATAAAGACTTCAACATCTCTGACCGCATTGAGTTGAGCTACCAAACCGAAGATGCCGAATTGGCTCAAGCTTTGGACGAAAATAAGGCTTATGTAGCTGAGCAGGTTTTGGCTGTTAAGTTTGAAAAAGCCCAAAATCAGGGGACCAATGCCGAGATTGAAGGCAAAAACATCTGCTTTGACGCCAAAGTAGCTTGATTTTATTAGCAAGAAACAAAAAAAACGCCGTGGAAAACGGCGTTTTTTTATATTTTTTTTAACCATTGATAGAATAGAATACAACCCAAAAGTTACAGTTTTATTATATCGAAAAAAATAGACAAAAAAAATATTGTAATTAGTCTAAAAATGCGCTATAATAAAACAAAAAGATAAATTTGAGGTGTATTATGGCTGAAATGACATTAGAAGAAGCTCAAAATAAAGTTTTCGATGTAGATAAACTTTCCGATGCCGAAATTTTGCGTATGAATAAGCTCTTGCAAGCAGAAAGCAGTAAAGAAAACGCAACGGAAGATGACAAAGCCGCAACGGGAATAGTCGTATCTGAAATGAGAACACGTTTGGAAGCTTATAGTCAGTTAGAAAGCTTTGAACTGGGCGACTTGGATAATGTTATTGCCATGGCAGGTGCCGTTAGTAGCTTTTCTGTCCAAGCAGATATGGCAAAAGAAGTTTTGGCCAAAGCCCAAGCTCAAAAAGCTTCTTTAACACCTGAACAGCTTAATGAAGCCGCCTTAGAAGCCATGATGAAAGATCCGTCATACAGCAAAGAAGATTTGGATATCGCTTTAGATGCCGGTGCTGAATATGAACAAGAAATATTAAATAATAAAGAACAAGAAGCAGTACAAGAAACAGGGGAAAATGAAGCGGAAAATAAAGCTCAAGATAAGCAACAAGAAGAAGACTCAATAAGAAAAATAAAAGAACAAAGAGTCAAAGAAGGGCAAGAAGCCGAAGCCAAATTGGACAAATTATTGGCATATGCGCAGGCGAATGGTTTTAAAACGGCATTGGATGATAAAGAGGAGATAATAAAACATACGTTTGGCAATAATCCCTATCTGGATAATATTCAAAAATTATGGAATCAGGGGCATCCGAAAGAAGAAATAGACATATATGAAATAACCAAAGCCATAAGAACGGGACAAGCCACACAAAAAAGCTTGGCCGATAAAGATAAGCAATTAGAAGCCAATCAAACAGGATCTAAAGAAGAATCAGAACCGGAAAGGTTGAATAACGCTATTTTATCATCAACCAAAGCTCGTAAGGAAAAATGGAATTTTAATGCAAATGATGCGATGGATGAAATGTTTGCCATTAATTCTGGGCTTGAATATTTGTCAAAATATACAAATAATCTTGAGGATATTCCGGAAGCTGATAGAGAAGCCGCAAGAAATTTGGCAGAAACATTAATGAATACTGCGGATCCTAAATATAAAGATGCAATAGCAAGTTTCATAAGTAGATTAGATACGTTGACAGATAAAAAAGGCAACGCGACCGAAAACAATAAAACACAAGACACAACGGAAGTCAGTGTCGGTAACATCACACCGGAGCAATTAGAAGCCAATGATAAAATTTTGGATAATATACCGCATCCTTTGTCAATTGATGGCAACGGCAACTTGGTGAATAAAGAATTTGAAGATGAAGTAACGGCTCTTAAAAATTTAACCTTCACGGATGATAACGGTAAAGAATTATCAGAAGAAGAACAAAATAATGCTCGCTTGAGTTTAATCGAAGCCGCACAGTTGGAAGCTGAAACTTATGCTCGTGCGGCAGGCAACGGCAATCCGGAAGATGTTAAAAAGCTTTATTATGAGCATTTCAAGGAAGCTTTACAAAGAAATGTTGTTGCAGCAGCTTTTGCCTCAGATTTTCAAAAAGGCATGACTAAAGAACAAATTGCCGCAAAATTTGCCCAAGCAGTAGAAAAACCGCAAAAAGCAAACCTAACGGCAGTCCGTGCCGTTGCCGCCAATAGCTCGGTTCAGTCAGAAAATTTGAAGGACAAAGTTCAAAATAAAGTAAAATCCATTCCTGTCGTTCAAAAAATGACAAATAAAATTAAAGCGTTTGATGATAACATGACCAAACGCTATGGAAAATGGTATACTGTCACTAGAGATATTACGGTAAATTTAGCCAAGGTTGGTTATAATGTCACCAAATATGGTGCGTTGAGTGCCATTGCCGGCTCCAATGCGCCGATAGTATTTGCCGCCCTTGCCGTCAAAGGTGCATACGATACTTTGTACACCATGAGAAAAGAGGCAAAATCTCAAGGAAAAACATTTGGACAATATTTCAAAGAAAACAAGTTTAAAGTGGGTTTTACATGTGCCACAACGGTTGCTTCCTTAGGCGGTGCTGCCTTAGGTTTTAACAGCGAAAATGCAGATGCCAAAAGCAAGTTAGCGTTTGTATCCAGAAGTTTGATGGTCGTTAAGCATGCCGGACCGGCCTTCTTGCATACCGCAAGCGGATTATATAAAAAATATGTAAAAAAAGATAACGAGGGCGCATCTGTAGATTTTAAAAAGTCAAGAGGAGAATGGAAACAATCCGGTATGGCTTTACTCGGTGTCTTGGCCGGAAGAGAGTTTTCGGCAGAGGCATCGGAAGCTATTAATGATGTCAAAGACTATGTAACGGAAACCTTTGGCGGAGCAGAGGCTCAAGCGAATGTTACTGGAGAAAGCTCCCATGTCGAAATGTCGACGCCTACAGCTCAAATGACACCGGCAGAAATGGCGCAAACATTAGAGCATATGGGCTTGCATCCGGATGAAATTGCTCATATGAATCCAATGGAAATGCAACAATACATTGCTATGAATCCGCAAGATTTTCAAGCAGCGCAAGAAATTATGCAAGATAAAGACGGCGATGGTATAGCCGATGTGTATGATGTAGATCACGGACAAGGTTGGGCAACAGCCAATGAAACACAGTTAGGTCGTTTGATGGATGCCGATCCGGCAAAAGTTAATGCTCTTTTGAACGATGGAGAGTGGCATTCGTCAGCCGAGTTAAAAGAGATGATGGAGAACGGCAAATTCAATGATGAGCAACTCAAAGCTATTCATGGTTTGGCTACCAGAGAATTTGATGCAAACGGTCATATTATAGATTCTGACTTGAAAGCCTATTATGAAAATTTGGCCAAAGAAGCTGCCGCCAAAGAAGCGGTGGAAGAGGCAGCACGGAGTGAGGCTAAAGATCAAGAACCTGTTTCCCATCAACAACAAGAACCGGAAATGTCAGCAGATGATAAAAGAGCTTATGCTGCCATTATGGATATCATCAGCAAAGGCGAAGATATGAACAATCCGGAAATCAGAGCCTCTGTTGAAGGTTTGGCAAAGATTCATTTGCAGGATATCAAAGATGCTATGGCCAACGGAGATGGTAACGCTTTGGCAACAAAAATTGCTACGTTACATGCACAGGGCGAAAATCAAGAAATTGCGGAGGCAACGCAACAAAATGAAGACGATAGCCGTAGAATGCGCCATGCCAAAGAAGATGTATTGGAAGCCAAAGCCAAGTTAGATGCCGCCCACGCAGCGTTAGAGCAAGATCCCAATAATGCCAAATTACAAAAAGAAGTTGCCGAGCTTGAGAAAAAATTTGATAAAGAAAGCTTAGACTTGGAACAAAGAAAGCTGAAAGAGGCAGATTCGGAGTTAAAAGATCAAATCAAGCAAGATGAAAAAGCATTGGGAGGTTTTGACCGAGCCTATGAAACAGTAGAAAATAAATTTGGAATAAGTGAAGAGCAAGTTAATAAGAGTTTGGCGGCAATGGGCATAGACGTTAATAATCTGCCGCAAGATATGTCATCATTACCTAAAGAAGCGCAAGATTTATTGAACATCAAGGGAATGTATGATAAAGCACACACTCTTGAAACCCAGTTGCAAGACAGGGTAGAAACCAACGAACAAAACCGCGAGGACATACAAAAACAAGAAGAAATTAGCAAAGCAGATGAAAAGGGCGTCAAAAAAGGTTTAGGTTTGGATTTGGCAGCTCAAGAGCGTTTACCGGGGCAAAGCCAAGTCGAAAACAGCGAGTTGATACATTCTGTGAAAGATATGCTGAATCCGAGTAAGGAAGCAGAACAAGCGCAACCGGTTTCCGAGGAGCAAGTCGAGACTGTTGCACCTGCAAACAATGAGGTACAACATTACAATGTTGAAAGTAAGATTGGTATCATAAATTATAGCATGATTGAAGGTAAACCGGTAATAGGAGATAATGTACAAATTTCTACCGAAAAAGATTCAGCTTCGCTTAATGTTGTAAAAGCGGAATTAATAAAGGAAGAACAAGCACAAAAGGGGCATTATAATGCGTCAATAGTTGCAACTAAGGCTAATATTTTGCTGCAAAACTCAGTTATTGCAAATGATTTGTCGGAAAGATTGGCTGCCGGAGAAAAGATAGAGGGCGCACAAGAGTTTATTGATAAAAACAATAAAGCTTTATCAAAATACGGATTAGAGAGAGATGAAAACGGTGGAATAGTTAAGACCGGAGAACAACAAAAACAAGTCTC
The DNA here is from genome assembly GCA_949295915.1 of uncultured Pseudomonadota bacterium. Taxonomy (GTDB): domain Bacteria; phylum Pseudomonadota; class Alphaproteobacteria; order RF32; family CAG-239; genus CAJLXD01. Next base: position 54,918 of record CASFNB010000004.1, on the reverse strand, counting down.
CAATACATACAATCGGCAAAATCAAGGCTATGATAGGTAAAAATGTTACAGTTTTTTGACAATTATAAAAAAAACAGGCTTTTCGTCAAATTTGACAAAAAAGCAGTTGTTTTTATGAAAAAAATATGGTAAAGTACAGCTAATTTTGAGACAACAATATTTTTTCGGGGGAAAAAATGGCACAAAATTTTAACGAAATGACTAAAGAAGAGCTTGAAGCAGTATTGAACAGTGACAGTATTGTCAAAATGAATACTGTCGAGCTGAACAATCTGCGTAAGGCCGTCAAAGCTGCCGGTCTCCTTTCAGTGCAATATGACAATATGTTGGGTATTGTCATCAACAATCGCACCTATGAAGAAATTAAAAACAGCAACCAGTATACCGAAGAAGAAAAGGCTTTGGCATTAGATGCGCGCAATGAATATAACAAAGAAATTCGCGTGCGTATCAAAAACAAACTCTATAACGCCGAAGAAATCATGAGCCGCGCCGTAGAAACAAACGGACAATATCATTTTGATGAATTGACTAAAGGCGAGATGGATTTCTTGCTTGATAACCACGTTATTCGTCTGAGCCAATTGAGCCTTGGAAAACAATACAATATCGGTCAAGAAGCTAACCGCAATTTTAGCAAAGAAATCAGCAATAATACTTCAAACTTGAGCGATGATGTTAAAAAGTCTCAAGAATTTTGGGGTAACTTTAATGATAATAAAAGTGGCATAAGCTATATTGTTCAAGCCTTAAAAGACAATAGCTTGAAAGTTGAAGCTCAAAAAGACAATAAAACCGTTTTTACCGGAATTGACCATGGTAATAAAGGTTTTGATGTTGTTAAAAAAGAAAATAATGCAGAACCTTATGCCATTTATGATTTGATTATCAAAAAAGCCAAAACATCAAATCCGAAAGCTAAAATTCGCATTAAAGATAATGTGAAAGATCCGGTTTTGCGCAACAAAATTTTGATTGCTTGCGCTAAAAATAATATGGAGCCGATTGGCAATTTGCCGGAAGGTTTTGACTTTGCCTCTTTGAAAGATATGGTAAAAGATGTCAAAGACATTGATACCATCAACATGTTGGCAGAAAATCTGTATGACATGAGCAATATTGAAGTCACAAACGAACAAGAAAGAGATAATAACCAAACACGTTCAGCCGGTGCTGCCGCTTTTGTAAATAACGCAGGAACGGAACGTGTTTCCGCCCCGCAAATGACGCAAGAAAAGAAGAACGAAAACAGCTCTGTGATTGCGCCGATACCGGTTGTTTTGGGCGGACAAGGAAATAACCAAGGTTATGTGAATAATGGCGGAAACAGTGGTGGTAACATTCCTCCGGTTCAAACACCAAAAGAAGAAAAGAAACCGGTAGAAGCGCCTAGTCGTTCTTGGTGGAAAAAAGTTCGAGATGCCGTTGTCGTCGGTGGTATTGCTTTATTAGGTTTTATGGGCATTCGTAGTTGCCAAAACCAAGAAAAACTTGAAAAGAACGTCAAAGACTTGCAAGAACAGGTCGATAAGAAGAGCATGACCGATTGCGATGAGGTTTCTCGCTTGATTGATGAAAAATATAATGATGGTTATATGGATGGCTTGGCTCAAGGTAAAAAAGACTGTGAAGAGCAAAATAAACCGAAACCCAAACCGGTTGTTAAGAAAAAGCCCACTCTGGTTAAGAAAACTCCGACTAAAAAATCACCCATTTTGCCCAAAGCCGTACAAGAAGTTAAGGTTTTGCCGCCAGATACTATTAAAGGTGAGCCTGTTTATATTCCGGGAGATACTATTAAAGGCGAACCGGTTATTGTTAGAGATACCATTCGTAAACAAGTTGTTATTGAAGAAGAAACACCGGTAGAAAAGCCGAAAACTCCGAAATCAAGTGTTCCTTTGGAAGCGGTAGATACCAGTATGGGACATGAAAAAGACTATGATTTGAATGAATCGGTAGAGTTGGATAAAAAAGGTGAAGTTACAGCCGATAACAATAAAAAAGGAAAAACATTAGACTTAAGTAATCCGGTAGATTTCAATAATGTATATCAAGCCGTTAATACTAAAACTCATTAAAAAAAGCAAAGCTCCTCATCTGAGGAGCTTTGCTTTTTTTAATCAATATATTTTCTGATGTAGCGCGTATTTTTGCCGATGCGGGATAAAATTTCATAAGAAATTGTACCGGCATCGCGCCCCATATCGTCAAGGGTATAAAAATCATCGGCAAAATAGGCTAAGTTGCCGACTTGCAAATTTTCCACATTGGTTACATCGCAAATCACATTATCCATCGACATACGACCGATAATGCGTGCTTCAAAGAGTTTTCCGTCAGGGGACTTGAAGAAAACTTTGCCCACGTTGGAAAGAGAGCGCGGCAGACCGTCGCCGTAACCAATCGAAACAATGGCAATTTTGCGCGGCGAGTTGGCGCGATAAGTGGCAGAATAGCCGACAAATTCACCGACCGGCAAGTCTTCCACTTGCAAAACCGGTGCTTTGATGTAGGCAACATTTTTCATTTGGTTTTCACGATACGGCGCGGTGTTGATACCATACATGGCCGCCCCCAAGCGGACAATATCTTGTTGAAAATCACGCCCGAGGAACACACCGTCGGAAGCCGAAAGAGAGCCGGGGAGGTTCGGAAAATATTTGTTTTTAAGGCGTATGAAGTTGTCCAACTGATGTTTGTTCATAAAGTGGTCTTTTTCATCACCGCAAGCCAAGTGAGACATAACGATTGAAAATTCGGCTCTGTCGGCATCACTTAAAGCTTCCAGTTCTTTTTCTCTGAATCCGAGGCGATTCAAACCTGTTTCAATATGAATAACCGGCTTAATCCCTTCAATGCGGTTTTGTTTCCAATAAGCAAACATTTGCGGTGTACTGATAACCGGAATGAGTTTATTTTTGCTAAAATGTTCAAAACTATCTTCGCCGATACCTTGCAAAACATAAATATTTGCCTCAGGCACAAAGGGGCGAATTCTCTCACCTTCAATACCGTGAGCGACAAAAAAGTTACGGCAATTTGCTTTTTCATAAAGTGTTTTGGCAATGATTTTGGCATCAAGTCCGTAAGCGTCGTCTTTAACCACGGCGGCAGGGATTGAGTGCTCGGCGAGCTTTTCAAGTTGGTGGAAATTTTCAAGCAAATGCTTGAGATTGATTTCTAAAATTGGTCTTGTCAAAATATGCATAATTTTCTAATATCCTTTCCAGAATGAACCAATTTTTCGATGAGGAAAAATCATATTGCAGTTTATCGACACTCATATACATTTGCAAGATTATAAGCAAAAATGTGCAACGGATATTATAGAAGAAATGTCCAAATTCGGTGTGCAAAAATTGCTTTGTGTTTCGGCAACGGAAGAAGATTGGGAAAAAGTGGCAATTTTATCTCAAACCAATCCGCAGAAAGTGCTTCCGGCGTTTGGCTTGCATCCGTGGTATTTGGATAAAAGAAGTGCAATTTGGCTATCCACATTGGAAGAAATGTTGCAGCAATTTCCCAATGCGTTGGTCGGAGAATGCGGGCTGGATAAACTGAAAAATCCGGAAGCAGAGCCGCAAAGAGAGGTCTTTATAAAACATATAGAGTTAGCCCAAAAATTCCGCCGCCCGCTGTTGATACACGCAGTCAAGAGTTTTGACTGGTTAGATGAATTGTGGGGCAAAATGCCGAAAAAGTTTGTTTTGCATTCTTTCGGAGGTTCGGCAGAACAAGCAAAAATTGCCGTAAAATATGGTGCTTATTTTTCCTTTTCGGGAGGGCTGTTGAAAAGCAAAAAAACTTTAAGTGCATTAAGGGAGATTCCTAATGATAAGATTTTGCTGGAAACCGACGGACCTTATCAATCTCAGGTCAAAGGAAAAGAAAGTGGTATTGAAGAGTTACCGCAAATATTGAAAGCAATAGCTGAAGAGAAAAAAGAAAATATGGAAAAATTGGGCGAACAAATTTATCAAAATTCACTGGAGTTTATCAAAGCATGGTAAAAGAGCAGTTTTTGCGAACCTCATTGTTGTTGGGAGAAGAGGGAATAAAACGCTTGCAACAGGCAACGGTAATGGTCGTGGGTGTCGGTGCTGTCGGGGGTTATGTGGTCGAGGCTTTGGCGCGCTCCGGTGTCGGACATTTGATTTTGGTGGACTTTGATGTCTTTGATGAAAGCAATATCAATCGCCAAATTTTGGCTCTGCATAGTACGGTCGGACGTAAGAAAGTGGAAGTCGGTAAAGAAAGAGTTTTAGACATTAATCCTGATTGTGTGGTAGAAACCAAAGAGCTGTTTGTCAATGCCGAAACCTTGCCGGAATTGCTACAATATAAAGCCGATTTTGTGGTTGATGCCATTGATGCCTTAAATCCCAAATGTTGTTTGATGGAAGCCTTATGGATGCAGAAGATTCCTTTCATATCTTCCATGGGAGCGGCGTTGAAAACGGATACGTCTTGCATCAAGTTCGGACATTTAAGCCAAACCAAAAATTGCAGCCTATCCAAGTTTATCAGAAAACGTCTGAAAAGAAGAGGGGTAACGATAAATGAAATTGATTGCGTTTATTCCGATGAGCAAATAGATTTACCCGAAAATGCGATGATAGAAGCCGATGAGATTGCCGAAAACACACCGCCAAACGGCAGAAAGCGCCACACATTAGGCTCTTTGCCGACAATTACCGCCATTTTTGGTTTAACGATTGCGAATGAAGTTATAAAAAAATTAAGTCAGGAAAAAAGATGTTAAGTACGCCCAAAGCTTTAAGATTACACATAGCCCTCATGGGCAGAGTAAATGCCGGAAAATCAAGCTTTTTGAATCTGATAACCGGTCAAGATGTTTCCATTACTTCCGCTAAAGAAGGAACAACGACGGATATAGTTGAAAAAAATCAGGAGTTATTACCGATAGGTCCGATTACTTGGCTGGATACGGCAGGGCTGGGAGATGAAACCGATTTAGGTGAAAAACGTTTGGCAAAAACTCAATCCGTATGGGACAGAAGTGATATTGTTTTGCTTATTTGCGAGGGAAATAATATCGGCAAATATGAGGAAGAAATTATCAAAGAGGCAGGAAACAGAAATTTACCGTTGATAAAAATTTTTAATAAAGCCGATAAATTTTCTTGTGACGGCGAGGGGATAAAAGTCAATGCGCTGGATTTGAGCTCAAGAGATACCATCTTGAGTAAACTCAAAGCCGAGTTGATAAAAGTTTGCCCTGAAGATTTCATCAATCAGCCGACGATTTTGGGAGATTTAGCGCCAAGGCAATCAAACATAATTTTACTGGTGCCGATAGACAAAGAAGCGCCGAAAGGGCGTTTGATAATGCCGCAAGTTCAGTCGATTCGCGATGCGCTGGACAATGACCAAATCGTAACGGTTGTCAAAGAAAATGAATATATAAAAGCGCTGGAAAATATGAAAACGCCGCCATCCTTGGTGGTTTGCGATTCGCAAGTGGTGGACTTTATGGTAAAAAATACACCGGAAGATATAACCTGCACGACATTCTCCATTTTATTTGCGCGTATGAAAGGTGATATTGTCAAATTGGTTGAAGGTGCAGCCGCTATTAAAAATTTGCAAGACGGAGATAAAGTATTGATTGCAGAATCTTGCACTCACCATGCGATTGAAGATGATATCGGACGTGTCAAAATTCCAAATTTATTGAGAAAGAAAACCGGCAAGGATTTAATAATCAATCACGTTGCCGGACACGATTTTCCGGCTGATTTGGCAGAATATAAACTTGTGGTTCAGTGTGGCGGATGTATGCACAATCGCCGAGAAATGTTGTCGCGCATTAATAAGTGTGAGCAGGCAGGCGTCCCCATCACCAATTACGGGGTTTGCATATCAGAACTTAAAGGCGTTTTAAGGCAAGTCTTAAAGCCTTTCCCGCAAGCTTTGACTCAATACGACAAAATTTAAAAAAATAGCTAAAAACTTTGTTTATTTGCTTGAAATTGGTATGTAAATATACTAGTTTCAAAGAGAATTTGCGCAAATGTTTTATGATTGGGACGATAACAAAATGAAAATGATAAAACCCATCGTTAATATTTTGAAAATAATAGACAATTATGAAGTTTTTATCGTTGGTTTTTCCGGCGTTATAACAGACGGCTCTTCAGTTAAGTCTGAAGCAATTACTGCGCTTGTTAATCTGAAAAAATCAGGCAAGCACATCATTTTGTTGAGCAACACCTCTAAAAGAGTTGCAGCCGTTGCCAGATTGTTGCATGAAAACAGAGTCCCGTTGAGTTTGTTTGATTCGATTATCACAGCCGGCGAAATTTTGCATTATCATTTAAAAGCCAAACAAGGCATATATGCTGCTCTCGGTGCCCGCTATTATCAATTGGGGAGTCAAGAAGATGACGGTGTTTTTAGCGGCTTGGATTATGAAAAAGTAAGCGACATCAGTAAAGCAGACTTTATATATATGGGTGAGGTTGCTTCTTTAGATGATACAACCGACACTTACCGAGCAGAGCTCGAACACGCTGCCAGCTTGGCAATTCCGTTTGTTTGTGCCGGTAACGATACCTCTACGTATAAGGATGGTAAAGTTTGTTTAGCAGCGGGGGCAATTGCGGAACAATATGCCGTTTTGGGAGGAAAAATTATCACCGTTGGCAAACCCGATGTCAAAATCATGGAATACGTAATCGAAGACCATGCTGATATGGACAAAGCCAAAATATTGATGATTGGCGATAATATGACAACAGATATAAAAGGTGCCAATTTGTTAGGCATTCATGCCGCTTTGGTTAGCAAAGGCGTTCATGTTAATTTTTTGGGCGAAGGTTACATTCCCGATGTTGCCAAAACCAGAGAGCTTTCAAACAGTTTTGACACCTCGCCGGATTATGTCATTTCCAATTTGCGCTGGTAGCATGAAAATTCGAAAGAAATATATATACATAATTTTAGCAATTTTTACGGTTGCTCTGTGCATTATTGCTTCAGCCGTTTATCATATAGAAAATGAAAAATTTGCCCCGCATTATCCAAAGAATCAAGTATCTGTTTCGGTACAAATTTCATCGGAAGAGTTAAAGGCTTTTTTACGAACATGGATAAAATATTGTGAAGAATATGAGCATGGGCCTCAAATCCCAGAGTTATCATACGACACAACAGACGGAAGCAACCAGCTCGATAGCAAATTGTCAGCATGGTTACGTCGCCGCGGATGGGATGTAAATAGATTTGTACATATTAATACGCGATTGCGAGTCATCATATTGACCATTCTTCGCGATAGAGAAGTATTAAAAAAACAACGCCTGATGCAAGATGGTGCTGACAATGCAGAAGATTCGAAAGTTGCATCAACCTTACGCCGTGCGGCAGATCTTCAGAGAAGAAATTTGAACGTTGAAAAAATATCACCTCAAGAAAGACAGTTAGTCGAACCGCAGTTGGAAGGAATAATCAAACTATTGACAAAAGCCTGCGCTTAAGCTTCAAGTTCATCTTTTAAGGCTTGGATTTCCAGCCATTCATTTTCGGCTTTTTCCATTTCGTCTTTCAATTTGAGCAAATCTGCACTCAATTTTTCAAATTCGGCACGGTTAGAGTTGTACAAATCGGCATCGCCGAGTTTTTGCTCGGTAAGAGCAATTTTTTGTTCCAAATCTTCAACCTTTTGCGGCAAAATTTCTAAGAGTCTTTGCTGATTATAGCTGAGTTTTGCCGTTTTTTTCGGACGAGGTTCGGCAGCAACGGGTTTACTGGGAGCTTTTTTATTATCTTTGCTTTCGGGTTTGTTTTGAGTGTGTATTTTTTCCAAAATTTCCGAATAGCTGCCGGCATTTTCAAAAACGGTGCCATCGCCTTTCATATAGATAACGGATGTAACCACTCGGTCCAAAAAGTCGCGATCATGGCTGACGATGAGCATGGTCCCTTCATAGTCGCTTAAAACCTCTTGCAGCAAATCAAGCGTATCCATATCCAAATCATTGGTTGGTTCATCCAAAACCAAAAAGTTTGAGGGTTGAGCCAAGGCCTTAGCCAACATAAGACGGTTTTTTTCACCGCCGGAAAGGGCAGAAACCGGACAATGCGCTTGATCGGGACGGAACAAAAAGTCTTTAAGATAAGCAATAATATGACGATATTGTCCGCGCACCAAAATATGGTCGCCTTTATCACAAAGCGTTTGCCAAAGAGTCTTTTTCGGGTCAAGCGTTAGCCTATTTTGGTCAAAGTAAGCTTCTTCCAAATTTTTACCGATTCTGACGAAACCGGAGTCGGGTTCGAGTCTTTTAGTTAAGAGTTTGATTAAAGTGGTTTTTCCGGCGCCGTTTGGACCGGCGATACCGATTTTGTTTCCTTTAATAATGCGGGTTGAAAAATCTTTAACAATGATTCTGTCACCAAAAGCTTTGCAAATATTTTTGGCTTCAATCACCAATTTGGAACGATAATCGCCTTCTTCGACATTGAGGTTGATATTGCCGATTTGTTTGATTTGTTCTTTGCGCTCGATTCTAAGTTGTTGCAAACGGCGCAGTCTTCCTTGGTTGCGGCGACGACGAGCCGTAACGCCTTTATGCAGCCATTCCGTCTCTTCTTCCAATTTTTTATTAAGATTTTTTTGCTCGATGATTTCTTGTTCAATAACCTGGTCTTGCCATTCTTCAAAAAACTTAAAGCCTTTGTTGTTGCGGCGCATGATTCCACGGTCGAGCCAAAATGTTGTTTGCGAAATGTTATTCAAAAACATTCTGTCGTGAGAAATAACCACCACCGCACCGGCAAAATTTTTGATGATATTTTCCAGAGTTTCGATAGTAGCAATATCAAGGTGGTTGGTAGGCTCGTCAAGCAGCAGAATGTCTGGCTCATTGATAAGAGTTTTTGCCAATGCGGCCTTGCGTCTTTCTCCTCCGGAAGCAGATTTTGGGGACGCATCACCGATAATGTTAAATTGTTGAATGAGCATATCGGCTTTATATTCTTGTCCTTTCCCGTTATCGGGCAATCCGGAAAGGATCATTTCTTTAAGGGAATGATATTGAGAAAAGTCAGGCTCTTGAGGCATATAGGCAATTTTGATTCCGGGCTGAATAAAAATTTCGCCGTTATCAGGTTCAAGCACGCCGGAAATCACTTTTAACAGAGTCGATTTTCCTGAGCCGTTACGTCCGACCAGAGAAATTTTATCTCCGCGGTTAATATATAGGTCAACATTTGTAAACAAATGATTGGAGCCGAAACTCAGCTCGGCTCCTTTAATTGCATAAATCGGCGGTTCACTAGTCATATTTTATAAGTCTTCTTCAACGATTCGCATTCCTTCGACTTGCCATTCCACGCCTCGAGCAGCCCAAAGGAAAAAGTCATCAATTTTATCCACGCTGATTCCGGCTTTTGTTCCGATTCCGTAGATGGTATCCACCTCGGTATCTAAGAGCTCATGACCGGCGATTGTCAGCATAATCATGTTGAGAAGGATATAACGTCTAATCGCAATATTGTCAATTTTATTAAGAGCCAAAGCAATATCAGAGCTTTTGTCGGTTGATCTTGTTTTGATTTTTCTACCGTCAAATCCGCAACGCAAGGCTTGAATTTTAAGAAAGTCAAATTTTTCAACCGTGTTTTTCTTATCTAAAGAAAGCATAAACGAGAGGGCTCTCATATAAACACTTTTTTCTGCATCATCAAAATTTTTAGGTTGAATGGCCATTCACAGACTCGCATAATAAAAAGAGGTTAATAAAATCACACTTCGCAAATAAAGATTTGCAAAAAGAAATAAAATAATTATATACTGTTCACAGTTTTGTTAAAAAAGAGTAAAATGGAGGAAAGAAAATGCCTTTAAAAATAGAATTAAAACCTCATGAAAGCATCATTATCGGTGAGTCTATCATCACCAACGACGGAGACCGTACCCGTTTTTATATTGAAGGAAATGTACCAATCTTAAGGGAAAAATACATTTTAAGAGAAAAAGAAGCAAATACCCCTTGCAAAAGAATATATTTTATCGTGCAACAAATGTATCTGTCGCGCACACCGGAAAAGCTCCATGCTCTTTACTTGGAATATGTAAGAGATTTGCAAAAAGCCGCGCCGAGCCTTATTCCTTTTGTTTCCATGGTGAATGACAATATTATCAATGCAGATTATTACGGTGCCATTAAGAGTGCCATGCAATTGGTAAAAAAGGAAGATGAACAGTTTGGCAAAATGCTTCGTGGAGAAGAGTAATTTCTTATATCCTGTGGATAAATATACAAAAATGCTGATAAATAAAAAAAATTAGTATTGAATATTAACAAAAGGTAAATTTTATCCGCAAGAAGGAGATTAAAATATGGCAGATATATCATTAACAGCAAGTATGCGTTCTAATTTGTTATCTTTGCAAAATACGCAAAGCTTGATGGATATGACACAAGAACGTTTGGCAACGGGAAATAAAGTCAATTCGGCAATAGATAATCCGTCGTCATATTATACGGCACAATCCTTAAACAACCGAGCAGATGACTTAGATGCTTTGTTAGATAGCATGGGGCAAGGTGTTCAAACCATTAAAGCCGCAAACGAAGGTATTGAAACAATCACCTCATTCGTTCAACAAGCAAAAGCAGTTGCAAACTCAGCCCGCGATATTGCCAGCAATTATGATAAATATGCCATTACCACTGATGAAGTGACTAAACCGGTTGATGGTGAAATCATCTTGGATACCCGCACGGATTTAACCGCTTTTGATCTAGAAATCCAAGCAGATGATTTTGAAAAAGAATTTACCGTCTACCTGGAAAACGGCACTCAAAAAACTATCACAACAATTGCAGATGCTGGCGGAGATGAGTCGGATATTGCGGCGTCCATTATCACAGATTTGCAAGGTATGGGCTTGAATGCCAGCTGGGATGAAGATGCAAGTACAATTAACGTTTCTTCTACTGATGGTACAGCCATCTCATGGACCAAAGGGGCAGATAGTTTGCAGGCAGCAACAGAAAATGCTATGGTCGTTACTTTGGAGCCTGATAGCACAGGGCAAAACTCTGCAACCATTGCCGCTGCAATTAACCAAGCAAACGAAGATGCCGGAGATATCGGTATTGTTGCAAATCCGGATGGTAAAATGGTTGCTATTACGGCAGAAGATTTGGAATTCCGTATTTTTGCTGATGATGTGGAAAAAAATCAAGCCGCATTGAAAGCATTGGGCGGAGCTCAGGATAAGTCGGCCGGTATTGCCAGCGAAGTTAGACAAGAACGCATTGACTATGCAGCTCAATTTAATGAGATTTTATCTCAAATTGATAATGTAGCAAAAGATTCTGTTTACAAAGGCATCAACTTGTTGCAAGAAAATGACTTGACCGTAATCTTCAATGAAGATCGTTCTTCAAAATTGGAAGTTGAAGGTGTGGATGCCAGTGCCAAAGGTTTGGGTTTATCTGCCGCAAGAAATGATTGGCAAAGAGATTCCGATATCGATTTTGCCATTTCTCAAGTCGAAAGCGCAATCAGAGAGCTTCGTACCATGGCTTCAGATTTCGGTAATAATTATTCCATTGTTCAAACACGTCAAGATTTTACCGATAATTTGATTAATGTGTTAACGGAAGGTGCCGATAACTTGACCTTGGCCGATATGAACGAAGAATCAGCCAACATGTTGGCATTGCAAACCAGACAACAACTCGGTATCAATTCCTTGAGCTTGGCATCACAAGCATCCCAAGCAGTTTTGAAGTTGTTTTAGGTCGAGCAAAATTTCTAAAAAGACTCCTGTTGAAAGATGGGAGTCTTTTTTTTAGATAAAATAAATACGCGTTATTAAAAAATTAACAAATACACGTTATAATTATACCTATCATAAAAAAAATCTTGTCTGAAACAGATTTTAATGATAAACTAACCCTTGCAATGAGAAAAGCATTTGCAAGAAAATAAACCACAGTATATGGGAGAAAAACAATGGCAGATATATCATTAACAGCAAGTATGCGTTCAAACTTATTATCATTACAATCCACCCAAAGTTTGATGGATATGACGCAAGAGCGCCTTGCTACGGGTAAGAAAGTAAACTCAGCAATCGATAACCCGTCATCATATTACACAGCACAATCCTTAAATAACCGCGCCGATGACTTAAGTGCATTGTTGGACAGCATGGGACAAGGTGTTCAAACCATTAAAGCTGCCAACGAAGCCATCGAAACCATCACCTCATTTGCAGAACAAGCAAAAGCTATCGCAAACTCTGCACGCGATGTTGCTTCAAATTACGATAAATATGCAATCACTTCTAAAGAAATTGAAAAGGGCGTAACCGGCGATATCTATGTTGATAGCCGTACGGATATGAGCACTTTTGATATCACATTTACAGCAACATCAGATGCAAGTAAGAAATTTACCGTTTATATTGGCGATCAAGAAGGTCAAGAAGTTTCTTTGAGCGGTGGTGCAACAACAGCAAAATTGGCAGCTCAAGAAGCTGTAACGGCTCTGCAAGGATTGGGATTGAATGCTGAAATCGGTGAAGATGGCGCAACGGTTACCGTTTCTTCAACCGATGGTTCTGATATTTCTTGGGTAAATGGAAGCAAAGCAGATGGAACAGGTGGCTTAACAGCATCTGATTCTGCAGCAAAGAAAGTTAACTTAAATGCTTCTAAAGGAGCAAACTCTGCTACAATCGCTGCTGCTTTGAACGATACAACTGATGGTGCCGGAAATATGGTCGTTGCCGAAGCTAACGGAAAATCAGTTTCTATATATTCAAAAGATGCCAATAAAGAGTTCAGAATTTTTGGTGGCGCAGCTGATACTTTGGGTATTACCGGTTCCAAAAAGGCCGGAAATGCTAAAGAAGTGACCGAAGAGCGTATCGATTATGCCAAACAGTTTAATGAGATTTTGTCTCAAATTGACTCTTTGGCCAAAGATGCCAGCTACAAAGGTATTAACTTGTTGCAAGAAAACGATTTGACCGTAATCTTCAATGAAGATCGTACATCAAAAATCGAAGTAAAAGGTGTAGACGGTAGTTCTGAAGGTTTGGGCATGTCTCAAGTTAAGAATGATTGGCAAAAAGATGCTGATATTGATACATCAATCAGTCAGGTCGAAAATGCTGTCAGCAAATTGCGTACCATGGCTTCAGATTTCGGTAATAACTACTCAATTGTACAAACTCGAGAAGATTTTACCGATAATTTGATTAATGTGTTAACGGAAGGTGCCGATAACTTGACCTTGGCCGATATGAACGAAGAATCAGCCAATATGCTGGCATTGCAAACCAGACAACAACTTGCAATCAACTCATTGAGTTTGGCATCACAAGCTTCACAATCAGTATTGCAATTGTTCTAAAAACAACACAATAAATATATCAAAAGGGCTCTCGTCAGCAATGGCGAGAGCTTTTAATTTAAATTATCAAAAAATTAACAAATTAGTGTCTAAACTTTATGCAAATCACAAAAAACTTGCAAAGGTATATTTTTTGTGATACAATAAGTCTTGTAATGTAAGAAAACATTTACAAGAGAACTTAACCACAGTATATGGGAGAAAAACAATGGCAGATATATCATTAACAGCAAGCATGCGTTCAAACTTGTTATCATTACAATCCACCCAAAGTTTGATGGATATGACACAAGAACGCCTTGCAACGGGTAAAAAAGTAAACTCAGCAATCGATAACCCGTCATCATATTACACAGCACAATCCTTAAATAACCGCGCCGATGACTTGAGCGCATTGTTGGACAGCATGGGACAAGGTGTTCAAACCATTAAAGCTGCCAACGAAGCAATTGAAACCATTACTTCATTTGCCGAACAAGCCAAAGCTATTGCTAACTCAGCTCGTGATGTTGCTTCAAATTATGATAAATATGCAATCACTTCTGATGAAATTACCAAAGGCGTCAGCGGAACCGTTATTGTCGATTCACGTACCGACTTGAGTAAATTCACGATTGATTTTACAAACGAATCCAAAGATAAAAAATTCATGGTCTATACGCCTGATGGTGAAGGCCATGAAATCACCTTAAAAGGCGATAATGCGGATGCAATCGCTCAAAGCGCCGTAACAGATTTGCAAGCATTGGGTTTAAATGCTGAATTAAACGGGAAATCTGTTAGTGTGTCATCAACCGACGGCTCGGCTATTTCTTGGGTAAACGGTGCAAAAGCAGACGGATCAAACGGAATGGCTTATACAACTGGTGCCGCTGTTGAAGTTACATTAACTGGAACCGGTAACGGAGCAAACTCAGCGACTATTGCTGCCGCTTTAAATGGACAAGGCGGTGTTGCAGCCGTAGCTGATGGTAAACGTGTTTCCGTTACAGCCAAAAACTTGGAATTCAGAATCTTTGCTAAAGACCCGACACAAGCAGATGCTTTGGATGAGTTGGGCTTAACCGGTTCAAAGAAAGCCGGTGACGCAACTACAATCACCGAAGAGCGTGTAGATTATGCCAAACAGTTTAACGAGATTTTGTCTCAAATCGACTCTTTGGCCAAAGATGCCGGTTATAAAGGTATTAACTTGCTGCAAGAAAACGATTTGACCGTAATCTTCAATGAAGACCGTACATCAAAAATCGAAGTAAAAGGTGTAGATGGTAGTTCTGAAGGCTTAGGTATGGCAGTAGTTAAAAACGATTGGCAAAAAGATAGTGATATTGATACATCAATCAGTCAGGTCGAAAATGCTGTCAGCAAATTGCGTACCATGGCATCAGATTTCGGTAACAACTACTCAATCGTACAAACAAGAGAAGAGTTTACCGATAATTTGATTAACGTGTTGACGGAAGGTGCCGATAACTTGACCTTGGCCGATATGAATGAAGAGTCAGCCAATATGTTGGCATTGCAAACCAGACAACAACTTGCAATCAACTCCTTGAGCTTGGCATCACAAGCTTCGCAATCAGTATTGCAATTGTTCTAAAAACAACAATAAATATATCAAAAGGGCTCTCGTCAGCAATGGCGAGAGCTTTTTTTGTTTGCATTAAATATACAAATCATGTATAATCCTTTGCTATATTAGACAAAAAGGTGAGACATGGCAAAATATGCAGAACTGATTGCAAAAATTGATGATGCTTTCCAAAATGATAAAAGGTTGGAAATAAAGGCAAAAGATATTGAATATTTGAGTGCAGAAGAAATTAATAATCTGCAACAGAAAATTAATGCCTATAATTTTGAATATATCAATACTGCCGAGAAAAAAGGTATGATAGATTCCGTTGCCGCAGAATATTTGAGAAAAATTTGTTCAAATCCTTCCAAAATTATCAATGACATGGTGCAAAAAATCAGCCATTCTATTTTGCGAGAGTATCGTTCGGAAAAGGTAAAAAAATTGGAAGAATTAGGAGAAGAAATTGCTCCTGATGAAATCAATGCCATAGATCTGCATACTGGAAAAATTGAAGAAAATGTTGTTTCTTCAACCTACCGCAATATGCCTAAAAACAAAGAGTATCAAACCAAGCATATTACGCCGTTTACGTCAATGCGCTTAAGATTTTATGATTTTCGTGATAATCCGCTCGATTTGATTATGCCGGGAATGAAAGATATTCGCCGAGCCATAGATAAAATCAAAATGCCGGTTTATGACTCAAAAGGCAACCTAATTTCCCGCGGCGGAAAATATTATGAACAGTATCAAAAAGACCTGAAAAAAATAAGAGCGGCATATGAAGCAGAATTTGCAAAAAAATATTCGCAAGGAACAGAAGAATATGTAAATGCGTTGAAAGAAGCAGAACCCAAAATTCAAAAGAAGATAGATAAACTTTCATTGCCGCATGAACGCTTAAAAGACATTTTCAGATTTACCATCTGCCGTAAATATTATCAAGATACGGAAGAATCATTACAGCTTTTTGCCAATGATCCTCAATATGCCGTTAATACAAAAGAAATTAAAGATACATTTCATGGTAATCAAAATGTAAGCAGTGCCTATGAAACTAAAAACTATCGTGAAAAAAGACTTTATTTAACTTTAGATGGTGTAAAAATCGAGGTTCAAATTAAAATAACAAAACTCTATGAAGGAGATGTTATCACGCACGATATTTATGCCGGCGTTGAAAATAATGAAAGCAGAAATGATAATATTTTGCTGATAAGTCGCCAAAATACGCAAAACAACGGAACCCGTTTTTGGGAAGAAAATAAAGGACGCTATTTAACCGAAGGGGATAAAAAAATTGTTGCAATGCGTATCCTTGAAAAACAAATGGAAGCTCAAAGGGTAAATAAACAAAAAATCCGTGAAGCCAACTTACAAGTGTTAGATAAAGCTTTTCGCTTGGAAGATGCCAAAAGAGCAAATGGCAAAGATTTTGACGCCCAAAGCATCAATCCGATTAGCCGCAAGGAACAAAAGATTCATCGAATTGTAGCAAAGTTTATCCAAGATAATTTTATGTATCGTCCGTTCAAAGCATTTGATATGAAGCAAAAATTTAATGTTACCGATAAAGAATTAAAATCTTTGGGACTTGTTATAACCAAAGCTCAGTTGGATGATTTGTTCAATCGCTATGCAGAATTTATTTTGCCAAAATATAATGGTAGAATAGCGGGAACGGAAGCAACATATTTTAGCAAAAAAGAAAATCAAGAAAAAATAAGTGCAATGTTTAAGGATAATGCTTTTAACGAAAGAGCGTTCCCCACAGTTCAGCCAAAGCAAGATGAGTTGGAGATGCTGGAAAATTTGGAAAAAAACACGCTTCTTGTCCAACAAAAAATACTTGCCAGAAAAAACAGTTATTATCATAATAAACAACAAATGAGTAAGATAATAAATACGTTAGATATCGGAAGATAATTTAAAAATGGGAAAAGTCATGAAAAAAACATCATTACTTTTATTAGGAGTAGTTCTTGCACAGTCAACAGCCTACGCGCAAGATGCAGTTTTGAGCTTGACGGGGGATAGTGTTGTTACCGTCAATTCAGAAGAGAAAACGCCGCAAGAAAAGCAAGAAAAATCTTCTTTAACTGAGGATAAGGGAATATTCTCATTTTTAAATTTTTGGAGACAAAAAGAAAAAGAGCCAATATCCAAAGTTCAAACAGAAACAGCAGTAGAGGAATCAGTATTGCAAAAACTGCAGAGAATGGCCACCTCTGGCGATTTGAATGCTCAAATGTCATTGGGATATATGTATTTGTATGGGGATGAGGCAACAAAAGTGGAGCCGAATTATAAGCAGGCATTTACATATTATGAAATGGCGGCAAATCAAAATGATAATATAGCAATCAATAATCTGGGAAGTTTATATTATAGCGGTATAGGTACGGCGAGAGACATTGTAAAGGCGACACAAATGTTTTCAAAAGCGGCGGAACTCGGAAACACCGAAGCAATGGTCAATCTGGGTTTTATTTATCTTTCCGAACAAGGTGATTTTTATCGCCCACAAGAAGCCATAGAACTATTTAAAAAAGCCTCAACGACCAAAAATCCGACAGCAGATTTTATGTTGGGATATGCTTATTATAAGGGTTTTATGGTAGAAAAAGACAATCTGAAAGCTTTTGAACTTATAAAAAGGGCTGCCAATACCGGTTATGATGAGGCAATGTTTATTTTATCCGGCATGTATATGAACGGAGACGGCACACCGCAAAACTATGGGAATGGAGTAAAAGTTCTTGACTTGGCGGTCAAGCAAGGGAATGTCCCATCCATGATGGAATTAGGTTATATTTTGGCAAATGGAGAGAAATATCCAAAAAATATATATAAATCACATATATTGTTTAATATAGCGTCAGTACGAGGAGCAGAAGGTGCCGCCGAAAGGCGAGATACATTACGAAAAGGTCTGAAAATGGAAGAGTTATTGCAGGCACAACAAGAGGCAGAAGCCTATAAAGAAAAACCGAGTAATATAACAGTTTATATCCGCCAAACATTTGGTCAGAATGTTCGTCAATATATTGATAAAGGTATAGAAAAACAAAATAAGAAAAAAATAAAGTAATTTTCAGTAAGCATAAAACAAAAATTAGAGCAGAAAAATTCAGCAGACAAAAACTTATGATTTATCAATAAATAAAAAGCTTAAGACAAGCTGAAAACAATTTTTGAAGCTAATGCAACAAAAAAGCTACCTTATTAAGGTAGCTTTTTCTCACTGAACTATGATATGAAATATAGCTTAAGCAGCTTTTTTCATTTTATTTTCAGCAAACTTATTCATAGTTTCAATGATATAGTCTTGAACGTCACTATCCAAATACGGATGCATCGGAATAGAAAGGACGGTCTTGGAAAGTTTTTCACAAACAGGCAAACTGCGAGTATTCCATTTTGCATAAGCGGTTTGAGTGTGAATCGGACGCGGATAATAAGCCCCGCAAGGGATGCCGTTTTCTTTGAGATAAGCCATCAATTCATCTCTATCTTCACAGTAAATGGTATAGAGGGCATAAGCAGATTGGCAGTTATCCAAAATGCGTTGTTTGCCAAAATAAGAGCTGAGTTCATTGTCATATCTTTTGGCAATGGTGTAACGATCTTTCAATTCTTGTTCAAAAACTTTAAGTTTTTGCAAGAGAACGGCAGCTTGAAAAGTATTCATACGCCCGGTCATACCTAAGCGAACATTATCATAGTGGTCTTGCGGGCTCATACCGTGAACGCGGCAAGATTTAACCATTTCGTTTTCTTCATTTGTGTTGGAGAAAACGGCGCCGCCGTCGCCATATCCGGCTAAAGGTTTGGTTGGATAGAAAGATGTAGCGGTCATATCGGTTACATTACCTGTTTTGGTTCCGTTATAAACAGATCCAAAGCTTTGAGCAGCATCAGAAAGAACTTTCATGCCGTTGGCGTGAGCGATTTTGATGATTTCATTATACTCGCACGGAGAACCGAAAATATCAACGGGGATAACGACTTTCGGGGTGAGTTTTCCTTCTTTTTTAACTTCGTCTATAGCGCGTTGCAAATCAGTAGGATCCATGGTATAAGTATCGGGTTTTGAGTCAACAAATACCGGAGTAGCACCGACAATAGCAGCACATTCGGCAGAAGCCACAAAAGTGAAAGAAGAAACGAAAACAGCGTCACCTTCTTTAATATCCCAAGCCATCAAAGCCAAGGTCAAAGCGTCGGTACCGGAACCGCAAGTAGAGCAATATTTTGCGCCGCAGAAGTTAGCAAGTTTTTCATCCAATTCTTTTGTTTCTGGGCCTTGAGCATAGCCTCCGTGGTTTAAAATAGTTTGAAAAGCGTTTAAGAAATTTTCTTGACCGATAACTTTTTGAGAAGCTTGAACATCAAAAAGATTAATCGGCTTATTTGGTTTATTTGTCATAATATAAATCCTCTAATGTTGTTTTTAACTGATTCGGATAGTAAGTTATTTTTTTTCACAATGCAAAACACAAAAGATTACACAATGTAACAAATCAGAGTGTAACGGCATAAGAAAAAATTTTTTTGCCGTCATAGCGGTGGATATAGTATCCGACCGGACGAGAAATATTTTTTAGATTATTCAATGGCATAAAATCAAGATCGGCTTGCCAGTTAGCACTAAAGGCGGAAATAACCGGCGTTTGTTCAATATGAGAAACAACAGAATTGTGCAAATGTCCGCAAGCGACGAGTTTAATTTTATCGGTATATTTTGAGACAAGATGAACAAAATCATGTCGCCAAGCTGCGCCGGTTTTTACATCAAAAAAGTCCAATCCGGCATCAAGCGGAAATTGATGGATCATAATAATGACGGGTTTGTCGGCTATAATCAGTCCATTTTCCAAAAAGGAGAGCTGCTCTGGTAAAATTTCTCCTCCGGGGTTGTTTTCTTTAAAACTGTCAAGAGTGATGATTTTTAGAGGAAAAACATTGCAAACGTAGTCCAACTTTCTTTCATTAAAAGGAAGAGGGTGCTCCGGATATAAGCCCGCCAAGGCATCAATTAATTGAGCCGATTTATCGTGGTTTCCGGTACAACATAAAAAAGGCATATCCAATGCAAATATTTTGTTAAAAATAGGTTGGTAGTCAGAAAAATCTTTATTCAATATATCTCCCGAGATAAGGAGAACATCACCCTTTTGTTTATAATCGGAAATACTTTTACAAATTTTTTCTATATTTTTTATACCATTTTTGTCCGTAGGATTGAAGTGTAAATCAGAAATATGAAAGAAATTCAAAGTAAACCTCCTTAAAAAGAAATCATCTGAAACATGCTGATTATAAACAAAATTATATTGATTTCAAATAATTTGATGTTATATTGAAAACGAAATAATATTAAACCGTAAAAGGTAAATAGAAAATTATGAAAAAGAGTACTCTGTTTTCAGTAGCTTCTGCTACTGTATTTTTGACGGCATCATGTGCATCTGCAACCAATATAGATAAGCATGATTCGGAAGATCCGTTTGAATCTTTTAATCGCGCCATGTTTGAGTTTAATATGCAACTCGACAAATATATATTAAAACCGGTAGCCGAGGGGTATCGTGCCATCACAACACCGGCAGTCAGAGAAAGAGTTCGCAGCGCATTCAGCAATATAAAAGAACCAATTTCTGCAGTTAACCAAATTTTGCAAGGAGAAATTACGCGTTCGGGTACCAGTGTGAGCAGATTTGTCATAAACTCGACCTTGGGTTTGGGCGGCACGTTTGATGTGGCATCAGCTTGGGGATTGGAACATCATCCCGACGGTTTTGAAGAAACATTAGCCAAATGGTGCGTTCCATCAGGACCATATTTAGTTTTACCGTTTATAGGTTCGACAACTCCCCGAGCTTTTACCGGAGAAATAGCAGATTCCTTTACCAATCCGGTATACTGGTTAACGGAAGATCATGAAGATGGTTACTACGCATATGCCGGATATATAGCAATTAAAACAATCGTCAACAGAGAAGCTTATTTAGATTTGGGCAATGATTTACAGCGAAATTCCGTCGATTTTTATACGACAATGAAATCAGCATACATGCAAAATAAGAGCAAGTTAAATTCTTGCGGAGAAGAAAGCCAAGCTTCATATGATTTCGATTTTGAAATTGAAGAAGAAGTGGATGATATGGAAATTTAAGGAGACTGAGGAATGAAAAAGAATGTTTTTGCCGCAATTTTAAGTTTGGGCTTAATGTTTGCAACCGGTGCTAAAGCAGATGTCAACGTAGAAAAAGCAGATGCTTTTGTGCGCGAAGTTACCAGTCACGGTATTGAAGAAATTATCAACGCCAATGTTTCTCAAAAAGTAAAAGATGAAAGATTTGAAAAGCTGTTTAATCAGGCTCTTGATTTAGACTTTATCGGACAATTTGTTTTGGGGCGCTATTGGCGTACGGCAACCCCGCAACAAAGAAAAGATTTTATCCAAGTCTATAGAGAATTGAATATCAAAACATGGTCAGCTCGTTTTGATGAGTTCAAAGGAAAGTCGTTTGTCTTTACCGGATCAACACCATCTGCCTCAAAGAATCAAGTTTTTATAAATTCCACAGTGGATATGGGAGAAGGAGCTCCGGCCAAAGTTGTTTGGCGAGTAAAACAAAATGGCGATAACTTCAAAATCGTTGATATCATCATTGAAAATGTTAGCTTAGCCATTACCGCGCGTAACGAATATACGGCGTTTATTAAAAATAATGGCGGAAATGTTGAAGCTTTGATTAAAGATTTGCGCCAAAAGGTTAATGCTCCGGTTACGCCGAAAAAAGCATAAAATTATATAAATACACAAAAAAAGCAGTTTCTTTTGAAACTGCTTTTTTTGTGAGAAGCTGAATTTAAGCTTTGTGCTTTGAAGCCATAAATTTTTCCAACCAATGGATATTATATTGCCCATCAATAAAATCAGGTTGAGAAATAATTTCTTGGTGCAAGGGAATAGTGGTTTTAACACCATCAATCACAAATTCTTCCAAAGCACGACGCAAGCGCATCAAAGCTGCATTACGAGTTTTTCCATGAACAATAAGTTTGGCAATCATACTATCATAGAATGGCGGAATTCTGTAGCCGGAATAGATTTCAGAGTCCACGCGAACACCTAAACCTCCCGGCGCATGCCACTCGGTGATTTTCCCCGGCCAAGGAGCAAATGTTTCGGGATCTTCGGCATTAATACGGCACTCAATGGCATGGCCGCTAAATTGAATATCTTTTTGAGTGTATCCGAGTTGGGCACCGCTGGCGATTCTGATTTGTTCTTTAACAATATCGATACCGCTGATAGCTTCGGTAATAGGGTGTTCTACTTGCAAGCGGGTGTTCATTTCCAAGAAATAGAATTTACCGTCTTCATACAAAAATTCCATAGTACCGGCATTGTTATAACCGAGGACTTCGGCAGCGTGGCGTGCAATTTCGCCGATTTCTTCACGCTGTTTTTGGTTCAAAGCAGGAGAAGGAGTCTCTTCAATCACTTTTTGGTGATTACGTTGAATAGAGCAATCGCGTTCACCCAAATGAACGACATGTCCATAGTTGTCGGCCAAGACTTGCATTTCAATATGACGAGGCTTTTGCAAATATTTTTCCATATAGACCACGTCACTGGTGAAAGCATTTTTAGCCTCAGCTTTAGCCATGGTGTAGGCTTCTTTCATTTCTTCATCGTTGAAAGCGGTTTTCATACCTTTGCCGCCGCCGCCATCTTTTGCTTTAACAATAACCGGATAACCGATTTTGTGAGCCCACTCAATAGCGTGTTCAACGCTTTCCAAAGCCGGAGATCCCGGAACAACCGGCAAACCGGCTTTAATGGATGCTTCACGAGCAGTAATTTTATCACCCATCATGCGCATAATTTCGGGTCTGGGACCAATAAAAGTGATGCCGTGTTCTTCAACCATTTCGGCAAAATCGGCACTTTCGGACAAGAAACCGAAACCGGGGTGAATGGCATCTGCACCGGTAATATGAGCGGCAGAGATAATAGCCGACATATTTAAATATGAGTCGGTAGAACGAGCCGGTCCGATACAAACGGCTTCGTCAGCCAAACGCACGTGCATGGCATCGGCATCTGCCTCTGAGTGAACGGCCACGGTGCGGATTCCCATTTCGCGACAAGCACGATGGATACGCAAGGCAACTTCACCACGGTTAGCAATTAAAACTTTTTCAAACATATTAAAATCCTCAAAGTTGGCGGAAATATTATTCAATAATGACTAAAGGTTCGCCATATTCAACCGGATCACCGGTAGAAACGAGAATATTAGTAACTTTACCGGCTTTGTGAGCTTTAACGGGGTTAAAAGTTTTCATGGCTTCAATCAAGCAAACGGTGTCGCCTTCGGCAACGCTGTCGCCAACTTTAACATAGTTCGGAGAGTTAGGATCGGCAGATAAGTAAACCACGCCAACCATAGGAGATTTAACGGCGCCCGGATGTTTTGAAAAATCTTGGTCAGCGGTAGGAGCCGGAGTTCCGGCAGTCGGAGCAGGAGCAACGGCTGCAACGGGAGCGGCAACCGGCATCGGTTGAGCAACCGGAGCAAAAGCCGGAGCGGGAACAACGTTTTGTTCACGAGTCAAGCAAATTCTGCAAGTTTCATCTTCATATTCGAGTTCGGTTAAATTGCTTTTATCAAGAATTTCAGCCAATTTGCTGATAACTTTAGTATCCAATGGATTAGCCATTTTGTTTTTTCTCTCTAATGTTAATACAAAAAATTCAAAAAGATTCATACCTCGTATTTTGCAAAAATACAACAAAAATAATCAAAAAAAAGCAAAAATGACTAAAAAAATGAGAAAAAACGCAATTTTTTATCAAAAATGTGCATATCTTTAAAGATTTGTAAAAGCCGGTTGTGAGAGGCTGAATAAAACAACCAAAAGAATAAAAGAGTTTTGGCATGCTTTTTGCATGGATTGATGAGAAAGTTAGGAGAAGAATTATGGCATTAAGCATATTTACCCCGTCTGTAACCGGAATGGATTCACAGTCACACGCTTTACAAACCGTGAGTACAAACATCGCCAATATTAATACGGTAGGCTATAAGTCAAGTGAAACCATGTTTTATACGTTGCTGGGATCGGCTCCTGTTGTTAAGGGAAGCGCGGCAAGCGGTTTGTCATCTTCTCGAGTTGATACGAACGGAGTAGGATATTATGACCGAACTCTCGTTTCATCGCAGGGACAAGTCGTTTCTTCAAGCGGTAATTTTGATGTTGCGATAAATGGAAATACCAATGCTTTTTTTACCGTGAGAGACAGCTACTCGGGAGAAGAATATTATACCAGAGCCGGAAATTTCCGCATACAGACATCAGGCGGAGTACCTTATCTTGTAGCTAACAACGGAATGCGGGTTCAAGGATATATAGCCAATGAAGATGGTAGTTTCGGCACTTCAATAGAAGATATAGTTTTGGATTATCTTGAAGAAATACCGGCAACACCGACAACGGAAGTGCAAATCGGAGCAAATGTTCCGGCTGATGGCGTTGAAAGCAGTAGCTACGGCATTATGGTCTACGGTCCAAATAATAATGGAGCCAATATGAGTATGGTTTTTAATAAAGTAGCAGATAAAGCCAACACATGGACGCTTTCTTTTGAGATGGAAGGCGCAACCGTCACAACGGTAGAGCCTGTAGAAGTTTTGTTTTCAAGCGACGGAAAACTGTTAAGCCCGACAGATTTTAATATCAATGTAGCTTGGGCAGACGGAAGCTCCAATACGGTTTCCGTAAATATAGAGAATATGACTCAATATGCAGGAAGTAGCGGAATCACCAGTATAAAACAAGATGGTAAAGAAGGCGGTGTTTTCAAGTCAGCCTCAATTGGTGAAGGTGGCATAATTTCAGCTTTGTACAGTAATGGTCAAACTGTCAATTTAGCCAAATTAGCTTTAAGCAGTTTTGCCGCACCGGATAACTTGACCTCAATTTCAGGAACATTGTTTGAAGCCAACGGTGCCAGCGGTAATGCGGTCTTGATAGATAATGGCGGAGATTATCTGCAACCTCAAGCTTTGGAACAATCAACCGCCAATGTTGAAACCGAGTTTAGCAAGATGGTTGTCATTCAAAGAGCCTACGGCATGAATTCCGGTGCTTTTACGGTTGCCGATGAAATGTTGGAAGTTATTAGGGATCTAAAATCATAAAATGAAAATATAAAAAACTCCTCTGAATTTTCAGAGGAGTTTTTTTGTTACATTATTCTTCATCATCGGAAATAGAATATCGAACCGAGACTTTAACACGTGTAATGCGCATATTATTAATACCCAAAACTTCATAAGTACAGTAAAAGTCTTCAGCTTTGTCTCCGACATTCGGAACGCGCCCGAGCAACCCAAAGACATAGCCGCCGATAGTACTTTCTTCATATTCAGGTAAAGGTAAACTCATATCGGTATAAGCATCTTCAATCAAATATGTTCCGTCAAACTCAAAAACACCGTCTTTGAGTTTTTTCATCGGAGCTTCTTCTTCATCATGTTCATCTTGAATTTCGCCGACAAGTTCTTCTAAAATATCTTCCATTGAAAGCAAACCAGCCGTACCGCCATATTCATCAACCACAACAGCCATGTGAATACGCTTGCTCATCATTTCATGTAAAATATCGGAAATAGATTTATTCTCAGGAACAAAAAGAACCTTTCGAGCCAATTTTTTCAAAACATATTGCTCTCCGTTCTGCGGATTAAATTCCAGCATATCACGAATGTGAATCATACCCAAGATATGGTCTTTATCTTTATCACAAAGCGGAAAACGTGTGTGATTGTTGTTTTTTACAAATTCTAAAGCTTCATCATAAGTTTGACCTTTGTACAAGCATTTAATGTCTTGTCTCGGAATCATCACTTCATGAGCTAAAATTTCAGAGAAATCAATAGCATTTTGAATGATACCGCGTTCGGTATCATCAATAACGCCGCCTTTTTGCGAAGCATCAATAATAAGTTTGATTTCTTCTTCGGAGTGAGCATCATCATTTTCATTGGAAACTTGAGTTCCCATGAGGTGCAAAATGGCATTTGTTACATGGTCAAATACCCAAATAAATGGTGCAAAAACTTGGTTAAAAAGATACAGAGGTTTAGCGATTCTTAGGACATAACGTTCAGTATCCTGAATAGCCAGAGATTTAGGAACCAGCTCGCCTAAGACCACGTGTAACAAGGTAATAAAAGCAAAAGCTACTCCAAAGCTGACCGAGTGCAACAAAATTTTCTTATCACCGAAAAAGTCGGCAAACATATCTTCCAAAAGATGAGAAACGGCAGGCTCACCGATCCAACCTAAGCCCAAGGAAGCAAGAGTAATACCGAGTTGGATTGCACTCAAGAAAGTGTTTAAGCGAGCGTTAATTTTAAGAGCTGTTTTGGCTCTTTTATCGCCGGAATGAGCCAACTCTTCCAATTTTGTACGGCGAATTTTTACAATGGCAAATTCGGAAACCACAAAAAAGGCATTAGCAAAAACTAAAAAGAAAACAAAAAATAAATAAATTACATCTCTATATACGGATTCCATAACTTTTTAATCAAAAACCTCATAAATGTTATAATAAACAAAAATATTTAATAAAAAAAATCTTAATATGTCATTAAAATTATGAAAAAAACAAAGCTCATGTTTAAGATTGCATGAGCTTTGCAAAATTTCATTCAGACTTAAATGAAAAATGGGTTTGGACTCAATGCTTTGTAATCATGCTTTATCGGCTCAATATCTTTTGCACATTTAAAAGATTGATATCCTTTGAATAATTCATACTTTTCTTGCAAAACTTTTTGCACATTTTCTTGGTTTATTTTTTGCTTGCGGCGTTGAGCCATAATTGCAAGGCAAAAATAAAACAGTTCGCGAGGCTCCATTTCATGAATGTTTCCGTTAACGATATTTGCAATATTCATCTCTTTGCTCAGAGCAATAGTTGCCATACAAAAACGCGCTTTTTGATACCACTGTCGGTTATATTCTTCTGATTGGAACAGATAAGCCGAATATCCGTTTTTTCTTTTTTTATCCAAATCCATAACAAAAGGAGAAACTCTATCGGGAGAAATCGCCAAGCAAATAGGAAACATAAGCATGATTTGTTCTTGGTAAAAATGCAGTAAGGTAGCATAAGCATCAAGAGGTTTGTCCGGTTTGGTAATTGCGGCGCAATCCCAATCGATATACATTTCCATTAAATGCTTAACTTTTTTTTGCATTTCGTTAATGTGATGCGGTTGACTATTTCTATGAATTTGTTGAATTTCCTCTTCCTTAAGAAAAGGATTCAAATACATAAAAAGTTTGTCTACATCATGCATCATACCGCCGAAAGAATAAGAGCCCAACAGATAATGCTCTCGCTCCAAAAAAGCCAGTTTATGCTCAGATGTGTAAGCAAAAGAGGGAAGACGCCATGGTCCGTTGGGATTCCATTTGTCACTTTCTTTGGTCAGAATACGTCTGAATTTTGAATTTAATAATTGTAAAGCCATAATAAAAAATTTTTAATATTAAACAGCGGAAAACAAAATAGCAAAAAAGTTGTAAAATTTCAAGCAAATAAAATATTGCAAAAAGGCAAGAAGCAGATTAAATTTTTCTATAGTTAACTATTAAAATAGATATATTATGGAAGTGAGATTTGTTATTGCAATGATTTGCGTTGCTATTGTTGGGGCACTATATGCCGCCATTAATGTTTCTCCGAATAAGTACAAAGGTAGAGAAGCTTTGATAACCAATCCTTTGCTTGGGGTATTGATTATTGGTTTGTGTACAAGTGTCGGGGCAACAGTTATCGGGGCTTTTTACCAAAGTATATTAAAAGGTATCATAGCCATAATTTGCTTTATCCTCGGATGTTGGCTTTCATGGTACATAATTAAGATTCCGGAAAGAAAATATTTGAAAGAGCAACAAAACTAAAAAAACAAGCTGTTCAGAGTGAAAACTTTGAACAGCTCTTTTTTAATTTAAAACAAAAAAAGTTCCTTAACGGAACTTCTTTTAAGAGATGGTGCTCGGGGACGGGATCGGTCTTGCTGCGTAAGTTTCGCTTATCTATATAAGCTCAACAACTTCGCTTCGGTCACCGCCAAGCTAAAACTTGCCAGCCAACGCTGCCGCTCGTCTGCAAGTTTAACCTTGTCGAGCCCGTCGTCAACAAACAATTCGCAGAATTGTTTGTTTTCCTCCGGCGCCTCCACGCTCGTGTCGGCTGTTCAATCCCGATACGTTTAAAACAAAAAAAAAGTTCCTTAACGGAACTTCTTTTAAGAGATGGTGCTCGGGGACGGGATCGAACCGCCGACACGAGGATTTTCAGTCCTCTGCTCTACCGACTGAGCTACCCGAGCATCAATCACGAAAGTGTTTATAGAGCATATTTTTTTTCTTGTCCAGTATTATTTTAGAAATTTTGCAAAAATATGAACACTTTTTATCGAACGGATGTTTTTTTCAATAAACTTGCGGCTCTAAGGATATTTTTTTGGTTATTTTTTGTGGTGCCATACATTTGTCCGTGCTTCAAAACGGCAGCGGCATTTTGCGCACGCAATTGGTTGATGGCGGCATTCCAGTTGTCCATGCCGCAATCATATTTTTTATCACCGTTTTTCCAAATGTAATAAGCTGCTTCGCGAATAGCATCTTCACTAAAATTTGCCATATTTTTAATCCTTAATAAATGAATATATTTTTATATAACACAATAAGTGTTAAAATATTGTTATGCAAAAATAATGCCATAAAAAATAAAGCCTCTGAAAAGAGGCTTTATTTTGTTTTGATTTTTGAAATTATTTGTCTTGAGACGGCATCTTGGCTTCTTCAACCAAAGCCTTGATAAAGTCATCAAGTTTAACAATCTCTTGTTTGTCAGAACCGATACGACGAACCGTAACTGTTCTGTCTTCTTTTTCTTTGGCGCCGACAACGGCAATAACCGGAATTTTGGCAACCGAGTGTTCTCGAACTTTGTAGCTGATTTTCTCGTTACGCAAATCAGATTTTGCATAAAGTCCGTTTGCCTTCAAAAGTTTGGTAACTTCTTCGGCATAATCGTCCATATCGCTGGTGATCGGGCAAACGACAACTTGTTCCGGAGAGAGCCAGAGCGGTAATTTGCCGGCGTGGTTTTCAATCAAAATTCCGAGGAAACGTTCGATAGAACCAAACAAAGCACGGTGCAACATAACCGGTTGGTGTTTTTCTCCATCTTCGCCGATATAAGAAATATCAAAACGTTGCGGCAAGTTCATATCAACTTGAATTGTACCGCATTGCCATTCACGACCGATGGCATCTTTCAAGATAAATTCGAGTTTCGGACCATAAAAAGCGCCTTCTCCGGGGTTGATTTCATATTTATAACCATGGCTTTCCAAAGCATGAGCCAGAGCATTTTCACACAAATCCCAAATTTCATCGGAGCCGATTCGATAGATGCTGTCCGGACGAGTAGAAAGATAAATCTTCACATCTTTGAAGCCAAAATCTTTATAAATATCCAAAATCAGTTTCAAAGTAGTGATACATTCTGCTTCCATTTGTTCCGGAGTGCAGAAGATATGTGCATCATCTTGTGTAAATTCACGTACGCGCATCAACCCCATCAAAGCACCGGAGGCTTCATAACGGTTCACTTTACCGAATTCAGCCACACGGAGCGGCAAATCACGATAAGATTTAATACCTTGTTTATAAACGAGCAAACCACCGGGGCAGTTCATCGGTTTAATGCAGAACCATTTTTTATCTTCGGTTTGACCGGAGTAGTTATGAGCACCATACTTATCCCAGTGACCGGAGGTTTCCCACAAGCATCTGTCCATAACACGCGGCGTACAGATCTCGATATAACCGTTATTTTCTTGGCGTCTGCGCATATATTCAATCAATTTACGATAGATTTTGTAACCTTTGTCATGCCAGAAAACGGCACCCGGAGCATATTCCGGTTCAAAGTGGAACAAATCCATTTCTTTGCCGAGTTTGCGGTGGTCGCGCTTAGCGGCTTCTTCCATCATTTTCAAATATTCATCCAAATCTTTTTTAGAAGCCCAAGCGGTAGCATAAATACGTTGCAACATTTCTTTTGTTGCATCACCGCGCCAATAAGCACCGGCAACTTTCATCAATTTGAAAGCATCGCCGATTTTGCCGGTAGAGGGCACGTGCGGACCGCGGCAAAGGTCGGTAAAGTCACCTTGACGATAAAGAGAAATAGTTTCATCTTCCGGCAAATCTTCAATGATTTCGGCTTTATAGTGTTCGCCTTTGTCTTTGAAAAATTTGATGGCTTCGTTACGCGGCATAACAATGCGTTCCAACTTTTCGTCACGTTTAACAATCTCGTGCATTTTAGCTTCAATTTTAGCAAAATCTTCGGTTGTAAACGGTTCTTTGCGCGCAAAGTCATAGTAAAAACCGTTTTCAATAGCCGGTCCGATTGTAACTTGAACATCTTTCCACAACTCTTTAACAGCCTGAGCCATAACGTGAGAGCAGGAGTGACGCAAAATTTCCAAGCCTTCTTTATCCTTGCCGGTGATGATAGTCACGGTTGCGTCGGTAGTGATAGGAGTGCTTAAATCTTGTGTCTTTCCGTTAACGGTGATAGCCAAAGCGGCTTTAGCCAAACCAGAACTGATTTTATTTGCGATGTCAAAACCATTGACCCCGCTTTCCATCTCTAACATACTGCCGTCAGGCAATTTAATCGCAACCATATTAAAATATCCTTTTTTTATTTAATTAATCATCACGCCATTAAAAAATATCAAGTTTCATAAAGGCAATGGCATCCTTCATCAAACCGCAGAAAAACTATTTTTCTGCTAAAAGCTCTTCATAAACTTTAATAGTCTTATCACACATTATTTCTTTGGTAAAGTTTTCTCTTACATTTTTTTGAGCCGCAGCCGAAATTTTTTTCTTTTCGCTCATAGAAAGAGCCAGAGCCCAATCAAGCGCATCGGCCAAAGCTTGGGGATTGTCATATTGATAGAGTTTTCCTGTAACGCCGTCGATAACGGAGTCGAGGGATCCACCGATGTTTGAAGCAACCACAATCTTACCCATGGCTTGTCCTTCAATGGCTATGCGACCGAAGGCTTCCGGCTCGATGGCGGTTGAGAGCACAACGTCGGAAACCATCATGGCAGCGGGCATATCCAAAACTTTGCCGTATATGCCGACTTTGTTGCCGAGATTTAGTTTTTTTGCCAAAGCCATCAATCCTTTGAAATATTCTTCACGACCTTGTTCATCACCGGCAATAATGCAGTAGTAATCTTGATTTTTCATTTTGGAGAGGGCTTCAATCAGCAAATGCTGTCCTTTCCATTTGGTGATTCTGCCCCCCAGGAACAGAACCGGTTTATCGTCGGGAATATTATATTCTTTAACCTTTTGAATCATTCGTTCCTGACTGACGGCTTCGGGGGAAAAACGTTCTAAATTAACACAGCGAAAGACAAGGCGCAATTTACTTTCATCAACCTTATAGTTTTTCAAAACATGATTTTTGATATGGTTGGAAATAACAATCACGCGTTCACCCATAACCATAACTTTGTTGTAAATTTTTTTAATTCCCCAAGGTCCCAAGCCGTAAGTGCCGTGAAATGTTGCCATGTAGTGCACACCGGCTTTTTTGGCCGCCAAATAAGCACTCCAAGCCGGCGCGCGGGAACGAGCATGAACGATATTAATATTGTTTTCTTTGATGTAAGCTTCAAGTTTTTTGGCATTTTTGAGAATGGTAAAGGGATTTTTGCTTTTCAAATTGAGTGTAAAATGAGGTACGCCGAGTTTTTGCAACTCGTGTTCCATACGACCGCCTTTGGAAGCAACAAAATTTTTGATACCGTGCTTTGCCAGTTCGGATGCAATTTCTATTGTACCGAGTTCCACGCCGCCGGTTTCAAGTTCGGGTAACACTTGTAAAACGACCGGTTTTTTATCTTTACCTTTTTCCATTTTCTCTCTAAAATCCTCTATAAAATAAAATACAGGAGTGTTTATATGATACAAAATCACACATTTAAAGCAAAATTTACAGCCAAAATAGAATTAAGCCAAGAAAAATCTTTGAAAACACACAAAAACTCTGCATGTTTGACCGTTGTTTACATACATGGGCTTTTCTCAGACCCTTGGGGCAGAAAACCCGAAGAGCTAAAAACATTTTGTGAAGAAAATAATTTGAGCTTTTGCCGATTCGAACTTGCCGGACACGGAAGTGATAAAGCAAATTATGAAAACATAGATTTTAACATATGGAAAAATCAGGTCTTGGAAGTGCTAGATGAAGTGGTTGACGGTCCTGTCGTGATGGTTGGCTCTTCTTTGGGCGGGTGGTTGAGTTTAATTGCTGCAAAAGAACGTCCGCAAAAAGTAAAAGGCGTAATAGGGTTGGCTGCAGCTCCTGATTTTACGTTCGATATTGAACAATATATATTTACGCCTGAGCAAAAAACAGAAATGAAAGAAAAGGGAAAAATATTCTTTCCGATGAAAGATTTTACCTACATTTTCACTTCCAAAATTTTTGATACGGCAAGAGATAATTTATTGCTGCAAGGATCGCTTCAGATAGACTGTCCGGTGCATTTGTTGCAGGGGAGCGAAGATAAAAACGTTATGCCGGATAAGCCGTTTAAAATCATGAAGTGTTTAAGTTCTGATGATGTCATTGTTAAAATCATCAAAGGCGGAAATCATCGCTTGGGCAGAGATATGGATATTGCCGAAATGAAAAAATCTTTAGCGTCAATATGCAAATTATAAATCGCCTCGATCAAAAGGTTTGTTCTGTAAAACGCGTTGCGGCTTATATACATAGATATTGGTAATTTCAGGAATATTGGCATTGCGGTGCCAATATCCTCTTTTTTCCATACATTCACGATATGTTTTGGGGCTGACTTCACTATCGTCACGCAAAGAGTTGACAATTAAAGGCTGTGCACCGACGTATGGAACATAAGATGCCCAAATTCCCTTACCGGCATGCCAATCGGCTCTGATGTTTAGTTTTGCTTCTTCGGAATAGAACCAGCTTGATACATCAGGAACCCAGCGGGTAGGTTCAGCTTCGCGCATACATTCGGAATGGTCTTTGGAAAACTTTTGCACGCCGGTATTCTCTTTTGCCCAGTGATAAACAATTTGTCCTTGCGGTTCATCATCATAAAAAGAACATCCGCACAAAACAGAGCATAAAAGCAATGTCGTAAAAATATTTTGTTTCATGGTATACTTTCTAAAAATCCAAATCAGCATAGTGTTTTGACGGCAAAATCCCTTTAATGCCGTCTTTAAGAATATCTTTAAAACTGGGGCGGGATTTTATTTTGGAATACCACAATTTGGCATTGCGATATCCCTCCCAAGGAATATCTCCCAAATAGTCAATAACGGAAAGATGTGCGGCAGCAGCAATATCTGCCCAAGTTAAATCTTCTCCGGCAATATAATTTCTTCTTTCAATCAGCCAGTCAATGTATTCCATATGAAAATTGAGGTTGTTTAAGCCGATTTTTAAAATTTTTGAATCTGGCGGCAGACCTTGAGAAAACCGTTTATGCACTTTTTCGCAAACAATATTGCGATAAACTTCGCGATAAAATTTATTGTCGAACCACTCAACCAGACGGCGCACTTCGGCACGTTCTTTGGGAGTTTCCGGCATGAGTTTTACCTCGCGGCTAGTTTCTTCCAAATATTCCATAATGGCATTATGTCCGCACAAAGCCATCCCGTCATTAAGAAAAATAGGCAATTCTCCCGCCGGATTAAGCTTAAACACGTCTTGAGACAAGTTCCAAGGCTCTTCATTACGCAAAATAAAGAGCATCTTTTTCTCACTCATGCCGATTCTTATCTTTCGGCTGTGCGGAGAAACCGGATGTTGAATTAATAAAACCATTTTCTTAATCCCATAATTTATTCTTCCAGAATTTTAACCTCTTCTTTCAAAAGGTCAAGAGATGATGTCGCTTGGTTCGTATTTTCCTGTTTGACATATGCGGGAGGGATGATACCTCTGTTTTGCAGTTCAATTTGTCGGATCATGTCTTGTAATTTTTTTTCTATTTTGACTTTGCTGTCGGGACGTTCTGAATAGGAGGACAATTTTTGTGATAAAAATTTTCGATTCGGAGAAAATTGAGATATTCCTATAAACAAAGGCATGTTCCAAACAATTTGTTTGGAAAAGCTTAAATAGTCGCGAATACCTAGTTTTGAGGCTTCAACAATGCCAAAATATTGCGATATGAACACGAAATCAATTTCTCCGGTATAAAGTTTTTCAAATAACTGATAAGGCGTTTCAATATATTCAAGATTATATTCTTTGAGTTGTTTTGTCACAAAATCAGAAAATTTATCTTGAGTACAAACGGCGCCTTTCATATTTTTGAGTTGAGCCAGATTTTTAATTTTTGTAGATGTTTCCGGCATGGTTACAATCGTGACCGGATTGTTCAAAATGGAAGGATAAATCAGCTCTACACGTTGAAATTTTTGAGTATCATAATAGGCACCCAAAAAAATATCGATTTCACCGGTATTAATATCGGCAAGATATTTGCTGTCCGTAGTGTCTGGAGAATAGAGATAAGTAATTTTCAGATTACTGTTTTGTTTAAGCTCATCCATAATATCTTCAAAAACGGAACGAAAAAGGTAACTTAGTTTTTGGCTTTTCCCGTAATAATATTTTTCAACAAAACTGACGGGCGGATAATTCATATATCCGGTCACACGAATTTCTTCGCTGCTTTTTGCCAGATTGGTTATATTTTTCATTTGAGCGGCGGCGTTTATTGTGTTCAATAAGCTAAAGCAAAAACAAACCAATAAAAAAATATACTTGTTCATTGTGTTTTATCCTAAAATTTTATATAATAACTTATCTCTTTTATAATAATTTAACCAAATAATGTTAAAAAAGATTTTAATAATGGTCTAATGTTTTTTTAGAGGGAAAGCATGAATATATCGCAAAGGTATGCCGAAACAGAAGTTTCCGGAATGAATCAGGTTGAACTTGAAAGCAGAGCGCTGATTAAAACGGCATCAAGGCTCAATCAAATAAAAGAAAACTGGGAAAAACAACGCGGCGACCTGAATGAGGCTTTGGATAAAAATCGCCGTCTTTGGACGATTATTGCCGGATCAATAGGGGACAATACATCGCCGCAGCCTCATGAATTGCGCCAAAATTTATTGTCTTTGGCAATGTTTGTTTTTAAACATACTTTGGAAATTGTGGCAGACCCCAAACCTGAAAGCTTAGATGTGTTGATAAATATTAATATGAATATTGCAAGAGGTTTGGCTGAGGGGGCAAGTACACAAGAATAGTTTTTAATAAAGGCAAAAAAAGAGGTTTCAAAAAAATGAAACCTCTTTTTTTTGTGTGCGCTTATTTTTTTTTGGCACACATTTTGCATGTTTAGCTCTAAGGTCAATCATTTACTAGGATAAAAAAATGGAAGTTAATGAATTAAATAAAATGAATGTCGTTGCCCAGTTTAACAAGCTGATATCGCAGACCAATTTTTTGGGTGCGGACGGCGAGAGTTTTGCCGGTATTTTGAAAAAAAATACTTCGGATTTGTCGCTTGTAACTTCCATCGATGAAAACGTTTCTAAAAAAGATGCGGTAAAATCCCCCGGAAAAGAAGATAAAGAAAAAGTTTCCGCTCAAGATAAGCCGGAAAATAAGAATAAGGCTGAAAAAGA
Source organism: uncultured Pseudomonadota bacterium (assembly GCA_949295915.1). Lineage (GTDB taxonomy): Bacteria > Pseudomonadota > Alphaproteobacteria > RF32 > CAG-239 > CAJLXD01. The sequence continues at coordinate 19,106 of CASFNB010000004.1, read as the reverse complement.
AAAGATGCCGGAAAAAGAGAAAGCGGAAGCAAAAGAAAAAGAAGATACGGTAAAGGAAAATGACACAAAGGATGAGGAAAAGAAAGAAAATAAAGCTTCATCCCAAGAGTTATTGCTGCCGATGCAGGTAACTTGCCTTGAAGGGGTGACCCCGGTAGAAGAAGTTGTATCCGAAAGCGATATCGTGCCGACATTGGAGGAATTGCCAAAGGGTATGCTTTCTATGGATATGCAGATCGTAGATAAAGACGGAAATGTTTTGGAGCTTTCTGATTTGTCTTTAGAAAAATTGTCTGCTCAAGACAGTTTTAAGATAATAAATCCGCAAACAATGCAAGAAGCAGAGGTTAACGGTGCCCAATTGGCACAAATAGTCTCCGCCTTGTCGTCCGAAGCCCCAATAGAAGTGGCGGAAATGTCTCCGATTTTGGAGAATGCCGTAGAGCAAGCATCAGTTTCGACGAAAAAAATACTTTCTTCGCAGACAGGTGGAATGGAAAATATTGCAGTTGAAGAAGTAAATATATCGGAAAACGGAGAGAAAAAAACTCCGCTTGAGGCTCTTTTGGCGGATAAATCCGTAAAAGTTGATGTGACGGTGAAAGAGGAAAAAATTTCCCATTTGGAAAATAAAGATTTGGTAAAAGATGTATTGTCTTTACAAGAAGTTGTTGAAAATGCGGAGAATGTTCCTGAAGAACAAGCAAATTCGCATCACAGTCTGTCTCAAACCAAAACAGCAAACGGTAATGTTAATCTTGCTCTCAATACGGCAGCTTCACAAAACATGGCAACAGTTGCAGACGAAAGTAATAAAACAATACAAAATATTGCCGTAACAGAAGTAAAACAAGCCTCTTCAGCAGCCGGAACGAGCCAAGCCATTGTCAGCGGTTCTGAGTTCTTAGCGTCAGTAAAAGCCGAAAATGCCGGAAAAAGCAATCAAACATCATTGAATGATGTTTATAAAGGCATGAGCAAAGAAGCTGTGGAGCAAGTAAAAGTTAATATAACCAAATCTGCGGTAAAAGGCGTGGATACAATTGATGTGCGCCTGAAACCTGAAGAGCTTGGTCATATTGAAATTAAAATGCAAATCAAAAACGGCAAATTGCAAGCACATATCATATCCAGTCGTCCGGAAACTATGGAAGCCTTGCAAAGAGATGCGCAAGTTTTGGAAAAAGCATTTAACGACGCCGGTTTTCAAACCGACGGTAATAGTTTGAGTTTTAGCTATAGAAATGAAGGAAATCAAGCTCAAGAACAGAGTGCACAACTTCGCAATTTTATTGGTGAAGTTTTTGAGCAAGAAGCTCAGTCTGATGTTGAAATGGCAGAAGCAGCCAATCAAAACTGGTCTGCAGAACGCGGACTGAACATCAGGGTTTAAATTTTAAAGGAGAAAAGCCATGACAACAGATATCAGTGGAATTACGGGATATTATACCAACGGAACAAATTCGACAAACAGTAGTTCGCAACAATTGTCTGCTGACATGAACACTTTTTTGCAGTTGTTGACAACACAATTAAAATATCAAGATCCGATGGATCCGATGGATACGGCAGAGTTTACCAACCAGTTGGTGCAATATTCGTCGGTAGAACAGGCAATTCAGACCAACGAAAAATTAGATACCATGATGTCTTTAAGTATTGCCAATTTAGGGGCTCAAGCTGTTTCATACATTGGTAAAACGGTTCAGGTTTTGGGCGATGTTATGCCTCTTGAAGGCGGAAAAGCTAAAGCAACTTATACTTTGGATAAAGATGTCTTATCAACAACGATAGTGGTTAAAGATATGAACGGCAAGATAGTTTATACGCAAAGCGGAGAGAAAATGTCGGGAACTCATGAATTTAACTGGGATGGAAAAGATTCGAACGGAAATCAACTGGAAGACGGAGCGTATCAGATTTCCGTGTCGACGACGGTTGCAAGCGGAGATACGGCGGCCTCGGTAACGACGACGATATTCGGCAAAGTAACGGGAGTAGCCAGCGATCAAAACAACATCTATGTCGGATTGGGAGATGCCGTTACGGCACAATTAGGCGATATTGTTACGATACGCAACGATGATTATTTTGATAAAACCCCGGGAACGGGAAATGAAGGGACAGAGGACGGAGATAATTCCGGAGGAGAAGAAACAACCTCGCCTGAGGAAGAAACCCAAAGTTATTTCAGTTTATAATTAAAAAAACTTTAGGAGAAGAAAAATGAGTCTTTTTGGAGCAATGCAATCAGGTATTTCGGGAATGGCCGCCCAATCGAATGCGATGGGTGCAATTTCCGATAATATCTCAAATGTAAATACGGTAGGATATAAAGGAACGAGCGTTTCTTTTCAAACCTTGGTAACAAAACAAACATCATCAAACTTTTATTCCCCCGGCGGCGTACAACCCGTTTCCAAGCAAGGAGTAGATGTTCAGGGATTATTATCCTCAACATCTTCATCAACGGCTATAGCAATTTCGGGCAGTGGTTATTTTGTAGTAAACCAAGCCGCTAATCCGCAAGAAGGAGATGCTTGGGCCTATACCAGAGCCGGAGATTTTAGTGTGGATGTAACCGGCTATTTAAAAAACACCGGAGGATTTTATGCACAGGGATGGTCATTGCTTCCGTGGGATGGGACGGCAACGGCATCAACCATAGAGATAGGCGGAGTTATGTATATGAAAGCATATTACGCCAGTGATGGTTCAACCGTTTATATCAACGATAATATTGTAGATAGTAATAACTTAAAGCCGATTAATTTGTCGACCATAGGCGGTACGGCAACACCGACGCAACAAATAAGTTTTGGAGCCAATTTGCCGGCAGATGATCCGATATATGATCCGACCTCACCGGATGCCGGAGGTTATCGTTCAATTTCAGCATTGATTTATGATAGCTTGGGCAACTCGAGTAACTTAAGTATCAACTTCATCAAAGAAAGTACAAACTCTTGGGGAATGAGTGTTGATATGCCTTCGGGTGCGGCCAATTTGGTATTGACCGGTAACAAAGAAGTCAGTGATGGCGGAACGGCAGATGTTTACTATGCTGCCGGACAACTGGAATTTAAAACAATTCCGGCCAATGGCTCAAGCATAACCATTACCGACCAGAGTACGGGAACGAATTATATTTTTGACTTTTTGAATACGGCAACTCCGGCAATAGTAGGAGACGCAGATAATGTTCATATCAAAGTAGATATTCAAAACGGCATTACGTCGGTTACCGACTTTATCAAAGCTTTTAATAATGCTATTCAAGCAAACATGCCCGGCGCAGACAGATTCAGCGCCACCAGCGATTCGATTCAAATTGTCCAATCGCAAGCAGGAGCAGCATTAACGGTAGATGCCAGCAAGACACAAGCATGCTTGCAATCGGCAGCCAATCCGGTTTTGGCTACGGGAATCCCGACAGGTGTTTTTGAAATTCCGGAAATTGACCAAGATATTAAAAATACGGCACGTTTTGACTTTACATCTACAACGCCGGGCGATTACACCAATAACACCTTTACTATAAACGGAACTACTTTTACGTTTGTTGCCAATACACCGGCCGACAGTACGCAGATTGATTTATCACAAGCCACAGTTGACGGTAATATAGATACGGTACAATTGGTAAGTTTGATAGAAGCAGCCATTCAAGCCAACATAACGGAGCCGGACAGATTTGTAGCCAGTGGCAGCAGCTTGGAAATCATGCCGAGCTCTACGGGAGGAGATATCACGGTCAATATGAATAATCTAGGCGGAGTTGTAGGCGAATTAAGAAATAATGGCGGCGCATGGGTTGAAGGAGCCAATGTTGCAGCGGCAGAATATACAATATCCGATAGTTTTACGACAAACGATTTGGATGTAGAACAAGGTTCGATGGTTCCGGCTGTTCGTTTCAATTCTGATGGCACGCCAAAATATTTCTATGTAGAAGATATGTCCATACAATGGGCCAACGGAGCACAAAATATGGATGGCAGTGTCGGCAACGGAACCACGGTTAAATTAAGTATGGGAAATACCGGTACCACAGATGGTCTGACTAATTTGGCTGGAAGCTTTACAACCAACTATATCAAACAAGACGGAGCCAAATATGGCAGTTACTCAGGAGTAAGTGTCAGCGAGAATGGTGTAGTAACGGCATTGTTTGATAACGGAGAGACACGCCCGATAGCAATTTTACCATTGGCAACATTTACCAATCCAAACGGAATGAGTGCTCTAACCGGTAATGCTTGGATTGAAACGGACGCATCGGGTCAGCCTTTGTTGAAACAAGCCGGGGTTGACGGCGCCGGAGAAATCAGCGCCAATGCTTTGGAAACTTCGACGGTGGATTTGGCAACCGAGTTCTCCAACATGATTGTAACGCAGAGAGCATATTCTGCTTCAACAAAAATCATCACCACCGCAGATGAAATGTTGCAAGAATTAACATCATTAATTTAATTGCGGTAAAAACATTCTTCCTAAAGTTAGCCTCGCCGAAAAGCGAGGCTTTTTTATATGAGAGCGGATAAGCTGTGAATATTTTAAAATATCATTTAACTAAATAAAAAATTCAGTTATGTATAACGAAAGGGAAGTATTTTTATTTTTTTGAGAGCGAAGAGCTTTGTAATTGGGGAATGCAAGTGAATAACTTTTGGCAAGGTATTAAAAATTTATCGCCGGGACGATTAATATCTTTGGCAGCGATAGTCATTTTTTTGATTAGCTTTTTTACATATATAGTCATGCAGGTAAATTCTGTAGAATATTCCGTCCTCTATACGGATTTGGAATTGGAAGATGCCAAGCAGATTGTCTCCCGATTGGAGGCAGAAAATATCAAATACAAATTAACCAAAAACGGAGCGGAAATTTTAGTCCCGCAAGACAAAGTCAATAAAATGCGTGTAGAAACGGCAGAATTGGCATTGGCCTCCAAAGGATCTAATGTCGGATACGAAATTTTTGATAATACCGATGCTTTAGGAACAACCAATTTTGTGCAAAATATCAATTTGATTCGCGCTTTAGAAGGAGAATTGGCGCGGACGATTCGCTCTGTTGATAACATTAAAAGTGCGCGCGTTCATTTGGTTTTGCCGAAAAGAGAAATGTTTTCAAGAGAAGAACAACAGCCCTCAGCCTCTGTTGTAATAAAAACAATAAACGGAACATTGGATCTAAAAGAAATTCAATCTATCCAAAAGTTAGTGGCAGCGGCAGTTCCGAAGCTTGATGTCAAAAACGTATCAATCGTTGATAGTACGGGTAAGCTTTTAACCAACGATAATGAAGATAAACAAAGTTTGGACAATGCCACCAATGAAGTTTTGCGTCTTGAGCAAGAACGTAAAATGACCAAAAGTGTAGAAGAGTTGATGGAAAAGGCTGTCGGTCAAGGCAAAGCCAAAGCAAGAGTTAACTTGGAAATGGACTTTGATCAGGTTGTGACCAATGAAGAGATTTATGATCCGGACTCTCAAGTGGCCCGCTCCATGCAAACAATAAGTGAAAGTGGAATTTCTAACGAAAACGAAAGCCCTGTAACGGTGTCGCAAAATATTCCCAACGGAGACACGGTAACGCAAAATAGTGGCATTGTTTCTCAAAATTCAAAAACGGAAGAAACCGTAAATTATGAAATTTCCAAAACGGTACGAAACAAAGTCAAAACCAATGGAGAAATCAAGCGTCTAACGGTAGCCGTTATGGTTGATGGTGTATATGAGAAGGATGCCGAAGGTAATATGGTTTATCGTCCGCGAACAGTAGAAGAAATGGAACAATTAAAATCATTGGTTAAGTCTGCCGTCGGGTTTGATGCCAATCGCGGAGATATGGTAGAAGTTGAGAATATCCGCTTTGCATCAATTGAGAACGAAGTTGAAAAAGCACCGGAAATTTTGATTATGGGCTTTACCAAGGCAGAATTAATGAGAATAGCCGAAGGTTTGGGTGTTGCCATAGTTGCCATACTTGTAATTTTGCTTGTCATTCGTCCGTTAATCAACAATGCGTTTGATAATGCCTCTCAATTGGGCTCAAATAGCAAACTCTTAGGAGAAAATGCCGATGATGATAACTTGCTGTTGTCTAATTTCTTAAATGATAACGATGCTGATTTGGATGAGTTGGTCAACTTGAATAAGGTCGATGGTCGCGTTAAAGTTTCTTCTTTGAAAAAAATTAACGATATTATTGAGAAAAATCCTGAGACGGCAGTCAGTATCATTCGTAGTTGGTTATATTCCAGTGACGGAAACTAAAGTTTAAGGAAAATAAAATGAAGCAAAATGTGATAGATGATTATAATTTACTTACCGGACAGCAAAAAGCGGCTATTTTAATGTTGTCCTTAAATGAAGAACGTTCTTCATCTTTATTTTCTTTAATGGATGATGAAGAAATCAAAGAGCTTTCCGTAGTCATGGCCAGCTTGGGAAAGGTGAATTCCAATATTGTTGAACAGTTGTTTGATGAGTTTGTCGAACGTGCATCAAACAGCGGTATGTTGATGGGTACTTACGAAAGTACGGAACGTCTGTTGTCTAAAGCCTTGGATAAAGACCGAGTTTCCGTCATTATGGAAGAAATCAGAGGCCCGGCCGGACGTACCATGTGGGATAAATTGGGTAATGTTAATGAACACGTATTAGCCAACTACCTCAAGAATGAATATCCGCAAACCATTGCCGTTATCTTGTCTAAGATAAAAGCCGAACATGCCGCCAAAGTTATTGCTCTGTTACCGGAAAACTTTGCCATGGAAATTGTTATGCGTATGCTCAGGATGGATTCGGTTCAAAAAGAAGTATTGGATGGCTTGGAAAAAACTTTGCGTAAAGAGTTTATGAGCAACCTATCCAAATCTTCTCGTCGCGATTCTCACGAACTTATTGCCGATATCTTCAATTCATTGGATCGCAACACGGAAACACGCTTTATGGAAGCATTGGAAGAGCGTAACCGTGAGAGTGCCGAACGTGTTAAATCTCTTATGTTTACCTTTGAAGATCTCATCCGTGTTGATTCTCAAGGCATTCAGGTATTGTTACGCAATGTTGATAAAGATAAATTGGCAATAGCTTTGAAGGGTGCATCAGATACCATAAAAGACTTGTTCTTCAATAATATGTCGACGCGTGCCGGTAAAATTATTAAAGAAGATATGGAAGCCATGGGACCTGTTCGTCTGCGCGATGTTGAAGAGGCTCAACAATACATTGTTACCACCACTAAAGAACTTTCCAATGCCGGAGAGATTGTCATTAGTGAAGGTAAAGAGAATGATGAATTGATTTATTAAAAATAACGGGAACGAATGATGGTAAAATATCAAAAATTTGCATTTGATAACTTCATTTTAGATGAAGATAACCATCCGTTTTCGGAAGATTGGGAAAACAGTCATATAGAAGTGGAGGAACCGATCGAAGAAGATAAGGCAGAGGAAGAGCCTCAAGAAGAACAAGCAGAGCCGGAGATTGTTCATGAGATTGTTCCCGAGCCGGAAAAAGAGCCGGAGAAGGAGCCTGCCCCCGAGATTATTGAAGATATAATCACATATACGGAAGAAGAAGTCGCCGAAAAAGAAAATAAGGCAAGAAGTGAAGGGTATGAAGCCGGTTATAAACAAGCCAAGTCGGAACAAGAAGCAGAGCGCAACAAATTGCTTAGCGAAATTAACAATCATTTGATGATGTTATCGGCAGATATGGATTCGCGGGACAAAGCAGAAAATAATCAAATCATTTCTTTAAGTAAGGAAATTATACATAAATTGATTCCGGTAATAGAAAAGACGCAAGCAGAAAAATTGGTGAAAAGTTTTTTGGAAAAGAATTTTTCTCAGTTTAAGAACGAAAGTAAATTGGCTTTTTATTTTCATCCGGAAACAATCCCGTATGTTCAGGAAGAAATTGCTCGTTTAGCCAATATTCATGATTATGAAGGAAAAATATCTTTACATAAGGATGAAAAGATGCAGGTTTCCGATTGCAGAGTAGAATGGGAAAATGGCGGAGTTGAGCGAAACAGCACAAAAATGCTGGACAAAACGGATAAAATATTTGAAGCTAATACAAGCAAAGACTAAAAGAGGGGAATATGGTAGATAAAAATTTAGAGTTAGATGAAATGCAAGATGCCGGTGCAGATAATGAAGAGCCGATTTTGCGCACTCAGGAAGATATGGATAATTTCAATATTCCGAGTTCAGTCAATGATTTGGAAGCGGTATATGATATACCGGTTAAGGTTTCAGCCGTATTGGGCAAAACCAAAATGAAAGTCAGCCAATTAATGAGCTTAAATAAAGGCGCCATCATTGAGCTGGATAGAAAAGTCGGCGAAGCAATAGATATTTATGTGAACAACAATCTGGTTGCCAGAGGTGAGGTTGTTGTGGTTGACGATAAATTAGGCATTACCATGACAGAGGTTGTCAAAGCCACTAAATAGATAAAGAAAGAGGGATAGAAAAGTGGAATTACTCATTGTCGGAACATTGGAAGGACAAATCGGAGCTGCCAGTAAAATAGCCATAGCACAGGGCGGGCATGTTTCTTTGGCAGATAATGAAGATTCTGCATTGGCAATACTGCGTTCGGGTAAATCTGTTGAGTTGGTGATGATAGATGTCAAATTAGATATTTACCGTTTTATCAAATCATTGGAAAGCGAGCGCATTAATGTTTTGGTTGTTGCTTGCGGTGTTGCCAATGATCCGACCTTAGCCGTCAAAGCCATCAAAGCCGGAGCCAAGGAGTATATCCCCCTTCCGCCGGATCCGGAGTTGATAGGTGCGGTTTTGGCAGCAGCCACCCGAGAAAATCATGCCTTAATTTATGGAGATAAAAAGACTGAAGCCGTTTTAAAAATGGCAAAACAGATTGCCCCGTCTGAAGCAAGTGTTTTGCTGACCGGTGCATCCGGAACAGGTAAAGAAATTTTTTCACGTTTCATTCATGATAACTCCAAACGTGCCAACAAAAAATTTGTTGCCGTAAATTGTGCCGCCATTCCCGAAACTTTGTTGGAATCAGAATTGTTCGGCTATGAAAAAGGCGCCTTTACCGGAGCCGTTGCCCGTCGTATCGGTAAATTTGAAGAGGCAAAGGACGGAACCTTGCTTCTTGATGAAATTTCGGAAATGGATATCGGTATTCAAGCCAAATTGTTGCGCGCCATTCAAGAAAAAGAGATTGACCGCATCGGCGGCAAAGCGCCAATCAAAGTAAACACGCGTATTATTGCCACTTCAAACCGTGATTTAACCGAAGCCGTGAAAAACGGAACCTTCCGCCAAGATTTGTATTATCGTTTGAATGTGGTAAATATTCAAATTCCGGCATTAAAAGACCGCCCCGGAGATATTGTGGTTTTGGCAAAGCACTTTGTAAAAAAATATTCCGAATTGAACGAATTACCGATGAAACCGATGACACAAGCCGCAGAAGAAAAATTGTTAAATTATCTTTGGCCCGGTAATGTTCGAGAGTTGGAAAACACCATCCATCGTGCCGTTTTATTAAGCCCCGGTGAACAAATTGAAGAAGATGCCATCATTTTGGATGATGTTGATTCCATTATCAATAAATCGGAGAGCACAAACGAAACGACGGTAAACCCGACTATTACGCCGCAGTTTGGCACAACTGTTGCCTCCATGGAGCGCAATTTGATTATAGATACGCTCAAACATACTTTAGGAAATCGAACGGTAGCGGCACAAATTTTAGGAATATCGATTCGCACCTTGCGCAACAAACTCAAACAATATGAAGAAGAAGGTTTTGAGATAGAAACGGATAAACAATAGGATAAAAAACAAGAACCATGCAAAATAATTTATTCGGTAATAAATCATTCAAAGAGATGCTGGTTGGAGCCACCAAACGCGGCGACTTGCTTTTTGCATTGTCAATTATTTTGATGTTGGTGATTTTGATTATGCCGATGCCGGCATGGTTATTGGATATTGCTTTAGCCTTGTCCATCACCATGTCTTGTTTGGTTTTAATGACCGCTATTTTTATTGAAAAGCCGACCGAATTTAGTGCTTTCCCGTTGGTATTGTTGATTACCACCATGTATCGTCTGGCATTGAACCTGGCATCAACGCGTTTGATTTTATCCGAAGGTTATACCGGTCCCGATGCTGCCGGAGAGGTCATTAAGGCTTTCGGTGGCTTTATCATGGGGAACAACTTTGTCATTGGTGTGATTGTATTTGCCATTTTGGTCTTGGTAAACTTTGTTGTCATTACCAAAGGTTCCGGACGTATAGCCGAAGTTGCCGCTCGTTTTGCTTTGGATGCCATGCCCGGTAAACAAATGGCAATTGATGCCGATTTATCTTCGGGCTTGATAAATGAAGATGAAGCCAGAAAACGCCGTGAAGATTTATCTAAAGAAAGCTCATTTTACGGAGCCATGGACGGTGCCAGCAAATTTGTCAGAGGAGATGCCATAGCCGGTTTACTGATTACATTTATCAATATAGTTGCCGGAATAATAATCGGTATGGTGCAAAATGATTTAAGCTTTGCCGAAGCCGGTTCAACTTATACACAGTTGACAGTCGGTGATGGTCTGGTTTCCCAAGTTCCGGCATTGATTGTTTCGGTTGCTGCCGGTATTTTGGTTTCCAAGGCCGGTATGACCGATGCCACGGATAAAGTATTGTTTGACCAAGTTGCCAACTATCCGAAAGCGCTGGGCATGTCGGCATTTTTGGCTTTGGCATTAGGTATGCTGCCCGGTACACCGGCCATTCCGTTTGTGATGTTGGCGGCATTAACCGGAAGCACGGCATATTATTTGGATAAGCGGCAAAAAGAAGTTCAGGCGCAAGCTCAAGAGGTGATGGAGCAAGAGCAAAAACAAGTCGGAGCCAAAGCTGCGGAAGAACCAATCTCCACCGCTCTGCGCATAGATTTGATTCGTTTGGAAATCGGCTATGGCTTGTTGCCCTTGATTAATGAAGAAACCAATAAAAAATTAACCGATCAAATTAAGGCATTGCGCCGAGCATTGGCATCTGAATTAGGCTTTGTCATGCCTTCGATTCGCATTCAGGATAATATGCAGTTGGCGCCGAACGAATATAACATTTACATCAAAGAAGTTAAAGCCGGACGGGGAGAATTGCGACCGACACAGTTGTTGGTTATGGATCCCAGAGGAGAGAAAATCAACCTCCCCGGAGAAGATACGACCGAGCCGACTTTTGGCTTGAAAGCCATGTGGGTAGATCAGTCTTATCGAGAAGAAGCCATGTTCAGGGGCTATACGGTGGTAGATCCGTCAACGGTTGTAACCACACATATTACCGAGTTGGTAAAAGATAATATGCCCGAATTGTTGTCCTATGCCGAAACGCAAAAACTTCTTGATGAGTTGGATAAAGAACAACAAAAATTAGTGAAAGAACTTATCCCGAACAAAGTTAGCTTGGGAGCGGTTCAACGCATATTGCAAAATCTGTTGCAAGAACGTGTTTCGATTCGCGATTTGCCGACCATCTTAGAAGGCATATCCGAAGCAGTTACCACCACCCGTAGCTTGATGATGATAACCGAGCATGTTCGCACTCGTTTGTCCCGCCAATTGTCCAATGCCTATGCTAACGAGTTTGGCGTTATCTCTTTGGTAACCTTGTCTCCGTCTTGGGAACAGGCTTTTGCCGAGTCAATCATCGGGGAGGGGGATGACAGACAATTAGCTATGGCACCGAGCACGTTGCAAAACTTCATTACCAAGGTGAGAGATGTTATTGAAGGTTTGGCAGCTAAGGGTGAAAATCCGGTGTTGCTCACCAGCCCCAATATCAGACCGTTTGTTCGCTCGATTATTGAGCGTTTCCGCCCGATGACGGTGGTCATGTCACAAAATGAAATTCACCCCAAAGCCAAGATTAAAACCGTTGGTCAAATTTGAGGCTAAGACATGAAAATAAAGCAGATTATCGCCGCAAACATGACCGAAGCTCTGGCGCAAATCAAGTCAGAGTTAGGCGATGATGCCATCATCATTTCTTCAGACAAGACACAAGACGGCAAAATCAGTGTATCTGTGGCTATCGATGAAAAAGAAGAGTTTTTCTTTGATGAAGAAGAAAAGATAGAAACACTTTCTTCGACACAGATATTTGAAGAACAACATTTAAGAGAATGTTTGGAATATCATGATGTGATAGATGTCGTTGCCGGAAAAATTTTAGCCACGGCAAGACAAGAAAGTAGAGAACTTTCGCAAAAAGATGAAAAATCGGTATTAGAAAGAACACTTGCCAAATTATATGTATTTACTGATATTTTAGATATGCGTCATCCGGTAAAATTGTTTATGGGCACACCGGGGAGCGGAAAATCAACTGCCATTGCCAAAGTGGCAACCCAAGCCAAACTGCATAAAATTTCAAGCTGCATCATCAGCACCGATAATGTGCGTGCCGGTGCCAATAAACAGTTGGAAGCCTTTGCCGAAATTTTGAATGTAGATTTTTATTTTTGCAAGGACAAAGCAGAATTGGCACAAAAGGTCAAGGAATGCAAAAATAAATATGGCTTGGTTTTGATAGATACGCCGGGGATTAATCCTTTTATTGAAAAAGAAGTTTCTCGCGTTGCCGAATTTTGTGATATTGTGCAAGGGCAAAAAATTTTAACTTTGGATGCAGGACGCAATACAATGGAAGCCGTAGAAATCGGTGAGATATTTATGGATATGGGCGCACAATATCTTTTGCCGACAAGGTTAGATTTAACGCGCCGCATCGGTACGGTATTGTCAGTTGCCGCCTGCTGTGATTTGGGTTATTATGCCGGAAGCGTCGGAGCATCAATAGCAAACGGCTTAGCGGAAATAAATGAAAAATCATTAGCCAAACTTATTTTATGTGAAGAATAAATGGGAAGAAAGCAATGGAAAATCAAACAACGGAAGAATTAAAAGTTATGCCACGCGCACCGCTAAGTCGTAGCGTTAGAAAAGGGCGTAATATGATAGCCGTCGCCTCTGGCAAAGGCGGTGTCGGAAAGACATGGTTTTCCATAACCTTGGCGCATGCTTTGAGCTTGCTCAAACAAAAAACTTTGTTGTTTGACGGTGATTTGGGGTTGGCGAATATTGACATTCAGTTAGGGCTGATGTCGAAGTATGATTTAGGCAGTGTTGTTGCCGGTAAAGTAACCTTAAACCAAGTTGTGCAACAATGCTCGAAAGGACATTTTGACATTATTGCCGGACGCTCCGGTTCGGCAGGTTTGGCTTCAATGCCGATTGGCAGATTGCAAATTTTAGGAGAAGATTTGTCCTTGTTGGCGTCTTCGTACAATAAAGTGATTTTGGATATGGGTGCGGGGGTTGAAAAGCCGGTGCGTATTCTGTCGGGAATGGCGGAAAAGATAATAGTTATATGTACGGATGAGCCCACCTCATTGACCGATGCTTATGCTTTTATCAAAATCATGACCATGCAATATCCCAAGAGTGAGATAAGTTTAGTTGTCAATCAAGCCAATTCGCTGAGAGAGGGACAAAGAACCTATGATACTTTGCTCAAGGCATGTAACAATTTTTTGAAGATAAATCCGCCTTTGTTGGGAATCATCCGTCGCGATACGCGTGTGCGAGATGCCATTCGTAACCAAACGCCGATAATCAATCGCTATCCGACATCGGAAGCATCGGAAGATGTTATCGCTATCGCCAAGAGGTTGCTTGCCAATGGATAATGTTATTCCACCGTTAAGCAATCCAAGCGGCAATATCTCCGGAACGGAAAGTGGGGTTTCCGGCAATATTCCAAACTTGCCGACGGAGGTGCAAATTACCCTCAAACCGGGGCAAAGCTATCTGTTGGAACTATTGATGACGGAAGGACTGGATTTCGGAAGCGAAATCAAGGCGGGAATAGATGTTTCTGGGCAAAAAATTCCGGTAGAAATAAAGTTGGAAGCACCGGTTAAATTACCGCAAGAGCAAGGTGGAAACATTCAGATAAAAATAAATAATATCAATGAAAAAGGGCAGGCAGACATAAAATTGGTGTCAGTGAATAATGAAAAAGTTGTTCGTCAGCCGCAGCAGATACAAGACATAGACACCACATCACCGCTTTTGAATATTTCTACAAATAAAAATATTTCCGAGTTTCATCCGTTAAAGCTCGGGGCAATGCTAAAAAATATGAGCACAAAGTTGCATCTTCCGAACATGGTCGGACAGGTGTTGGAAGATAATTTTCAAAAGTCAGAAATCAGCGTTAATTTGCGTTTGGAAGCCAATAGCGCGTCAGTAAAAATTGCCGAGGGAAATACCATAAAAAATGCCATGCACCGCATAGAATTGGTGATGAAAAATTTTACGGAAAATTTCGGGCGTCAAAAACCGCAAGCAGCAGATATAGAGCATTTTGTTTTCCAAATAAAAAACGAGCTTTTACCCTTAAAAAATGCCTTGATGACGGGAACGGCATTTTCCAATCCGGACAGCAAACTTTTAGCGTTACGCACAACGTTAGGTAATTTTTTGCCCGATAAACCCATAAAATTAGAAAATTTAAGCAACGTTCTATTGGAAATAAAAAATATTCATATAGAAGATTCCGTTTTACCCACCCATTTGGAAGAATTAAGTGCCAGTAGAAAGTTGACGCAAAATTTGCCGTCCATCCTTGATGTTTTGAAAGACTTGCTGTCAACGTCCGTTCAAAAACAGTCAGAAACAGATAACCTTCTTGATATATTCAAAACCTTACATAATTTGGGGAAAGATAACTTAGCCGAGAAAATTATGCAAAAATTTCCAAGTCTGGAAGGGAAAGTTTTGGAAAATATGTTTCATTTTATCAAGGCAGCCAATCAACACAATTCGGAACTTTGGCTGGGAAAAGAGATTATGCAGGATTTGCGCAACCTTGGAACCGATGGACAAGATATAAGCACACGCTTGAACGATTTTATGAACGCCTCAATCAGAGAAGGCGGAAGTTGGAAAATTATCAATCTTCCGATAATTCACGAAGAGCAACTCAGCCGTATCAGATTGGCCATAAAAAATATTCAGGAAGAAGAAAACGAAAAAGGACACAATAAATACAAAAAATCGGCTCGATTTGTGGTTGACACCAGTTTTTCTCAATTGGGGGCATTTCAGTTTGACGGTTTTTCTTTTGTCAAAGACAGACAGTTCGATTTAATTATTCGGACTTCACAAGCCATTGATGAAGATTTAAAAAGTAATATCTTTGGCATTTTTAAAACAACTCTGCATAATTTAAATTATACAGGTACAATTAAAATAAATGTTAAAGAAAATTTTATAAAGATATGCGAAGATGAAAATAAAGAAGAAACATTAAAACAAGGACTTTATGTCTGATGAACAAGGCAGAAACACATAATAGAGATGCACTGGGCTATTATCGGATTTTGGGTATAACCCCAGATATGGATGAAAATTTAGCCAAACAAAAGTATAGAGAAAGAGCCAAAGTATGGCATCCCGATCACAACAGCAGTGACGAAGCCAAAGAGAATTTTCAAAAATTATCCGTTGCCTATGATATAATCAGTAATGATAATAAGCGCTTGACCTATGATTTGTTATGCAGTGCCTATACGAGTTCAGATTTTCCGCCCATGTTTTCCTTAAAACCCTATCGCAATTTGGAAGGAAAAGATGATTTTGATTTAAAAGCCGTCAGCTTAACCAAGGTTATCGGCAAGCTTGTTACGCAAGACGTAATAAAAGAGGATAAAATCTGCAGTTATAAAGAAGCAATAAAGGAGGTTTTTAAAACTTCGGCTATAAACTGGCTTTTGGGATGGTGGAGTATAAAAGCTTTTCCGCAAAATATCAAAGCATTGGTAACCAACTTTCATAACATTGGCCACAACCGTGCCGAAAATTATCGTCTGTGGCTGCACAATGCCGTTGCCTATTGGCAAAATAAACAAGTAGGAAATGCCTATATATCTGCGGTTGTTGCCGGTCAATATGCCGATGACGGACAAAAAGTTTTGCTCAAAAAATTGATTTCGCAATTAGGCTTAAAACCAAAATTTAAATTACACAACTGGAATATGTTTTTGTTACAAGCCGTACAACTTGTTATGCCCGTTAGTATTATACTGGCAGCATTGCTTCCGTTAAGTGTAAAAGTGATTAGTGAAAGCGATTTATGGGATTATTTTAGTTCAGAAAAGAAAATTGAATACAATCAAGAAGTTCGCTTTAGTGGCGGCAGTAGTATCAGTGATGATATGGTCGTCGGCAAAATCATTAAAATTCCGGTAGATTTAACAGATGTTTCTCAGCTTTATCATTTGAAATCGGAACAAAAAGTCATGTATGGACCATCAGATGATTTTGATGTGATGAAAAAGTTGAAAACCGGCACAACAGTGCGAGTAACAGGTATTACACCGGATGAAGAATGGTATCGAATTATGCTTGATGAAGGCGAAATGGGCTTCGTCAGAAAAGAACATTTAGCCCAAGGTATCGGTAACGACATTCCCTATGGTAGTCAAATTTTTCATAAATAGTTTTATTAGGAATACCTAAAATACTTGCTTCTTTGCAAAACCTGTGTTATAAGGCAGGTCTAAATGTAATTATTAAGAATATATTTTGTTTAACTAAATATTTTTTTTATGAAAAATTCTATTTTGGAACTTCAAAAGAAGTTCAATTTATTTCAGGTTGGAGATAAGCGTCAGGGAGTAGTAGTTTCAGAAGTCAATGGCGAAATGCAGGTAAAATTGCAGGGAGGAGTTCTTGGTTTTATCAGTGCAAGAAGCTTGGATTTCTACCGACGTAATTGCTTAACAATATCCTCAGGAAAAAGTTTAGAATTTGAAATATCGGAAATCAAAGGCGGAGTACCATATCTGACTTTGTCTGCGGCCTATATTTTTGCAAATTCCGAACACAGAGCCAGGGTTCGTTTTTCCGGAACACAGGGCATAGTGGTAGAATTTGATTGGGATAAGGATTTAAATATAGGTTTTTACAGTCCGAAATTAGGTCTTCCCGAAGAATTATCTTCGTTGGAAGAAAATACGCGAGTACTTTGCCGCGGTTTGATTGCCAAACCGGACTACTATCAAATTGAGAGCTTACAATTAGAAACTGAAGATGAACAGACCGAATTTGAAGCGCCGATAGATGAAGAAAAATATCAAAACTTTCAGATGCCGGAAGCTTGGAATAGTGAGGAAGCACGAGAATATGTAAATGCAAACGGTGGATTCTTATCTAAAGGGGCATTTAAAGTAGGTGAATGTTACGTGGCAAAAGTCATCAACGGAACAACCGTCAAATTCAGAGACGGAAGCAAAGCCAGCATAAAGAAAAAAGAAGATAATGGCTTGCATCAAATTCCGGAAGATAATGTCGTTGTCCGCATGTTAAAAATCTATGATTTTGGTGATTTAAAAGATGTTGAATTAATAGACATTGTGGATGATGAATATGTATACCTCTTCTGCAAAAAGCAGAACAAAAATCTTCTTCCGGAATGTGTCGATAATAAGCAAAAAAATCGCCATACATATATTGACAGCGGTTTTGTTTTCGGTCAACGAGACGACATTATTTTCAATGAAGGCAAGACTTCCGGTTCAGAAATCAATTTTGAACGATATTGGTTGGGATTTTTATACCTAGCCCAAATCAAAAACGGACATCCTCAGTTGACAGACAATTTGGGAAGTCCGATAGAAATAGAACTGTTGGAAAATCCGGATTATAGCACGCTTTCCGATGAAGATGTCGCCTTTGTTCGGTTACATTATATCAGGAAAGAAGCAAACAAAGTCATTATGACAATGCGAGTGGAATTTGTCAGAGCATATAAAAGCACTGATGAGAACATTCTTTCCGGAAAATAACAGTGAATAACCCAAAAAACATCCCTTGAATGTCTCAAGGGATGTTTTTTTTATCCTCCTTCTAAGAGAGAAATACTAGTTCTTGTTCAAAGATGCGGACATACTAACGTCGATCCATTATAGAACTGTCCGAAAATTCAAGATCATTAAATTCACAGTTTTTACCTACACAACCCTTTCCGCCACCGCTGCTTGTTGATCCTCTGCTGTTGGGCAACTTACGCCGGCGCAAGGATCAGATTTGCAAGCAGTGCAAACACTTGAGCAGCAACTGGTTGCACTTGAGTAAGAAGCACATCCGTTGGAGCAGGATTTAGCGGTCGGGCAACTAACTCCGTCACAAGGGTTGATCGACTCGGTTGGTTCAGCAGGCTCTTCAGGTTTAGAAGAACAACAGGTACGCGTACCGCCACAACCGTCGGAGCAAGAGTAAGTCCCGTACTGACATCCTGTTTCGCTTGAATATGGTGTGCAAACAGGCGCTGATGAGCAGCAAGTTCTGGTGCCGCCGCAACTATCGGAACAAGAATATGTACCATATTGACATCCAGTCTCACTTGATAATGGCGAACAAGACTTGCAATAAGTACGCGTACCGCCGCATCCGTCAGAGGTTGAGCCTGTACCATATTGACAGCCTGTTTCATCTCGGTCGGGTGAGCAAGATTTGGCAATACATTTGCCTTCACAATATTGTGTACAATAGTCATTCGGATAATACAAAGACACAGAAGACGGGCAAACGCATTTTTCATATTTACCCTCACAACTGTCGCCGCCCAAAATATAAGGAGATTTACAAGACGTCAGCTTAAATTGAGGCAAACATTTACATTCTTTATAATATCCCGGTTTGAAAGGACATTGAGAAGAAGGAACCACGGTCTTCGGATAAGTACAATTGTTTTTTGTATAAAGACTGCTGGTGTCGTCGCAATCTCCTTTAGGGTTATAATCCATTGGGGAAGAATAACCGGAAAAAGGGCCTTCGACATAGTCGGGTAAGAAAGTTGATTTTGCCAATTGAAAAGCCTCTGAAGGTATAGGCTTTAATTCAAGTGTATGTTGGCGTGTTATTGATGGAGGAGCGTCAAGAGCCAAAGCCGAGTTAAAAATTCCGAGTCCTAAACAAGAACAGACCAAACAAAGATTTAATAAGCCAGATTTTCTCATGACACGCCTCCATAA
>CASFNB010000003.1 GCA_949295915.1 uncultured Pseudomonadota bacterium | reverse complement strand
CACGCCTCCATAAATAATAGAATTAAAGCCTATACTATCCATGATAAACCATTTTTTTTTTTTGCAACCAAAAATTAAAGGCGGGCATAAAAAAGTTGTAGTAAGAGGTTGTATTTAAAGGAAAACCCCATAGTCAAGATTCTATGGGGTGGGATAAGAAACTAAAGTTTATTTTGGTTATAAATAATTAAGCAAGGATGTACTCATAACAGACTGCAATACTGAATATGAAGCATTTAGTTGATTGATGGACAACAACAGCTTAATAGAAGCTTCGGTCTGATCTACATTTTTTAAAGAATCGATATTATTTTCCAAATTAGCTTGAACCTGAGTTAAGTTTTCATTGACGGTATTAAGCAAAACGGTATTTGAATCCATTTTTGCCTGAACCGTATATAAATCGACATTATCGGAAGAAGCATTTGTTCCGCCGCTGAATAAAGCATCTTGAATTAAGTTGAGAGCTTCTTCGACACGGTTCAAAGTTTGCTGAGGATCAACCGAAACATCTTCTGTAATCGGATTTCTGGTATCGACCAAATTACCTTGAGCAATTGTTCCCAAAGCGCGAAACATCTGTTCAAAAGCCCCGTCTTTAGCCGTAACATCAATAACAAGAGATTGATTTTCGCTGATTCTTTTTTCGGAAGATAAATCTCCGCCTTGATAATAAGATTGACTTTCCAAATTCCATTTGCTGGAAGCGGCAATAGTCTGATTCGTTGCCGGCCAACGGCTTGGATCCATGGTTACATAGAGTTCTGTTCCGTCTGCACTGATTCCCGTTACTTGAACTTTGGGAGAGATATTATTACCAAATCCATTCATATTGATAACGGTACCGACCGGAAAAGAGGTGCTGAAAGTAGCCCCACCGCCATCGGCAATAGTATCATCTGCACGTATGGGTGTAGATTCTTCAAAGGTGATAGTTTTTCCATCGGCAGAAATAGATTTGATAACATAAGCCCCGTTATGAGTATCTCCGGCATCATTAATAACTAGAGTATCTCCGGGGTTAAGAGTGTTGAAAGCTCCATATTGAGTCGCCTGAATGGTATTTCTATCACTGTTAAAAGTTAAATCACCGGTTGTACTTTCATTAGCGGTCAAGGCCGGTTTCAAGAAAGAGCCTCCGGTAGCACGGATAGTTCCGCTGTTACCGCCGTTATTAATAAGTTCCAAATCACCGGTTTGGTCAGCACCGACCTCATAATTGGAAAGATTGGCATTTCCTGTTGTTGGATAAAGAATATTAATTCCGTCATAGTAAGATTGGAATTGATCAATTGTTGTGAAAGGAAAATCGACCGGAGCTTGAGTGGAAACACCACCGCCGAACAGATATTTTCCGTTTACGGAAATATTCAAACAATCGGTTAAAGCCATCATGGTTGTAAAGGCCATAGACTGCAATTCTTTCAAAGTTTGCGCTTGGTCGGCACTCATGGTATGAGGCTCGCCGGTCGTAACACCCTGAGCATCTAACAAGGTGGATTCTCCGTCAATGGTATAAAGCGGAAAAGAGAAGGTATTTGTTTCCGTATCAAAAGTAAAATCGGCAAAATTTTCCGCATCATTTGCTTGCAATTTTGCTTGAAGTGCATTCATAACATCGGTACCGTAAGTATCTGTACCGGGGGTCAGCGTAGATAAATCAATATTATTTCCGGTATTATCCCCATCATTAGTAAAAGTATAAGTTTGCCCGTTGACGGTAAGGGTTGTTCCGACATAAACATCTTCGTTGCTGCCAAAAACAATTTCTCCGCCGGTATAATCCGGAGTGATGGAATTTAAATCCATACCGCTGAAGTTTGTCAACAAGGTTTTAAAATCATTGATAGAATCACTAATGGAAGACAAAGAGGTAGAAATGGCATTGACTTCGGTTTCAACAATTTTGTTATTTTCCATAAAATTTGAAACAACCCCTAAAGCAGCTTCATTCCCGACGATGGCGGAAGCCGTCATGCCATAACCTGAATAGGTCGGAGATTTCAAACCGGTTTGAGCTTGAAAACTATATAAATCAACATAAGACTTAGTGTTCAAAGTCTGATTTACCATATTCATATAACTGTTATAAGTAGGTACTCTGGTCATGGTTCATCTCCTTAAATAATACCCATCAACATGTCTAAGATTTCTTTATTGGCAGTAAAAGCTTTGGCATTAGCTGCGTAAGACTGTTGAAACATAATCATGTAACTCAATTCTTGATCAATATCCACACCGCTAATGGTTGCTTCTTTGGTGGCAATAGAAGAACACAGCTCTTGTTGATACTCCATATTGCTTTTAGTGTTGCTGGTTTGTGAAGCAATACTTCCAACAAAAGTTGAGGCGTAGTTGGCCAAAGTTGTTTGAGTTGCTCCGATGGTTCCGGCTTGATTAAAGGATAGCGTGGAAGAAAACATCTCGGCAAGTTTAATAGCGGTGGTATTAGATGCTTGATTAAGCTGATATTCTCCGGAAGAAGTATTAAACTCGGCGACACCGCCGGCAATCAGATTTGGATTTTGGGTAATATCTTCGCGTACCTGAATGGAAGAAGCGGTTAAGGCGTCAGACGGTTGCAACCCCAGTTTGGAAATCAACCCCGGAGCCGGATCGCCGTTTAATCTGTTTTCACAAATTTCCAGTTGTTGACCGGTAGTATTGACAATACGCAAAACATAACCGTCGCCGTTAGGAACAAGAGAGGCTTTAAGTGTTTGATTTAAGTCAGGATTGTTATTAATTTTGTTGACAATATCTTGAAGAGTATCGCCGGGATTAATGGTTATTGTTCCGAAATTAATACCGTTTGTCGGCGTAGAAAATCCCCAAACCACTTGCTGATTTAAGCCTAAGTTTAAATTTTTAGAAACGACGTTAGAGTCATAAACCGATTCGGGATTTTGAGAAGTAAAAAAGTCATTCATCCCGAAAAAGCTGGAAAATCCGGAGAACTGACGATCATAATTGGTTGTACCGTTAGGGGCAAAATTAATGGTAACGTCTTGCTGTTCGGAACCTGCGGCAGAAGAAACCGTATCCATAATGGCAAAAGAATAATTGCTGTCACCGGTATCAATAACCAAATTTCCGTTTTCATTAATTTCGACTACGGCTTGAGGTAAATTAGCACCGTTAGGGGACTGCAACCAATTTTGAATGGTTGTTGTCATATCGGCAATCGTTCCTTCGGTAAAGCCGAGATCACCGCCGAGACTGGCGGTAGCGACTTGATTACCATCGGTATCAAAAATGGTAAAACGTACATCTCCGTTTTCAATTTGAATACTTTGCTGATTGGCATTGATAAATGTTCTGGTGCCGGTAAGAGAAGAAGGAGCGGGATAAGAAGTACCCATATTATGAGCGGAGTTAATGGCTTCTTTCAAGCCGCCGGCAAGTTCATCCAACTGAGATTGTAAGGAAGGGAGTGTAACGTCACGAATTTCGATAAGCCCTTTGATTTCTCCGTCTTGAATGCTGTTGGTAATATCTTTTCCGTTAACAAAAATACCAGAAATTTCACCGCCGGCATAAGAAGTTGTCGGACCGGCTTGAGAAATAGCTGTATGAGAAAGATAATGAGGTTCATCATCAAGTAAAGTTTCGCCGTTTTTGGTCTGAATAACCATAGAGCCGTTATCTCTTTTGAAATAACTGATATCAATTTTTTCACTGATGGCACGGAGAGCTTCATCACGTTGGTCTTCCAAATCGGCAACGCCATCATATCCCATAACGGTATATTGAACAATCTTTTCGTTAAGTTCGTGAAGAGTTGTCAATTGAGCATTAATTTCCGAAACGGCATCCGAAATGTTTAGGTCAGCATCTCCGCGCAACTTTTGAATTTCTGTAGAAATGGAATTCAAACGAGAAGTAATGGTCTGAGCATTATTCAAAAGAGTATATTTTCCGGAAGCGGAAGTAACGTCATTGGCAAAAGTTTCAAAAGCAGATTGCAAGTTTCCGACATTGGCCGCAATGGAATTATCTCCGGTTGGCGTACCAAGCAAGGTTTCGGTTTTGGAAAGATAATCGTTTTGCATGCAATAATTTCCGCTTGTAGAGTTGGAAGATAAATAACTTTTGAGCAAGTTTTCATCCACGTCTCTTTTAATGTTACCCAAAGATACACCGCTGCTGACGCCTGCCAGCACCAAATTGTTTTGAGCAGCGGTTTTTCTGGTATATCCGGGGGTATCTGCATTGGCAATATTGCTACTGATAATATTGAGCTGTTGTTGAGCAGCTTTCATACCGGAAAGCGTTGTATTAAAACCTGGGATAAGAGCCATATCACACCTCCTTATTATAATGTTCTATTAATGGCAATAGCATTCTTGCTGTTGTCTAAGGGGGAATATTTTCCCTGATATCCGTAAGACGTAGCATTAGCGTTGTTTGCCGCTTTGGCAATGTTAATAATTGAATTCATAACGGTTTGGCTGGTTTCCATACTGGTTTTGAGCAGTTGATCATTTTCCTTAAGCAAACCGTCAAGTGAAGCGGCTTCGGATTTAAGAGAAGCACGCTCTTCAGGGGTTAAAACATTTAAAGTATCTTTATTTTTGATAAAGAAAGCGACAAGAGTGCGATAGACGCTGACGATATGAGCTTTTTTATCAAAAAGTTTTCCGACCATATCGGTATCATAGGCTTTCAGAGCTTTATTTTCAGTTTGTAAAAGCTCGGAAAAGACGTTGATAATATTGCGATAATCGGCAATTTTTTGACGAATATCTTGAGGGTTAAACAATTCTGAATTTTCCATTTTTTTGTCAAAGAGCATTACTGCTCTGAGCCTCCTGCATTTGAATGATAGCATCCATAATATCATCGGAAATACCGATATTTCCGGTCTTAGCCATAACTTTTCCATATTCATTTAAGAGCATGGATCGGTAAATTTTTTCGGCATGACCGCCGCCGAACATTCCATCGGTAGAAATTCCGTCAAACATACTTTCCATCATTCTTGTCATAAAGAAGGCTTCAAAGTCTTGAGCCGTTTCTTTAGCCTGAGCCAAATTTTTTGCCTGTTTCGGACTTGCGGCAGAGGTAGAAGCCTGAACCGTATCTAAAAGAGGGTACGAAGAATATGTCATCAAAGCATCAGTCATGTTAAATCACCTCAATATCGGCCTGCAAAGCACCGCTGGCTTTGATGGCTTGTAAAATACTGATTAAATCGCGGGGGCTGACGCCTAAAGCGTTTAACCCGTCGACCAGTTCTTGCAAGCTGACACCGGTATTAAGAACGGTCAACTTAGAGTCGGTATCTTCCTGCACATCGATAAAGGTAGCGCTTTCGACAATGGTTTCTCCGTCAGAAAAAGGAAGCGGCTGAGAGACGAAAGGAGCTTCGGTAATTTTGATGGTTAAATTACCCTGAGCGATAGCCAGTCGGTTAATTTTGACATCTTTACCGATGACGACGATTCCGGTACTTTCATCAATAACCACTTTAGCCATTTGGTCGGGTTGAACTTGCAGTTGTTCGATTCTGGTCATAAGGTCCACCAATTTTCCTTGATATTCTTCGGGAATATCAACGGAAACAGTCCCCGGATCCAAAGCTTTTGCAACATTGACTCCGAGATTTGCATTAATGGCATCACTGATTCGGCGAGAAGTCGTAAAATCAGGATTGCGTAAAGCAATACGAATATTGGTCATATCATCAAGAACAAACGGAATTTCGTTTTCAACAATAGCTCCGTTTGCAATTTTTCCGGAAGTGGGAACGCCCTTAAATATAGATTGGTTAGCACCTTGGGCAGAAATGGCATTAACGGCAATTTGCCCCTGAGCAACGGCATAAATTTGCCCGTCGGCACCGCTTAACGGCGTAGCGATAAGTGTTCCGCCTTGTAAGTTTTTAGCATCTCCCATAGCGCTGACAATAACATCGATACGACTGCCATGACGAGCAAAAGCCGGTAGGTTTGCCGTAACCATAACAGAGGCAATGTTTTTAGATTTGAGTTGACCATCGCGAGCATTAATACCGATTTGGTCAAGGAGAGAGATAATACTTTCTTTGGCGAAATCGATAGATTTGATATTATCACCGGTTCCGTTCAAACCGACGACCAAACCATAACC
Organism: uncultured Pseudomonadota bacterium; assembly: GCA_949295915.1. Classification (GTDB taxonomy): domain Bacteria; phylum Pseudomonadota; class Alphaproteobacteria; order RF32; family CAG-239; genus CAJLXD01. Next base: position 75,923 of record CASFNB010000003.1, on the reverse strand, counting down.
GACGAGCTGATTATCGCGTACACCTTCAAAATCGGCAATATCTTTAATCCGAGATGAGGCAAAAGCTTTCTCAGAAAGCAAAGAAAGCATTGCCACAGCAATAAAAAAAGATATTTTTTTCAAAAAGTTGCAGTTAGTCATGATCAAACGAGCCTCAACAAACATTAATTTATGAGTAACAATGCAAATTTTGTGCCAAAAAAATGTAAAAACATATTTTTTTACAAATAAGAATTAAATCCTAATACATAATTGATTGTGTATTACGAAGACTGAAAAAATACAAAATACATAATATAGTAAGTAAAAGTAGTCGTTTTGTAAAGCTATACACTTTTTTGACTCAATTTTCTTTTTTTAATTGTATTTTTTATATCGCTCGGTATAATTAAGACATTAATAATATATTATATAATAGTGGTTGCCTGAATTATGACTAAATTAATGAATAAGATCATCATGATTAATAATCGCCGCACCAGCATGCGATTATGCCTGAAAGAATGGGATGCTTTATATGAAGTTTGCAAAATTGAACACATATCAAAAAACCATTTGATAGAGATGATAGAAGCTCAAAAAGAAAATACTTTGGGTTTGACATATTCTACGCGTTTGTTTCTGATGAGCTATTTTAGAGAAGCAGCTTCGGAAGAAGGACATAAAAAAGCTGGACACGGCTTGTCGGCTAATTATGGCGCAATAGATAATGTTTTGAAAAAAATTTATGATGATTATATGCAAAATAATAAAGCCTCAAATTAATTGAGGCTTTATTATTTTATAAATATTTTTTCACCACATCTTCATCATTAAACGGTAAAATTTTACCGTTAATATATTGTCCGGTTTCATGCCCTTTACCGGCAACAAGCAAGATATCTCCTTTTTCAAGATTGTTCATGGCCAAAGCAATGGCTTTTTCTCTATCGGCAATGTTGAGCGCTTTCGGACAACCGACCATAATTTCTTGTCGTATATTTTCAGGAATCTCAGTACGAGGATTATCATCGGTTATATAAACAAAGTCAGCCAAATCTTGTGCAATTTTTCCCATGATGGGACGTTTGGTTCTATCTCTGTCGCCGCCGCATCCAAAAAGAATATGAAGCTTATTTAAGGTATGCGAGCGCATCGATTTTAAAATATTTTCAATGGCGTCAGGTGTGTGCGCATAATCTACATAAACAGCCCCGCCTTTAGCCGTTGTTCCAATATATTGCAAACGTCCTTTAGCGCCTTTGATATTGGGAATAAGAGAAAGCAACTCTTCTTTTTGTCCGGTAAGTGCCGAGGTGATTCCTAAGGCGCAAAGAATGTTCATCACCTGGAAATCACCGGCGAGGGGCACAAATAAGTCATAGTTTTTACCAAAATAATTGATTTTGATATTTTGTCCGTTGTTCAGCGGTTCTTCTTGCAAAACTTGAATATCTTTGCCTTTGTGTCCGTAACTGATAACTTTATGACCGGCAGTAAGACAAGCTTTTTGCAAATCATCAAAAACTTGAATATCGGCATTAAGAACGGCGGTGCTGCCTTTTGGCATAATTTCGGTAAAAAGAAGTTTTTTGGCTTCATAATAATTTTGCATGGTTTTATGAAAATCCAAATGATCTTGAGTAAGGTTGGTAAATCCGGCTACTTTAAAGTCGACACCGCTGATTCGATATTGACATATACCATGGCTTGATGTTTCCATTATCAAATATTCAAAGCCTTCTTGTTTTAGGCCATGCAAGGTTTTGTGAATGGTCATTGCTCCCGGTGTGGTATTGTTAAAAGGCAGAGGTGCTTGGTTATTTTTAATTAAACCTAAGGTTCCCATACTGGCGGCATTATTTCCGAGTGCAAAAATCATCTGACGCACAAAATCGGCAATGGAAGTTTTGCCGTTAGTTCCTGTTATGGCGGCAATATTTTGCGGTTGTGCTTGATAATAGTTTTTCAGCATGATGCCAAAATCTTTATTGGGATTTTTAGAATTTAAAAATATAACACAATCGGTTGAATTTTGTTCATTTTCAGGAGCCAGAATAACACTGGCGCCGGCTTGAACAGCGAGCGGAATATATTGTGCCCCGTTTGTAACACCGTTATCCAAAACTGCGAATAGGAAACCGGCACGCACATCGCGAGAGTCGGACGAAAGACCGTTGATTTCAACATCCGTTTCGGGGCAAGAAAGAGATGTATTTTGCAAAAGTTGACTAAGCTTCATAAATTTTCCTAAATAAAAAAGATTCGCACACTGACATTTTAAAATAGTTGTAATCTTTATAAAAACTAAGTAAATATAATTCAAATGATTTTTATATTTTTTTAGGAGTATGAAATGAAAAAAATATTATCGGTATTAATAACCTTGTCTTTTTTGAGTGCCTGTGCCATAGATCCGTATACGGGAGAAAGTAAAGTTTCCAACACGGCATGGGGAACGGGTATCGGCGCAGCGGCAGGAGCCGGAATCGGAGCTTTGGTCGGAGGCGAAAAAGGAGCTTTGATAGGAGCCGGTGTCGGTGCCGTATCGGGAGCCGGCGTCGGTGGATACATGGATTTGCAAGCCAGAAAGCTGCGCCAAGAGTTGGAAGGAACGGGCGTTCGCGTTGCTAAAAACGGCAACAACATTGTTTTGATTATGCCTGGTAACATTACATTTGATACCAATCAGGCCAATATCAAATCAAACTTCAAACCGGTATTGGATTCGGTTGCCAAAGTGATTAATGAATTTGATAAAACCAAGGTCCAAATTACCGGTTATACGGATAATACCGGAACAGCCGCAATCAATAATAAACTGTCGGCAGAAAGAGCAAATGCCGTTGCAACATATTTGCGTTTGCGCGGTGTTGCCAATGCCAGAATTTATGCTTCGGGCTTAGGCTCATCGAACCCGATAGCGTCAAACGCCACGGCTGCAGGCAGAGAGCAAAATCGCCGTGTTGAAATCAGTTTGATAAATATGCAGTAAGAACTTTTGCAAAAGAAAAAAAACATCGTCTGAAAAAGGAGACGATGTTTTTTTGTGGTAAGGATAGGAATGATGTTTGCTCGCGGCACGAACAGGCTTTTTGCCGGAACGAGGCACGAAAGATACGCCTTGCACATAGACAGCAACGCGGCTTCTGGGCACGGACAGTAAGGCAATCAAACCGATGCGATCAAACGCGCTGCGTTTGTTATTGATGAACCGGAAGATAGATTGTGAATGTGGTTCCGTTATAAGAAGTGGAAGTCACGGTAAGGTTTCCGCGGTGGCGCAAGATGATGTGCTTGGCGATGGAGAGTCCCAATCCGGTACCTTTAATATTAAGGTCTTTATGCTCCTGCAAGCGGAAGAAACGTTCTGTTAAACGAGCCAAATTTTCGGGGCTGATTTTTGGACCTTTATTATTAATGGAAATAGCCACGGCCTTACCTTCGGCAACTTTATAGCTTTTAGACGGCGGAATAGCATCGGTTTTATAAATACTGACTGTCACATCGCTTTGAGCCAAACCATATTTTAGGGCATTATCTGTCAAATTCTGAATCACTTGTTTAACTTGTCCGGCATCTGCGGTAATCTCGGGGATATGACTTTCTTCTCTGATTTTGATTTTAATATCGCGTTCAGAGGCTTTAAGCGTTAACGCTTCCTGAACTTCTTGCGCCAACTTACAAACATTGGCTTTCTCGTCGGGTTTTTGATCTTGGTTCATTTCAATTTTAGAAAGGGAGAGCAAGTTTTCGATGAGTGATGACATATACTCGGCTTGTTCTTTCATAATTTTCAAGAAATTATCACGAGCTTGTTCGTCATCGTGAGCGGTTGTTTGCAAAGTTTCGATAAAACCGGAGATAATTGCCAAAGGAGTGCGCAACTCATGGCTTGCGTTAGCCACAAAATCAGATTGCATTTTTTCAATTTTCAAGGCTTTGGTCAGGTCATAGATAGAAATAACGGCCACGGCTCTGCCTTTAGACATCCAAGGGAGTTGTTTGATATGGGCATAAAGTTTCTGCGGGACGGGTTTTTTGACGTAGAAGATGAGGTTTTCAGAGGCGCTTTCTTTTTTCAAAACTTTAGAAACGGCATCAATAAAGTTGTTTGAATCAAAAACGCGGTCAATATTTTTATTAGTGATGCTTTTGCCGAAAAGAGTGCGGGCAGAAAGGTTTGCGCCCAAAATATTGCCGCTTCGGTCAATCATCATAATCGGGTCAGGAAGAGAATCAAGAACGGCGGTATCGGAAATGGTCTGAGATTCAAGCATATCGGTTTTATGAGCCCAAAAACTGTGCATGGTATTCACGGCATCAACAATGGCTTGAGAATCTTTTTCGGAAAGTTTCATGGATGTTTCATCAAAATTGTTTCCCGAAGCAAGTGTTTCAATATATTTTTTAACTTGCTGCATTTCAAAGGTAATCGGAAATAATAAAAGCACATTAAAAATGATGATTGAGGCATAAGAAACAATGGCCATAACCGGCGACATGAGCTCCACGGCAACCAGCAAAATAAAGACCATGGCAGTCGGGATGGAAAGAAAAATAATTCTTTGCACAAAACGATTGTTTTTTTCAAAATTAAAAAGATTATGACCAAATTTTAACATGCTTTTATTCCATAAGTAGCAAAAAGTTCTAGACTAAGCCTATAAATATACTATTATGCAAACAAGTTTAAAATTAATAAATTTTCTAGAAAAAAGATGACGAATACGCAAAATTCAAACGATGCCACCCCGATGATGGCACAATATTTAAAAATAAAAGATGCTCATAAAGACTATTTGTTATTTTATCGCATGGGAGATTTTTATGAGCTGTTTTTTGATGATGCCGTTATCGCTTCAAAAGCACTGGATATTGCTTTAACCAAACGCGGAAAATATAAAGGAGCGGATGTTCCGATGTGCGGTGTGCCTTTTCATGCTTACGAGAGCTATTTGGCAAAGCTGATAAGACAAGGTTATAAGGTTGCAATATGTGAACAAGTAGAAGATCCTAAAGAAGCCAAGAAGAGAGGCTCAAAGTCTGTTGTTAAAAGAGATGTCATTCGCCTTGTTACGGCGGGAACGTTGACAGAAGACCATTTGCTCGATTCTAAAAAGAACAATTTTTTATTGGCTTTTGCCAAAGTGGGGGAGATTATGGGTGTGGCTTGGGTTGATGTTTCTACCGGCGATTTTTATACCCAAGACGTTAATTTGAGAGATAAGAACGAAGCAGTGGTTTTGAGCACGATTCTGGCGCGCTTAAATCCGGTTGAAATTTTGGTTTCGGATAACTTTTTGCAAAATCCGAAAATTTTTGAGGTTTTGAAGGAATACCGCGAACAGTTAAGTATTTTGCCGCAAGCACGATTCAATTATGAAAATGCTTTAAAAAGATTAAAAGAAGTTTATGAAGTGCATTCGCTGGAAGTTTTCGGCGCATTTACCAAGCCGGAAGTTATCGCTTCGGGACTGTTGTTGGATTATATTGAAAGCACTCAAAAAGGCAAAATTCCGAGAATAGAAAAACCGATTAAGTTACATGAAAATAAAGTGATAGAGATTGACGGCGCAACACGTCGCTCACTCGAGTTGACCGAAAGCCAGACCGGCGATAAAAACGCTTGCTTGTTCGGTGTGTTGGACAGAACCGTAACCGGCGCCGGCGGCAGATTGTTGCATAATCGGATTGCCAATCCGTTGTTGGACATTTCGGAAATAAATAATCGTTTGGATGCCATTGAGTTCTTCCGCGAGAACAATAGTGTCAGAGATGATTTTCGCGAGATGTTGCATTCTTGTCCTGATATAGAAAGAGCGGTTTCTCGCTTAAGTTTGGGCAGAGGCGGTCCGCGTGATTTAGCCAACATCGGACAAGGCTTGAATCTGGTGCCGCAAATTAAGAATCTGTTGGCAGATTTTTCACAAAAGCCGGACGGACAAATGATAAAAGATATGCCGCCGGCAGTAAAAGATATTTTGGAACGCTTGGGCTATCATAATGATTTGGTGAACAAGATTCTCTCGGCATTAGATGAGGATTTACCTCTGTTATCAAGAGACGGCGGCTTTATCAAAGAGGGATATTATCCGCCGTTGGATGAGATTCGTTATATTAAAAATGATAGCCATAAAATGTTGATGGAAATGCAGGGCAGATATATAAAAGATACCGGCATTCCGCAGCTGAAAATCAAATATAATAATGTGATTGGCTACTTTGTTGAAACACCGAGCAAATTTGCCTCGCAAATGCTCGAAAACAAGTTTTTCATTCATAGACAATCGGTTTTGAACGCCACCCGCTTTACCACGGTTGAACTGACTGAGTTGGAAAACAAAATCCGCGGTGCCGAAGACAAAGCTTTGGCGATGGAGTTGGAGCTTTTTGCCCAAATGGTTGAGGACGTGATTCGTCTGTCGGATGATATTTCACATACTGCCAAAGCCCTTGCCGAGTTGGATGTCGCGGCCGCTTTGGCAGATTTGTCAATCGAGCAAAATTATACCAGACCGATGGTGGATGAAAGTTTGGTCTTTGAGGTCAGAGAGGGCAGACATCCGGTTGTTGAAGCCGCCATTAATAAAGAGCATAACGGCGCTTTTGTCGGCAACGATTGTGTCTTGAGTGAAGAAAACGGAAAGATATGGCTTTTGACCGGCCCTAATATGGCCGGTAAGTCAACTTTTCTGCGCCAAAATGCCATAATTGCGATTATGGCGCAAATGGGGTGCTTTGTTCCGGCCAAAGCAGCGCATATCGGCGTTATAGATAAAATCTTCTCTCGTGTCGGTGCTTCTGATGATTTGGCACGCGGACGCTCGACATTCATGGTGGAAATGGTCGAAACCGCCGGCATTTTGAATCAGGCAGATGAGCGCTCTTTTGTGATTTTGGATGAAATCGGTCGAGGTACGGCAACTTATGACGGCTTGTCAATTGCTTGGGCGGTTGTGGAACATCTGCATGATGTCAATAAGTGCCGCGCTTTGTTTGCCACCCACTATCATGAATTGACTTTGTTGAACAGCAAGCTGAAAAACATGAGCCTGCATTGTATGAAAATCAAAGAGTTCAACGGCGAAGTTATTTTCTTGCATGAAGTGATTGATGGCGCCGCCGACAGGTCTTACGGTATTCATGTTGCAAAATTGGCGGGTTTGCCCAAGTTGGTGGTCAAACGCGCCGAACAAGTGCTTGATTCATTAGAGCATAGTGACAAGAGTACCTATATCACCAAGATGATAGATGACTTACCGTTGTTTGCCGTCGTGCAAAAGAAAATGGAAGAAAAAGAAGAGAGGGAAGAAGAAATGCCTCTGGTCAAGGCGATGAAAGAGCTTAATCCTGATGATTATAGCCCCAAAGATGCCTTGGAAAAACTCTATGAATTGAAAGAATTGTTAGGAAAATAAACAAAAGGGTGGAAAAAAGCCACCCTTTAAAATTTTTCAATTTTCATGAAAATACATAAAATAAGTAAAATCAATAAGATAACGAGTGGTATTATAATACCATAAATTAATATATTGAAAAATAATAAAATTTTTTAGTTGACATTCAAAACTTTTTCTGTATATTCAAACCGAATTTAACAACTATCTTTAAAAAGAGAGAAAATATGAACACATATGCAACAAAACCATCTGACATTGAAAGAAAATGGTATGTCGTTGACGCATCTGGAGTAGTATTGGGTCGTCTTTCTGCCGAAATCGCCAAGATTTTGCGCGGCAAACACAAACCTTGCTTCGTTCCTAACTTGGACTGCGGTGACTATGTCGTTGTTATCAATGCCGATAAAGTAAAATTAACCGGTAAGAAATTAACACATAAAAAATATTTCAAACACACCGGTTGGATTGGCGGTATCAAAGAAACCACTCCTGCAAAAATTTTGGCAGGTCGTTTCCCTGAAAGAGTTATCGAGAAAGCTGTTGAACGCATGATTTCTCGTAATCCTTTGGGCCGTCAAATGATGACCAAATTGAAAGTTTATGCCGGTGAAAATCACCCGCACACAGCTCAAAATCCGATAGCTTTGGATATTGCTGCCAAGAACCCGAAAAATAAAAGGAGTGCATTATAATGGATTTGCAAGAAATCAAAAACGCCTCTAACAACGAAGAAGTTAAGGTTCGTAAACCCAACCGCGACAAATTGGGTCGTTCTTATGCCACAGGTAAAAGAAAAGACGCTGTCGCTCGTGTATGGATTAAACCCGGAAAAGGCAACATCACCATCAATGACAAATCCATTGACCAATATTTTGCTCGTCCGGTTTTGAAAATGATTATCAACCAACCGTTTGAAGTTGCTAACCGCGTTAATGAATTTGACGTTGTTTGCACTGTAAAAGGTGGTGGCTTGTCTGGTCAAGCCGGTGCTATCAAACACGGTATTTCTAAAGCTTTGAACGAATATGAGCCGGAATTGAGAGCTGCTTTGAAGAAAGCCGGATTCTTAACCCGTGATGATCGTACCGTTGAACGTAAAAAATACGGTCGCGCTAAAGCTCGTCGTTCTTACCAATTCTCTAAACGTTAATCGTTTGGACTTAAGGCTAAGATACAAAAAAGAGGTGCAATTTGCACCTCTTTTTTTTGTCCAGATGTTCTTGCAAATATATATAATTTATATTAATCTATTGCCATTGAATAAAATTATTTAGACAGCAAAGGATAGTAATATGAATGATATATATCGTGAGCTGCGTCGTACCATTGCAAATAGTCAAACGGTTTATTATCCTAAAAAAGCAAAATCAGAAGTAGAACCGTTATCAGAATCTTATGTCAATTTGATGGTCAATAAAGTTTGTACGCAACAGATTGAAAATTCAAAACCATTAGAAGAAGGAGAAACGCCGGTAGCCGAAGTTGTATTAGGTTATCCCGGTGCCGGAAAATCCAATGTAGAACGAGCTCTGTTAAAAAAATATAACGGCAACTTAGTTGGTGCCGATTTTGACGAATTTCGTCCTTATGATAAGCGCGTTTTGGAAGCAATCAAAGAAAATCCGTTGGTGGCGGATTATTATTGTCAGCTTCCGTTAGCTCTGCGTGATAACATGCTTTATCGTACGGCAGATGCGAGAAGACATATAATGATCTCCACACCGTGTATAGATATTAATGAACATCCTAAAAATTCTTTGGAGGCAGTATTTGGAAAAAAAGGATATCATTTGAACATTACCTATGTTGCAGCCAATAAGCATATGTGTTGTTTGAGTAATATCACCAGATATTTTCAGGCACGTCGTCACAATCTGGAACATCCGGAAGAAGAGCCGATAATTCCCAGATTGGTTGCTTTTCAAGATCATGATTTTTTGTGTGGAGAAACAATGAAGAAAATAAACTTTGTTGTGGACGGTATAAGTCATGGCTCTCCGATAACAATGAAAGTTGTAGATAGAAATAATAAGTTTTTGTGTGATGAAACAAATTATCAGCAAATTCCGCATGTGATAAAAGCCAAAGAAAGACAACCTTTATCCCCGTATGAAGAAAAACGCTTGGCGTATGAATTAAATTATATTAATGAATCAATTCAGATATTGGGATTAAGCAAACAAGAGAAAAGGATTCTTTCAAACTTCTTTAACGGTCGTTTGATTAATCATCAAAATATTGCCTACAGCAATCATCACGGAGGAAGATAAGAATGCACTTCAAACCAATAACAGATTTTGCTTCGGCAACGATTCTTATTTCCAATGATGACGGAATTGAAGCCAGAGGAATAAAACTACTTGAAAAGATATTGCTGCGTTTAGGTGCAGATGTATGGGTAGTTGCCCCCAATAAAGAAAAGAGCGGCGCCAGTCATGCCATCACGTCAGATACCTTAAGAAGCATGGCAGGGCATAGCTCTGCAGAGAGCTTCCCTAATATCATTCATAAGCTTGATGATCGTCATTTTGCCGTAGAAGGAACCCCGACAGATTGTGTGCGAATTGCTTTATCGATGATTCTGAAGGATAACAAACCAAATTTGATTGTTTCCGGCATAAACAACGGACGTAATATTGCCGATGATATTACCTATTCGGGAACAATCGGTGTGGCAATTGAAGGTTTGTTGCATGGCGTGATGTCTATTGCCGTTTCTCAGTTAACCGATGGCGCAGAGATTGTGAATTGGGATTTAGCCGATATTTATTTGGAAGATATAATCAGAAAAGTTTGTGCACAGTCTTTTAATGCCGATTGTTTGATAAATGTCAATTTCCCGAATATTCCGACGGAAGAGATCGGGAAAATAGTTGTTTGTCGGCACGGAACCAGACGTTTTAATGAGGGAAGCGTTGAGAAAAAAAGGATGTGTATGGAAAATTTGGCGGGAGAATTCAATCCCGAAAGCACATTTCCTGACGATGATAAAGAAATTCACTCGCGCAACATTACAATTTCGGCATTAAGCATTAATTTGACGGATGAAAAGGAAAATCATAAATTAGTTCGGATTTTTGCTTAGAAAAAAGGAGTGAGAAAATTTTCTCACTCTTTTTTTTTGAGATAAATATTCAAAGAAAATTACACGGCTTTTTGTGTAAAGGCTTCGGGAATAATCAACTCGGCATCAGTTTCTGCCAAAACCTCTTCCAAAGAGAAAAGCGGATTAATCTCTTTTAAGAGCAAACCCTCAGATGTTACGTCAATCACGCACATTTCAGTCACAATCATATCCACTTCATGTGCCGCAGTGAGGGGAAGGGTGCATTTTTTGACAATTCTTTTTTCGCCTTTCGCCGTATGCTCCATGGCAATAATCACTTTCTTGGCGCCAACAACCAAATCCATCGCGCCGCCCATACCGGGAACAAAAACCTCAGGCACCATCCAGTTGGCAAGATTACCTTCTTCATCAACTTGGAGTGCGCCCAAAACGGTCACATCAACGTGTCCGCCGCGGATGAGCGTGAAAGACATGGTGGTATCAAAGAAGCAAGCACCGGGCTTTGTGGTAACGGGCAAGCCGCCGGCATTAGTTACAATCGGGCGTTCCGGAGCATTAAAATCTCTATGCCCGACGCCGATCATGCCGTTTTCCGACTGCAAGATGATATTCACATCATGAGGAACATAGTTAGCCACTTCGGTAGGAAGTCCGATACCAAGAGTAATAACATCACCGTCATGAAGCTCTTGAGCCACACGTTTGGCAATAATTTCACGTTTTTGTTCTTTAGACAGTTCCATATTAACTCCTTAAATGGCAATATAATCAACAAACACGCCGGGGATAGTTACATAATTCGGGTCGAGCGGTTCATCGGAAATTTCTTGAGCTTCAACAATAACCGTATCGGCAGCTGTAGCCATCACAACATTAAAGTTGCGGGTTGTGCCTTCCAAAAAGGCATTACCGAACTTGTCAACTTTAGAAGCATAAATCAAGGCATAGTCGGCTTTAAGCGGTTTTTCATAAATAAATTTATTGCCGTCGATATCCAAAACTTTTTTACCTTCTTCAACCACCGTACCTACACCGGTTGGGGTTAAGACACCGCCCAAACCGGCACCGGCAGCGCGAATGCGCTCAACCAAAGTTCCCATAGGCACCAACTCAACCTCAATTTCTTTGTTGTGCATTTGTTTGCCGGTTTCGGGGTTGGTTCCGATATGAGTGGTAATCACTTTTTTAACCTGTTTATTGACAATAAGTTTACCTCTGCCTGAATCGGGAATACAAGTATCATTGGCAATAAGGGTAAGGTTAGAAGTTTTGTTTTTAACCAGTTCATCTATGATTTTAGCAGGTGTTCCACAACGCAAAAAACCGCCAATCATCACGGAAGCATTGTCTTTAACTAGCTTGCCGGCTTCAGCAATTGAAATTATTTTTTTCACAATAAACCTTTATTTGTTAAAATGATTGCAGGCAATATAGCCTATTTTTTCCAAAAAGTCATCACTTTTTTGCATTTTAGCGAATAAATACTGTTGCAAAGTTACAATTCATCCTTTTACTTTTGCAAAAATTTGTTAATCTGAAAGGGGTAAAACAAAGGAAAATAAAGATGATTTGCCAAGAACTCAAAGTGACCGAAGCCCTCGGAATGTATTTATTCAATCAGATAGTTGTCGGTGGTGTCTTTTTACCAAAGGCGCATAAAATAAGCGAAGAAGATGTTATTTTGTTCAAACAAAATAAAATAGAAAAGATTTTTGTTGCCGGCATGGAAAACGGAGACATCACTTTTGAGGCGGCATTAGGTGAAGTTGCTGCCAAACTTTGCGGCAAAAATACGGCATATAGTGTCGGAGAAGATGGAATCTGTCGCATTGCCGCAGGCGTAAACGGTGTGTTTATGGTCAATGAGGAGCGCGTGGCCAAGTTCAATCGTCATGGTAGTTTCTTCATTTTGAACACCATTCAGCCTTATAAGATTGTTGAAGCCGATACCATTATTGCCGAGTTGGAGCTAAACCTGCCGATTATTCCGCAAAATATGGTTGATGATATTTTATACAGCCTTGCCGGCAACACCGATATGCTTTCGGTGCATGACATAAGCGCTAAAAAAGTAGGGCTGATGTATACCCGTTTGACCAATGATAAAAGCGAAACCAGACATTTTACCAACATCGTCAAACGCTTGGTTAAAGATTTTCCAAATATGGATTTGACATTTGAGCATGAATATGAGGCACCGCACCAAACGGAAGAAATTGCCAACATATTGCAAAGAGCATTAAGAGATGATAATGATGTCTTGTTCATTCTTCCGGCGCAACAAACGCGTTGCCCGCACGATATTATGGTTAAGGCCTTAAACAGCATTGTCGATGAGATTGTTTGTCCTTATTTGCCGCAAGTCAATGCCGGTGATTTTATTATTGCCTCAAAACGAGGAAAACGCATTATCGTCATTCCTTATAATTACGGTAATATTGATAGTTCTTATGCCGTACGCTACATCAAACAAGCCATTGTTGCCGATAAGCTTAATGTGTTTGACTTTGACCATCCGCAAAACTTTATCATTCCAAGAGAGACAAAATTGCCCGAAGAAATGATGAACAATTATATCACCTCTGCCGGACATGATGAAAGCGGTAAGGAAGCCAGAATAGCCGCAGTTGTTTTGGCAGCAGGTGTAGGGGCAAGATGCCGCGGTAATAAGCTTTTGGTGGATATAGATGGAGAACCTTTGTTTATGAAGGCTTTACAAGCTGCCGTTAAGTCTAAGGCATCTCCGGTATTTTTAGTCACCGGTTATCAGGCCGATTTGATGGAAGAATATTTAGATAAAGTAGATGTTAATGTGTTGTATAATTCGGGCTATCGCTCAGGCATAAAAACATCTATTTCCATGGGCATCAAGTCTGTTCCGAGCTTTTGCGACGGCGCAATCCTAATTCCGGCAGATATGCCGAATATCACCAAAGAACATATTGATGATATGATTAAAAATTTCAAAAAAACAAAAGGTAAACAAGTTATTATGTCCATGTATGAGGGTAAAAAAATCAACCCGATTATATGGAGTAAGGAATTGTTCAATTTTGCCGATATTGTTCCCGAAAATGCCGATTTAAGACCGGTTTTTGTTGAGTTTGCCGATTATACCAAAACAATCGAGATAAAAGACAAAAAAGAAGCTTTGGATATTACTTATCCGCTGGATTTGGAAGAATATGCAAAGTCACTTAAATGAGGATTGATAAATGTTAAATGCACTTTGGGTTATTATGGTTGGCGGAATTTCTCTTTGGCTTTTTGTTTTTGGAGGAATGGAATATTATAACAAAATATTTATAAAACACCGCAAAAACAAAAGTGAAGCTTTATGTTTGTTATTGGGGTTGAAAAAAACAACTCAAAAAGATTTAGAATATGTACTTGAGCGTGGAGCAGATCCAAATTATAATGGCTTACCTTTGTTGATAGCGATAGAATTTTTTGCTAAAGTAGAGCTGATTGATTTTCTGGTACAAAAGGGCATGAATATCCATACTTGCGGTTTAGAAAAACAATCTTCATTGGGGGTGGCTATTATTTATAATAACAAAAAAGCATTGAACTATTTAATCAAAAAAGGTTGTGATATAAACTATAAATTAGCCAAAGATGGTGGAGATTTACTACAAATTTGTATCTATTTAAGAAGATACAAATTAGCTCACTATTTATTAGAAAACTATAATTTCGATCCGCATTATCAAAATAAATTAGGGCAAAACAGCTTAATGCTAGCTTGTCAAGTTTTTCGTTTTAATCCTTCGATGATAAGAACATTGTTGCAATATAATTTTGATTTATCTATTCAAGATAAAGAAGGAAAAACAGTTAAAGATTACTGTTCCAAAAATATATTTATAAAGATATTTTCAAAAGTAGGGCTGATAAAACTTTAGTCAAACCAATCTGTTCACTTCCTCAAAGGGTTCATTTTTCTCATAAAAATGTTTGAGGTAAGACTGGTTTTTTCGTTCTTTTTGCTCAGAAGAAATCATAGATTGATTATTACCATATATGCCGATGTTGTTAACATTGCGAGCATGCGTATTTTCTTCCGGTTCTTCATAAGCACCGCTGGCCTCCAGAGCCTCTAAAGCGCTGGCCACATAAGTCTGCGGCTGATTTCCCGAAACATCAGTCTTATCAGCTTGTTCTTTCTTTTGTTGTTGATATTCTTGGTTGTTTTGGTGTTCGCCATCAAAATCCTTTTTTATCAACACATTATTAGCCGTATCAATGTGCTCAACAAAACTTTCGCTTTCATTATTTGAGGCATATAAGCGATCATTTTTTCTTGTCGTCAAGGTCGCGCCTGATACTTTTCTGGTAGACGATATACTCATTGCAATTCTCCAACGGTATGAAACCCATATTTTATTTATAACACAAAAATATAATAAAATCTATAATTATTTGATTTTTCATACAAAATAATAAAAAAGAAACGGCGCTTAAAAAGCACCGTTAAAAATTTATTTTTCTTCTTTGTTTTCTTTTTGTTTTTCAGCCAAGTGTTCTTTTTTTTCTTTGGCTTTTTGCAATAACTGATTACCAACTTCAATAGCCTTATTTTTCAACGTCGGCAAGTCTTTGGCATAAAAAATGGCAGCTAACACGACAATAATCAAAATCCATTCCAACATTTCAATTCTCCTGTGGCTTGAGTGTCATTAGGCGTAATGTTTCGGTGGCATCATATTTATCGTTATATTTTTCTATTGCTCCGCAAACCTGCGCATAATTTTTTTCTGTTAATTTATAATCAATATCTTTGAGTTTATTTTTAAATATATTTTCAATCTTGGCAAGCCTAATCAGAGAGTTATCCGTCAAAACCGGACAATTTTGGCACAGGCTTAAAGTTTCTGCCAAAGAGCCAAAGCAGAAACATACGGCATCACATCCGGCATTAAGGCAAGCCAGAGCCCTGTCAACAACATTTCCGTGAAGCGCATTCATATTTATTGAATCTGAAATTAAAAATCCTTCAAAGCCAATTTCTCCGCGAATAATTTTATCAATGGCTGTCTTACTTTGTGTTACCGGATGTTTATCATCAACATCTTTAAGCACAATATGTGCAGTCATTCCGGCCGGTGCATATCGGTTAAACCAGAAAGGATAAAAATCTTTTTTCAGCTCGGATAATGAGTTTTCAATGATCGGAAGTTGTAGGTGAGGGTCAACGTTTGCGCGCCCGTGCCCCGGCATATGTTTTATGCAGGGACATATTCCTGATTGAACATAAGTATCAATCATTTCTCTGCCGAGGACGGCAATTTTTTTCTCGTCATTACCAAAGCAACGGCTTTTCAAAACATCGGAAGTTTCCGAATAAGCAATGTCCAAGCAAGGTGCATAATTCCAATTTATACCGCATTCAAGCAAGTCATGTGCAATTAAAAGAGCGTGATTATGAGTTGTTTGCAAAGTTGTTGCAAATCCAAATTTTTCTTCGGTTCTTCCTAAATCAATTTGTGCCGCATAGCTTCTGAATTCCGGCTCACGCAGACGACGAACGCGACCGCCTTCTTGGTCAATGGCAATCAAAATATTATTTCTGTCACAAACTTCTCTGATTTCTTTTGTAAGATTTTTGAGCTGAGTTTTTGATTCAATATTTTTGGCAAAGAGTGTCACACCGAGAGGATTAAACCGTTCAAACAACTTTTTTTCCTCATCGGAAAGTTTTGTTCCCGAGATAGAAAGCATAGCAGCAAGAACAGGTTTATTCATAAATATCTCCTAAATAAGTGCAGAGATAAAAAACTTGGAAACGCCCATAACATACCATCCGACAATATTCCAATTTTGCCCTAAAAGACTACCAATCAGCGGCAAAACAATGGCAATGGCAAAAAAAGCCGTTAATCCGAGTTTATCGGCAGATATATATCTTTGAGCCCAAGGTTTATTGATACCTCCGAAAAATATTTTAGAACCATCCATGGGCGGAATGGGTAAAATGTTAAATACGGCCAGAACAATATTATAAACCACCATATTAACAAAGAAGACCTCTAAAATTCCATGGATCAGGGGAGAAGGAATTAAATCCACCAACAAAAGAATAAGAGTAGAGCAAATGGCAAGGACAATATTCATGACAATACCTGCGGAAGCCACAATCAACATATCTTTACGAGTGTTAATTTTGGCATAATTAACCGGTACCGGACGAGCCCAACCAAAAATAAATCCGACATTTGAAGCGTAGAGCAATGCCGGCAAAATAATTGTTCCGAACAAATCAATATGCTTAATCGGATTAAGAGAAAGACGTCCGAAACGTTTTGCCGTATTATCCCCAAGTTTAAGAGCGGCATAGCCGTGAGCAATTTCATGCAAGATAATTGCCAACATAATGGGAATAAAATTGAGTATTATAGCCACAAGTGTCGTTAACATTTATTTTTTCTTTACAATACAGGTTCCGCCCAATGCTTTAATGTCTTTGCAGAGCTCATCGGCACCGTCGCGAGTCGGAAAAGCACCGGCTTTAAGACGATAGTAGGTCCCTTTTGAGCCTAAATCGGCAACTTCAATTTCATAAGGCTGGTTATTAAGCATTTTATATTTGGCATTTAACGAGATCCAAGATTTTTCGACAGCAGCTTTATTATTAGAAGACATCAATTGAACTTGCCAAACGCCGGCGGCAATTTTACTCGATTGAACAACTTTGCCATCTTTTATTTGTGCTTTATACACACTTTTTATATCATCGGTAGAAATTTTAGCAACATCTTTGGCAGGAGCTTTCGCTTCGGTTTGGGCAGATTCTGCCACGGCTTGAGACAATGTTTTAACCTGAGCTTCGGGTTGATTTTCTTTTGCCGGAGTCGCTTTAGGAGCCGTTGCAACATTGATAATTTTTTCGGCTTCGTCGGCAACGGAATTATTTTTTGTTTCGGATTCCGTTTTTGCCAAAACATCATCAATGGTTTGCGGAGCAGTTTCTTCACTTGGAGCAATAACCGGAAGTTTCGGTTCTTCCGGAGGCGGCAACAGATTCTCGACCACTTTTTTGTTGTTTTGAGATTTATCCAAAATATCATAAACGGATTTGTCTTGGTTCAAAATCTCCATACCGCCGGGTTCGGTTGGCTGAACTTTGATGGCAGTTTGAGGTCTGCGAATAACCGGAAGCTCAACATTTTCATTTTGAGCGTAACGCGGAGAAAGAATAAACCAACCGACCACGCTGGCTAAAACCACACCGGAAACGGCACCGATAAAAACACTTTTGGATTTATTTAATTCGTTTCTTCTTTCTTCAAAAGAAATGTTAGATTGCTCAGCAATCTTCTGACGAAATTCATTCAAAAAATCATCATTTTTATTATCATCGGGAAAATCCGGAAACATATGCTTCACTCCTGTACAAAACTTTCACTTTTGCACAGATTCTATCACAAAAAACTTTATAATCATTTAACAAATTCAAAAACGAGTATGTGGATCATATAGTTTTTTGTGTTCTTTGATTGCGTGCATATCGGTCATATTGGCAATATATTCGCAAACCACGTCGGCGATTCTTTCATCGTTTGAATTTTTATCAAGATATTTGCGCACCTCCATCGGCAAGAGCATCCAGTTGTTGGTAAATATGCTAAAGAGCTCTTCAACAATGCGTTGCGATTTCATATCCATACGTGCAACAGAGGTGTTGGTATAGAAACGTTTTTTCAAAAATTCGTGTAAGAGTTTGATTTCATTGTGCATGGCAGGAGAAAAGTCGACAATAAAACCTTTGTGATTGCGCACGTCTTGCGGAGTTTGAATCTTGTGTTTTTTTATGTTTTCGCACGAGTTGTCGAGTACGTCAAAAATCATGCGGGCAATCATATTTCGCGTAATGGCATAGATTCGCAAATTGTCATCGGCATTTGGATTTTCAGCCTCAAACTTAGTCAAAATTTCATTGATGAAAGGCAGTTCGCGCAGGTCATTAATTGAGAAGAAACCGGCACGGAAACCATCATCAATATCGTGGTTGTTATAGGCGATGTCATCGGCAAAGGAGGCGACTTGCGCTTCCAAAGAGGGATAATTTTTCAAGTCCAAATCAAATTTTTTGTTAAATTCTTTAAGGTAATTGTTTGAGATTTTTTTAATAGGTCCGTTATGTTTGACGGTTCCTTCGAGCGTTTCCCATGTGAGGTTAAGACCTTCAAATTCGGGATAATGGATTTCGATTTTAGTCATAATTTTAAGGGAGTGGACATTATGGTCAAAGCCGCCGTATTTCTTCATGGAGTTTTGCAAGCCGCGCTCACCGGCGTGTCCGAAAGGTGAGTGCCCGAGGTCATGAGCAAGGGCAAGAGCTTCCGCCAGTTCTTCATTAAGGTTAAGGCTTTTGCAAATGGTACGCGTAATTTGAGAAACTTCAATGCTGTGGGTGAGGCGGGTACGATAATTTTTGCCTTCATGATAAGCAAACACTTGGGTTTTCCCATCCAAGCGGCGGAAAGCCGAAGAATGAATAAGACGGTCTCTGTCGCGTTGAAACGGCGAACGGATGATGTTGATAAAATCCGGATACAAGCGCCCGCGGCTATTCTCTGGATGAGTTGCATAAGTTGCTAAGTCCATTGTAAATTCCCTTTGCTAAAATATATTTTTAATATACAATGCCAAACAAAAGAAAGTAAAGGCACAATATGAAGATTTCAACTTTTAACGTCAATTCAATCAATGCTCGTATGGAAAATTTGAGCGCATGGCTCAAAGCCGAGCAACCCGACATTGTTTTGCTGCAAGAGCTTAAATGTGAGGAAGCGGCTTTTCCGTTTTTGGAAATCAGCGCTTTGGGGTATAATGCCGTCATGCTGGGCGAAAAAAGCTATAACGGTGTGGCGATACTGAGTCGCCATAAAATAAAAGTAATATCGGAAGGTTTACCTCGTTTTGAAGATGAACACGCGCGTTATATAGAAGCGGAAGTAGATGTAAAAGGGCAAAAATATCGCGTTGCCTCCGTTTATCTGCCAAACGGAAACCCACCCTATAATAACAGCAAAGACGAAAGCAAATTTGTATATAAATTGGCTTTTATGGATGCGTTGTATAATCATGCCGAGAAGTTGCTTGAAAGCGGTGAGAATGTGATATTGGGCGGCGATTTTAACGTGATTATGAGTGCAATGGATGTTTATGATGAAAAAGCCTTTATCGGCAATGCCTTATATCGACCGGAAGTGATAAGCCGTTTGAAATCTATTTTATATTTGGGCTATTATGATGCTTATCGAATGCTCTATCCCGACCATGTAGGCTATACTTATTGGGATTATGCCGGCAATGCTTTTGTATCGGATTCGGGGTTAAGGATAGACTATCTGTTATTATCGCCGAGTGTAGCGGATAAACTTGTAAGTGTTGCCATAGATAAAAATCCGAGGCGAGGAACAAGACCCTCAGACCACACGCCGTTAATAGCGGAGATAAATAAGTATGAATAGAAAGAATAAGGCAGAAAAGAAAGAATTGCCGGAAAGTTGTGTGCTGGAAATTTCCGGCGTAAGCGATTTTGGCGATTATACGGCCGTAACGTCTGAGCCGAGTGACAACCCGTTAAATATTCCGATTTACGTGGCAGAAAACAAGCGCCTTAAACCGGCTTTGGGTATGGGTGATAAGTTTTTAGCCCATTTGAGCAAGCGCAAAGATTGCTATATGGCTAAGCCTATTATGCGCTTGGGCAATCCTAATATTCCCGATGAAATTATCTATGGCATTGTTGAGAAAAAAGAAGGTAAGTTTTATCTCAAACCGGCAGAGAAAAAAGACTATATGTCTTATCTGTTGGAAAATGACGCAAGTTTTAAGGAAGGCGACTTTGTAAAAGTGGCTTTGGGTGGTAGCAGACGCTTCAAACAAGCCCGCGTGATAAAGTCTTACGGTGCATTTGCTTTGCAAAAGGCGGCATCATTGTTGGTGTTGGATAAATATGACATTCCGCATGAATTTCCCAAAGAGGTGATAAAAGAAACGCATAATCTGCCGACATTTAATAAGAGTCTGCGAGAAGATTTAACCAACATTCCACTGGTGACGATAGATGGTGATGATGCCAAAGATTTTGATGATGCGGTCTATGCCATGCCGACACCGGACGGCTTTTTGCTGATTGTTGCCATTGCCGATGTCAGTTTTTATGTTCGTCCGTTTTCAGCTTTGGATAAAGAAGCTTATAAAAGGGGCAATTCGGTATATCTGCCGGACAGAGTTGTGCCGATGTTACCGGAAATTCTCTGCAACGATTTATGTTCTTTAAGACCCAAAGAAGAACGCGCCGCCATTGCTTGCTTTATTGATATTGATAAGCAGGGCAATATTATTCAATATGACTTCAAGCGCGCGGTGATAAAATCTGCGGCAAGATTAACTTATAAAGAAGTTCAAAATGCTTTGGAAGGTAAAAAATCAGCAAATATTAAAGAAGTATATGTCAAAACCATAGAGCCGGTTTATCGCGCCTATTTAGCCTTAAGAATGGCAAGAGAAAAACGCGGTGCGCTCAATTTGGAAAGTAATGAATATAAGATTCGCTTTAATGACAAAGGCGAGGTTGTAGCCATTGAAAAAGAAGAAAATCTTGAAGCAAACAAGATGATAGAAGAGTTTATGATTGCCGCCAATATTTGTGCCGCCAAAGCTCTTGGACGGAGCAAATTGCCGACCATGTATCGCGTGCATGAAAAGCCTTTGGAAGAAAAGCTGAAAGAGATAGAACCTTTACTTCATAATCTGCATTTGAAACTGCCGGATATAAATGCCTTGAAGCCGGAGCATTTTAACAAGATTTTGGCTCTCTGCAGTGATGGCGGCTATAATGCCGGTGTCGGGGAATTGATTTTAAGATTGCAGTGTCAAGCCAAATATTCGCCGCATAATTTAGGACACTTTGGCTTGGGACTAAGTGATTATGCACATTTTACTTCCCCGATAAGAAGATATGCCGATTTACTGGTGCATCGCGCGTTGGTGAAAGCCTATAAAATGCCGGAAGGCGGAGAACTGGAAGAGTCGGCAAGTGTCAAAACTTTTGAAGAAACCGGAGAGCATTTATGCGTTACCGAGAGAAGAGCCGCTAATGCCGAACGCGAGATGACGGCGCGTTATGTTTCTGACTATTTGCTACCGATGATAGGTGCGGATTTTGAGGTTAAGGTTTCAGGCGTATCTGCGGCAGGTGTTTTTGTCGAGATTGAAAGTATTGGTGCCGAAGGGCTGATACCGATGTCAAGTTTACCGACGGATATGTATGTGTTGGACGAAGGCAATATGAGTTTAACCGGACAACGCTATGGCTTGAGTTTTCGCTTTGGGCAAAAATTGCAGGCAAGGTTGTTGGAAGCCAGCCCGATAACCGGCGGATTGATATTTAAGTATATCGACCCCGAAGAAGGTATTTCTTATGTCGAAAAAGGCGGCAGATTTTTCGGCGGCTATAAAAAAGTAATGGCGCAAAAGCAAGCCTTAAAAAAAGACAAGCCGGAAAAGAAGATAAAGAAAAAGAAAGAAAAACTGCCTAAAAAGCAACGTAAGCAAAAGATTAAAGATAAAAATAAATTAAAACAAAAAAGAAAGAAGCCTAACGGAAAATGATAAAAAAATATTTCGAAATAATAATTTTAGGAATGATGTTTGCGCCTATAGCCCAAGCTCAAGAATATACGGATGCGGAAGTTTATCAAACCGGTTTACAGTTGGTGCAAGATAAGTACCTTAATTATCAGGCGCAAGATATGGAAAAAATAGCCATAAACGGTTTGAAGTCATTGCATCAAATGGATAAAAATTTAGCCATAGCAGATGATAGCAAGCGCATAACGCTTTATTATAGAGGGCGAGTGGTGAGGAGCAATCTCAAACCGGAAGATAGACAAGATGTAAAAGCGTGGAGTAAATTGAACGAGACAATGGTCAAGGCAGCGCAAAAAGTATCAAAAGAAGTCAATAAGCGCGATTTTGAGGTGTTGGATACGGTTTTGGAAAACGGAATCAATCAAAGTCTGGATGGCGTTTCAAAATATTACCCCGAAGGTCAGAGTGACGCAGCGGTAGAAAAAGGCGTGGTAAAAAGTTTTACGAGCGGTATACAAGGCAATATTTTGTATATAAAAATAGCGGCATTTAATCGTTACACGGTGAAAAATTTGGAAGAAGCGTTGACGGAAAATCCTGATTATAAAGGAATTATTTTAGATTTACGTAGTTCTGTCGGCGGAGAATTAGCGGCAGCATTGAAAGTAGCGGATATGTTTTTGGCCGGAGGAATTATGATATTGGAAAGCAAGCCGGATGGTGGCTTTTCTTATTATCATGCAGATGAAGAAGATAAGAGCGAAGATAAGCCATTGGTGGTTTTGATAGATGGGAAAACAACTTCATCGGCAGAATTGGTTGCGTCAGCGTTGCAATCACAAAGTCGAGGAAAATTGGTCGGAACGACAACTTTCGGAAAAGGTAGCAAACAAGAATTATATGAGCTACCTAATGGAGCGGTCATAGGTTTGACGCAAGGCTATTTTTATACGGCGGGAGAAGAAGAGTTGAATAAAAAAGGCGTAAGTCCGGATATTTGTACTTATGCAAAAGATGAAGTAGCAGATATGGAGAAGTTTGTTAATCAAAATACAAGAGAACATTGTCAAAGACAGGGACGAGAAAAACAGGGATTTGATGAAGAAATAGCAAAATATATAATAGATTCCCAATTATAGTAAAAAATTTATTGACAAACTTTGGGAAACGTGCATAATGCGGCTAAATGTTTTAATTTGAAACCTAAAATAAAGAGTATAAGAAAATGGCAAAAGCAGTAAAAGTAAAAGTTAAAATGGAAAGTACAGCCGGCACCGGCACATTTTTTCTTGCAGAAAAGAATCCGAGAACTCATCCGGAAAAATTGACTTTGAAAAAATATGACAAGAAGTCAAGAAAACACGAAGAGTTCGTAGAAAAGAAATTGAAGTAATTTTGCTTCAAGGAAAAGGGTTTTTGAAGTCCGAAAAATACCGGTGTTTTGCACCGGTATTTTTTTTGCAATTATTATACATTTTCCAGTTCGATGGAAATTTTTTGATGAAAAGTTCGAGCAATTTGGTTGAGGTAGCCGATATTGAGTTCGGCAAGCCCGAGTTCAAGTTTTTCAATATAGATTGAAGGCACGTCGGATTGAGTGGAAAGGTCCGCCACGCGCATGTGATTGGCGCGTCGTAGGGCAATGATTTGCTCAGCGAGGTTCAATCTGGTTTGTCTCAAATTTTGTTTGGCTTGTTTTTTATCTAACATATTTCAACTCCTTTTCAGTTTTTTTTTGTTCGAGCCGTGTTTTTTCCGCCAAGAACGAAGAGAGCATCGCGGTTTCAAGCCCCAGTCAGAGCGGCCGTCAAACTGATGCGATCAAACGCGCTGCGTTTGTGGCTCGAGTTTGGAGTATTCTTTTTTGAGAGTTTCGATATTAACGTCAGTATATCGCTGAGTTGTCGAGAGGGAAGCATGACCAAGCAGCTCTTGGATAGAGCGCAGGTCGGTTCCTTCCGCCAAGAGGTGAGTTGCAAAAGAATGTCGCAGCGCATGAGGAGTTAAGTTACTGGAAAGTCCGAGCCCCGCGCGAATTTTTTGCAACTGCCGCTGAATAATCCGCGGAGAAAGGCGCTCGCCTCTGGCGCCGAGGAAAAGCGGTTCACCGTTTTTCAAATGATAGGGGCATTCATTGAGATAAGCATTAATGGCATCTTTGATTTGAGGTAGCACGGGCACGATTCTTTCTTTATTACCTTTACCCCGGATGCGTACGAAATCATTACTGTCAATATCTCCGACGTTGAGGTTAAGGGCTTCGGAGATACGCAAGCCGCAGCCGTAGAGCAGAGTAAAAATGGCGGTATCGCGAAGCCCTTGCCAAGCGTTGGTGGCAAAATTTTTGCTTTCTTCCAACACATCAAAAGTCTGGTTAATATCAAGAGCCTTAGGTAAAACCTTGTTGCGCCGTGGCGAGGAGATAACCGAAATCGCGGTGTTTTTGATGATTTTACGCGCGTTTAAAAATTTGAAAAAATTACGCAGTGTGGAGATATGTCGCGCGAGGGAAGATTTTTCCAACCCGAGAGCGGCTTTAGCGGAAATATAGTTGCGAAAAGCGCGGACATCCATTTTTTCAAGTTGTTTTAGGGTGAGAGATTTGTCAAAAGAAGTAGTGAAATCAGCCAAATCACGAGCATATCCGTCAAGCGTATGCGGCGAATATTTGCGTTCATCGGTGAGCCAATCGAGCCAGTCTTGAATAATCGGTTTCAAATCGGTATCAACATTATATCTGATTTCCTGTTTCATAAAAAAAAGAATAACAAAAATAGTTTAAAAAAAGATGTATTTTAAATTTGACAAATGAAAGGGATATAAGTAAGTTGGCAGAACGTTTTAATTTTTAATATTATCATTATGGAAGAATCAATTAGTGTATTAAAGCAGATATGGGAAGCCTTATGTCTGCAAGATTTGTGGTTTTATGCTTTGTTGTTTATCAGTGCCTTATTGTTAGCTACGGCATTCAGAGTTTTTAGTTTTTTCAGTACAATATTGAGCGGCTTGGGATATATAGCATGTATTGCCGGCTGTAAATATTTACTTGTTGAAACGGCATTTTTGCAACAATATACGGATACACAACAATGTATAGGCTTGGTTATAACCTCATTGGTAATGTATGGTATTATCAAGCTGTTGAGTCCGTTTTTCTAAGAAGAAAACAAAATCCGCATTTGAGCCAAATCAAATGCGGATTTTTTTGTGCGTAAAATATAAACAGATTTGTATAAAGCAAAGCAGATTGTTATTATCAGTTCAAATAAATTAAGGAAAAAGATTTTGTCTGAGATTGTCGGCGTATTACTACCACTTCCTTTTAATGACGTTTTTGACTATAAGGTTGAAAGCGATAAAGTGGCTTTAGGCTCAATCGTAAGGGTGCCGTGGGGTAGGGAACAACAGGTCGGTGTGGTCTGGAAGTTGGGTAAAACAGCAGATATTCCCGAGAGCAAAATCAAGCAGATTATCGAGGTTTTAAGACTTCCGCCTTTATCTGATGCTTTAAGAAAATTTGTGAGCTTTGTTGCCACTTATAACATGGCATTTTTAGGCTTATGCTTAAAAATGGTTTTGAGTTCCAAAGGTGCGTTTGATGATCCTAAAATGAATGTGCTTTATACCTTGTCCGGCAAAACTTTGGCAGAGGCAAAACTCAAAAATTCGGACGCGCGTTGGCGAGTGATAGATTTATTGAAACATTATCCTTATTCAAGGACCGAGATTGCCAAAGGCGCAGGTGTCGGGCAAAGCGTGATTAAGACTATGATAGACGCCGGCGTCTTGAAGCCAATCGAGGTAGAAAAGAAAAAAGAGTTTGCCGAACCCAAGGGAGAGTTTCATAAAGTAGATTTAACGGAGGAGCAAAAAGCTGCGGCAGAACAACTGGTTGCCAAAGTTGGTGAAGGTTTTTCCGTAACATTATTGGATGGTGTTACCGGTTCCGGTAAAACCGAGGTTTATTTTGAGGCTGTGGCAGAAGCTTTGAGTAAGGGTAAACAGGTTTTGGTAACAGTGCCGGAAATTGCTTTGACCAGCCAATGGTTGGGTCGGTTTGAGAGAAGATTTGGTGTGAAACCTGCTTGTTGGCATTCGGGATTAGGAAATAAAGAAAGAACAGATAACTGGGTGGCAATCGCGGAAGGTCGAGCCAAAGTGATTGTCGGTGCGCGCTCGGCATTGTTTTTGCCTTATAAAAATTTGGGTCTGATAGTGGTGGATGAAAGCCACGACCATTCTTACAAACAAGAAGACGGCGTCAATTATCAAGGACGCGATATGGCAGTTGTCAGAGCCAAAATGGAAGCTTTCCCGATTATTTTGGCAACGGCAACACCGGATTTGGAAACCTTGAACAATGTAGATGAAGGTAAATATGAAGTGGTTAAGCTAACCAGTCGTTATGCCGCTGCCGAATTGCCGAAAATTGAAATTATAGATCTGAAAAAAGACAAGCCGCAAAAAGGCGAGTGGGGAACATCGTGGCTGGCGCCGAGCTTGGTTGAAGCCTTAAAAAGCAATTTTGAAAAAGGCGAGCAATCTATGCTGTTTTTGAACAGAAGAGGCTATGCTCCACTGATTATTTGCCGCGATTGCGGACATCGCATTCAATGCCCGCATTGTACCGCATGGTTGACCGAACATAAAAACACCAAAAATCTGGTTTGCCACCATTGCGGTTATTCAATTCCAATTCCTGAAACTTGTCCCGAATGTGGTTCTCAAACCGGATTAACCGCTTGCGGTCCGGGGGTGGAACGTGTGGCGGAAGAAGTAAAATGTCGTTTTCCTGAGGCAAGAATTCGCGTGATTTCAAGTGATATTACTTCAACCTTGGCTGATGTTTCCGACGTGATTCATGAAATGGAAAACGGTGAAGTTGATATCTTAATCGGCACACAGATTTTGGCTAAAGGGCACCACTTTCCGAGCCTAACTTTGGTGGGTATTGTTGATGCGGATTTAGGTTTGATGGGAAGTGATTTGCGCGCCACCGAACAAACTTATCAACTATTATCACAAGTATCGGGACGAGCCGGGCGAGGAGAGAAGAAAGGTACGGTGTATTTGCAAACCTTGTATCCGGAAAATGCGGTTTTGAAAGCACTGTTAAGCGGAAACAGAGAAGAGTTTTTGTCTCTCGAGAAGAAAACCAGAAGAATGTTGAAGCTTCCGCCCTATGGACGTTTGGCTGCACTTATTATCAGTGGAGCTAATCAAGAGCAAACCGAACGCGTTGCCAATCAGTTAGGAAGCATTGCGCCTAATTCGGATTCGATTTCGGTTTTGGGACCGGCACAGGCACCGATTTATAAATTAAGGGGAAAATTTCGCTATAGATTGTTGTTGAAAACAACAAAGTTAATAAAGATTCAAGATGTTATGTATCAGTGGTTAAGTCGCGTGAATGTTCCGAATTCCGTGCGTGTGGAGGTGGATATTGACCCTTATAACTTTATGTAAAAATTACATACTTTAAGCAAAATGTTTTTAAAGTGAAAATTAAAGATTTTAATAAATTAGAAACTATTAACTAATAATATGTGAGCCATTGGATGAATATTTGAGTAGAGTGAAAAACATTGAAAAAAGATTCTAAAAGTAAAATTGCTTCTGTTTATGCCGAAGCTTTGTATGGTGCAGCCGATGAATTGAAAGCGGTTGCAAAAGTCCATGCGGATGTTTTGACATTGCTGCAGACAATTAAAGAAGAAAAAGATTTCACAAAATATTTTGCCAACCCGCTCTGGGATGTAGATTCTAAAAAGTCTGCTTTGAAGGAAATTGCATCTAAGTTAAAACTTTCCAAAGAAAGCTTAAATTGTTTGGATATAATTGTCGATAATAATCGCTTCGGGGAGATTGAAATGATACTCGAAGCGTTTGTGCATTTATATTATCAAAAACAAAATATTATAGAGATTGCGGTTGATTCTGCTTTGAAATTAACTGAAGCGCAAAATAAAAAAGTTTTACAAATGCTGGAACAGAAATTCGGTAAAAAAATTGTGGTTAACTTCCAAGTCAACCCTGAACTTTTGGGCGGGTTGAGAGTACAATACGGATCAACCATGATAGACGATTCTGTTTTAGGAAAATTAAATCGTTTAGAAATGATGATGAAAGGTGGACAATAATGTCTGTGCATGCAAGCGAAATATCTTCCATTATAAAGGAAAAAATCGCCGGAGCCAAAGTGGATATTGATGTCTCCGAAGTAGGGCGAGTTTTATCCGTCGGTGATGGTATTGCTCGTGTCTATGGTCTGGACAAAGTTCAGGCCGGAGAGTTGGTGGAATTCGATGGCGGCATCAAAGGCATGGCGTTGAATCTGGAAGAAGATAATGTTGGTATCGTTATCTTCGGTTCTGATCAAAACATCAAAGAAGGTGATACGGTAAGACGCACCGATAAAATCGTGAGCGTTCCTGTCGGAAAGAACCTTCTCGGCCGCGTGGTCGATGCTTTGGGTGAGCCGATTGACGGTAAAGGCGCTGTTAAATCTGACGAATTTAGACTGTCAGAAGTAAAAGCCCCCGGTATTATTACCAGACGCAGCGTTTATGAGCCGATGCAGACCGGTTTGAAGGTTGTGGATTCACTGGTTCCGATTGGTCGCGGTCAACGTGAGTTGATTATTGGTGACCGTCAAACCGGTAAAACGGCAATTATTGTCGATACAATCTTGAATCAAAAACGCATTAACGACAAAGCAAAATCTGAAAAAGAAAAGCTTTATTGCATTTATGTTGCTGTTGGTCAAAAACGTTCAACCGTGGCTCAAGTTGTAAAAACTTTACGTGACCACGGCGCAATGGATTATACCATTGTTGTTGCCGCAACGGCTTCTGATCCGGCACCGATGCAGTTTATGGCTCCTTACTCCGGTTGTGCAATGGGTGAGTTTTTCAGAGACAACGGTATGAATGCCGTTATCTTTTATGATGACTTAACCAAACAAGCAACGGCATACAGACAAATGTCTTTGCTCTTGCGTCGTCCGCCGGGGCGAGAAGCTTTCCCCGGAGATGTGTTCTATCTGCACTCTCGCTTGTTGGAACGTGCTGCTAAAATGAACGATGAATTAGGCGGCGGTTCTTTGACGGCACTTCCGGTAATTGAAACACAGGCCGGTGACGTATCTGCATACATTCCGACTAATGTGATTTCCATTACCGACGGACAAATCTTTTTGGAAACAGGTTTGTTCTATCAAGGTGTTCGTCCGGCAGTTAACGTCGGTATCTCGGTAAGCCGTGTTGGTTCTGCAGCTCAAATTAAGGCAATGAAACAAGTTGCCGGTAAAATTAAGCTTGAATTGGCACAATACCGTGAAATGGCATCATTTGCTCAATTTGCATCAGATTTGGATGCTGCTACCAAGAATTTGTTGTCACGCGGTGCACGCTTGACCGAATTGTTAAAACAGCCACAATATCGACCGATGCCGGTTGAAGAGCAGGTGGTTGCAATTTTTGCCGGTGTTAGAGGATATTTGGATAAGCTTGAGCTTAAAGAAGTAAACGAATTTGAACAATCAGCTTTAAAAGCTTTGAAAGCAAATTATCCGGAATATCTGGAGGAAATTGCCGAGAAGAAAGTTTTGTCAGAGGAACTGGATAAGAAATTAACAGAATTCTTTGATAATTTCTTGAACGAATTTAAAAAGATTGAAGAAGCAGCTTGAGGTTAAACTATGGCAGGATTAAAAGAGTTAAGAACTCGCATCAGCACCGTTAAATCGACGAGCAAAATTACCTCGGCGATGAAAATGGTTGCTGCTGCTCGCCTGCGTCGGTCTCAAGGATTAATCGGCAAGTCAGAATTTTATAATCATAATCTTTTGTCTTGCGCCAATCGCGTGATTTATGAATTAAAGCAAGAGGAAGAAGCAACCGGACAAGAGGTGAATTGGCCTAAAATGATGAAGGACAACCCCAATGCCCAAAACTATCTTCTTCTTGTCTTTACTTCGGATCGCGGTCTTTGCGGAAGTTATAATGCCGGTGTTGCCAAAGAGGCAGCTCGCCGCATAGAAGAACTGAAAGCAGAGGGAAAGAATGTTTCAATTTATTGTGTCGGTAAAAAAGGGCGCGATATTTTGAAAAGCCGTTACGGCGATTTGATTATTAAGACCAAAGAAGGTGTAGCTGCCAAAGGTGCAAAATATTATGAGGCTTCCGATATCGGATATGATGTGCTGGATGCGTATCATCAAGAAAAAATTGATGTTTGCGAAGTCATAGTCAGCCGTTTTAAATCTGCTATCAGCAGAGAGATTGTTGATGAGCAGATTCTTCCGTTAAAAATTGAAGAGTTTGAATATAATAAGCTTCACTTGCCGACCAATGTTGTTAGGGGCGCATTCTATGAATATGAACCTGACAAAATGTCTTTGTTGGAGGGAATGCTTCCGCTCATTTTCCGTGGTGTCATTTTCAAAGCCGTTGTTCATTCTCAAGCATCTGAACATGGTGCACGTATGACTTCTATGGACAATGCAACCAGAAATGCAAGTGATATGATTAACAAGCTGACAATCAAATATAACCGCATTCGTCAATCGGCAATTACAACCGAGTTGACGGAGATTATATCCGGTGCCGAAGCACTGTAAGAGCAATAGGAGAGTTAGATGACAGAGAAGAAAAAAACTTCTACCGCAAAAGAAAAAGCTCCCGCAAAGAAGACAACTGCAACCAAAAAGACAACATTAAAGGCTGAGCCGGTTGCAAAAGCGGAAGCAAAAAAGGTGAAAGCCGTTTCAACCGGACACATATCTCAGGTAACCGGTGCCGTTGTGGATGTGAAGTTTGAAAATGATAAAGAACTTCCGCCGATTTTAACGGCATTGGAATGCGATAACCACGGACACAAATTGGTTTTGGAAGTAGCTCAGCATTTGGGCGAAGATGTCGTACGTTGTATTGCTATGGATACGACCGATGGTTTGGTCAGAGGTATGGAAGTTCTCAATACCGGTCGTCCGATTGAAGTTCCGGTCGGTCCGGAATTGTTGGGACGTATTATCAACGTAATCGGCGAGCCGGTAGATGGTCGCGGTGAAATCAAGAGCAAAACTTATTTCCCAATTCATAGAGAGGCTCCGTCTTTTGTTGAACAATCAACCGAAACCGAAGTCTTAACAACCGGTATTAAGGTTATTGACTTGCTTGAACCTTATGCCAAAGGCGGTAAAATTGGTTTGTTCGGAGGTGCCGGTGTAGGCAAAACCGTGTTGATTCAAGAGTTGATTACCAACATTGGTATCGGTCACGGCGGTTATTCCGTATTTGCCGGTGTAGGAGAAAGAACCCGTGAAGGTAACGACCTTTATCATGAAATGATAGATTCCGGCGTTATCGATTTGCAGGGGGATAAATCTAAAACCGTGCTGGTTTACGGACAAATGAATGAGCCCCCCGGAGCTCGTGCTCGTGTTGCTTTGTCCGGTTTGACTCAAGCAGAATATTTCCGCGATGTTGAACACCAAGACGTGTTGTTCTTCGTAGATAACATCTTCCGTTTCACTCAAGCCGGTTCAGAGGTTTCAGCTTTGCTCGGACGTATTCCGTCTGCCGTGGGGTATCAACCGACCTTGGGTACGGATATGGGTGCCATGCAGGAACGCATTACCTCAACCAAAAACGGTTCAATTACGTCAGTTCAAGCTGTATATGTTCCGGCCGATGACTTGACCGATCCGGCTCCGGCAACAACCTTTGCTCACTTGGATGCAACAACGGTGTTGTCACGTTCTATTGCTGAGTTAGGTATTTTCCCTGCCGTTGATCCGCTCGATTCAACTTCTCGTATTTTGGATCCGCAAATCGTTGGTGAAGAACACTATCAAGTAGCTCGTCAGGTACAAGAGATTTTGCAAAAATATAAGTCTCTGCAAGATATTATTGCCATTTTGGGTATGGATGAGTTGTCTGAAGAAGATAAATTAACGGTGGCCAGAGCCAGAAAGATTCAACGTTTCTTATCGCAACCGTTCCACGTTGCCGAAGTCTTTACCGGAACACCGGGCGTGTTTGTAAAATTGGAAGACACGATTAAAGGCTTTAAGGAAATTATTGAAGGAAAATATGACCACATTCCGGAACAAGCATTCTATATGGTTGGTACCATTGAAGATGTTTTGGAAAAAGCTAAAAAGATGGAAGAGGCAGCATAAGGTAAAACATCATGAAGGAAATACTTTTTCGAATTTCTCGTCCGTATAAAGTTTTTAACACCAAAAAGGTAGCCGCATTGCAACTTCCGGCGGTTGACGGGGATATTACCATTCTTCCGGACAGAGCCCCGACATTGTTGTTGTTGCGCAACGGCATTGTTCGAGTTTTGGACAACCAATTAAAGGTGATTGAGAGCTATTTTGTAAAAGGCGGAATAGCAGATATAGCACGCAACCGATGTGCCGTATCATGCGAAAAAGTCTTTTGCGTAGAAGGCATCACTTTAGAGCGAGCAAAGGAAAAAATGGATTCGGCACTTCATGATGAAGACAAGCAATTTTATCAATATGTGATAAGTGTTTTGGAAAAGAAATCTTAGCTGATTTCCGAAATAAACAAAAATGAGAGTCTATTGTCAAAATAGACTCTTTTTTTGTGGAATTTTGTATAAAAAATGACGTAAAAACAAAAATTTGTTTCATTTTTATTAAATTGCAAAATAGGTGTTTACAAGCAAAAAAAAATGTGTATTTTCGAGTGGTTTGTTAAGGTAAAAATAGAAGAAGAAAAAGAAAAGAAGATGAAAAAGATAGATAGTAAATATATAGATATTGATGATGTGCGAAAAATGCGCAATTTTTATTGTAAAGCTAATTTTAAGGGCGCAGAAAAAAGACGCCGCATAAATGTGCTGATAAAAAATTTGGAGCAAGTTTTAAAAAATATTGCAGCAGAAAGAAGAGTAGTAACTCCGGCTGCTCAAGAAGAATTTTATCAGATAGTCAGAGAGTTTTTTCAAAAGTGCCGCCAAGAAAAATATGGCTTGTCATATGATTTGGTTATGAGTTACAAAAAAGCACTTTCTATGAGTCAAAAACAGCAAGAGAAAAAAACATTAGAAAAAACAGAGAGCAAACCGCAAGTTGTGCAACTTGAAACAAAATCTTCAAAATCATTTTGGGGAAAGGTAAAAGAGAAGATAGCGAGTTCTAAACAAGCGGTTGTAAGAACGGTAAAATATGCAGCAGCAACGGGAATAGCCCTTTTATCGTTTGGTAATTGTAATACGACAAATGTTTTACAAAATAAGAAAGCTGATCAAGAAAAAATCGTGCCGGTCGCAAAACCGCAGATATCAGAAATTGATTCGCTTTTTTCATACAAAAATAAAGATGTTCAAGTTTTGCATGCAGAAGCGGAAGAGAGCATCATCGCTCCATATTCGGCAGAAGGATACCCTAATATAGAAGCAAATGAAAGAAATTATAAAAAATTGGTGAGAAATTTAATTTTGCAATTTCAAGAGAATATTCAGACTTTGCAAAACTCAGATACCAATCGGAAAAAGTTTTATTCCGAGCAAGAGCGTTTAATTGGTAAATATGGCAAGCTTCCGCATATAGTTCCGCAATCGAGTTGTGAATCAATGTCATATGCCACATTTTTAAAAGTTTTGGATAAAAATTCAGAAAAAGATGATTATGTCGCGCAAGCATGTAAGGATTTATTACTGAGAGTACCTAATCCGCACGCATGCCAATCCAATAAGCAAACATTTGACAGTCACTATTCAAAAAATTTGCGAACGGAGTTAAAAGAAGAGTTAAAGCAAAACAAATATGGTATTTATATGATCTGGATCAAAAACAAAGCCGGAAGTTTGCACCGAATGACCGTAATTGGGTCCGGAGACAATCAAGCCTATTTAATGGCGTATAATAATAATCGCATGGTTAAAATGGATATTGATAAGTTAGAAAAAATACCGGCGCAAAATGGTTATTTTTGCGATTTGGGAGTAAGTATAAAATCAAAAGCCAATGAATTGGCTGCGGATGGTACAAAAGCAGAAAAACTGAAAAACAAAATGGATAAAACATATTTTGCCTTTGTATTACATCAACAACAAGGGAGACAATCCTAATATCCAAAAAAAGCTCGGAATAAATAAGTCTGAGCTTTTTTTTATGGTCAGATAAAAAAATATATGTTAAAAATAAATATATCAAAGAGCTCACTCTTTCACCAAGGAGAATGCCATGCCTTATCAAAACTATTTTACCAATCGCCAAATCAACATTCCCTATCTGGTAAAAATCGGATATGGAAAAATAGGTCGTATCGGAAAGTATTTAATAGATAAAGGTATGTCAAACGTAGCCTTGTTTTGGAGTGATGGTATAGAAGAACTTATCGGTGGAAAATTGTACAAAGGTTTTGAGCAACACGATATAGAAGTTGTCTGCAATAAGATTGTACAATATATCAATATAGAAGAAGTTGATAAAGTTGCCTTTAATTTGCCTCGTAACACCGACGCCATCATCGGCATAGGAGGAGGAAAGGTCATAGACTTTGCCAAGTATTGTGCGCATTTATTAAAAAAGCCTTTTATTTCTGTTCCGACATCGGTATCGAATGATGGCTTTTGCAGCCCCAATACATCTTTGTTGGTAGATGGAAAAAGAACCAGCGTGAAATCCAGCATACCATTTGGGGTGGTGATAGATTTAGATATTATATCCAAAAGTCCTAAAATGTTTTTATATTCCGGTATGGGAGATATGATATCAAAGTTGACGGCATTATGGGATTGGAAAGTGGCGTTTAGAAAAGGCTATGAAAGGTACAATGATTTTGCCGCCATGCTGGCATACAATTCGATAGATATTTTATTATCTTTGCCGGAATATAATTTGAGCAGTTCGGAATTTTTGCGTAATTTAAGTACGTCGTTAATGCTCAGTGGCGTAGCCATGGAAATTGCCGGTACGTCAAGACCTGCGAGCGGAGCGGAGCATCAGATATCGCATGCGTATGACAATATATCCAAACGTCCGCACCCGCATGGAATACAGGTAGGAGTTTCGGCCTATTTGTGTGCATTGTTGCAAAACAATCCGGGGATTGATAAGATTCGGAATTTTTTGTTAACGAGTGGTTTTTTTGAATATGTAGCCTCGGATCCGTTATCGAAAGAAGTATATGTTCAGGCATTGCAACAAGCTCCGATGGTAAAAAAAGATTATTATACGGTATTGAGTGAGAAAGAAAGTTTTATAAAAGCCGTCCATTTGGTTGAAACGGAAGCAATATTAAAAAAAGTTATCAGATAGATATTTTTTTTGCAATAAACCTTGTTAAGGTAAGGTAAATATGGTATAATAAAAACAGATATGAAAAGACCAAGAGGGGAGGATTATTATGACAAAGAACAATAATCAAATGCCGTGGGTTGAAATAATAAATAAATTAAAAAATCCCAAAATAGATAAGCAAACATTATTTGAGACCTTACACGAAGCCATAGGAGAAAAAGCAAAGATAAGAGAGATTGGGCTTCCGACATTGGCGGCCGTAGTAACGTTAAAAAATTTTGAAGCAATTAAGAGAGCTGAGACATATACCAAAAATGTGAGTAAGGCATTACCGCAAGTCTCCAAAATAGCGGATAAAAAGAAAAGAACGGAAATGTTGGATATGTTAAATAAAATGGCTCCGAGGGCATTTGATTATGCGGTTATAGGATTAAACACTTATTTAAAAATGGATAAGCAACATAACATTGATGGGTTTTATAAAGAATATGAAGCATACAAATCACACACAAAAGAACAAGAACAGACAAAAATAAACATGATGTATAAAAAAATGGTCATGGAATTATCTTAAAAGAGAAGGAAGAAAAAAATACCTCTGAAAGAAATCAGAGGTATTTTTTTGTTGACTGTAACAATTTGAGAGATTATATTGCGCGATACCAATTTTATTATTTATTTTTTGTATAATTTAAAAATTAAAAAGCTATGGAAAAAAGAGTAAACAAAGAAGAAGTGAAAAACATGTTGGCAAACTTGTTTATGGACGAACTGCAGGGCTATGAGCTCAAAGCACCGCAAGTTAAATTACTGTTTAGTACTTCTGCCATGGATTATGTTCCGGGAATTATGGTTGAAGCAGAAAGGCAAAAAGAAGTAAAATATTTGGTCTACTTGCCGCTTCAATTAAGTATCAATATTTTTGATGAATTGCCCCAAACGCCGGATGTAGAATTGAACAAAAACTATCATCTTGGTATTTTAAATGCTAGGATCATCAGAGATGGAGATTCTGCCGAAATAATCTTAGATAAAGACATATTCGTAGGGAAGCCCTGCCGAGATAAAACACAGGCAGAAATGCTTATCAAGGCCTATGTTATAATGTCTGATATGCAATATGATTATTTTAAAATAGTTGGTGAAGATATTTTTTCTGATTATGTATCGGGAACAAAATATTGGATTAAACCAAGCCGAGGCAATAATGCCTTTTGGGTGAACAGTAACAACTCCGAGATATCATATTGCCGTATGATAGGAAACAAATTAGAATAAATTTCATAATCATAGTCATAGTTATTTTTAATTTAAGACTCATTAGATTTAGGTTGTTTAAAAAACAGGATTAAAATCAGGTTTTTTAATGTTTTTTTTCTAACGAAGAGGGCTGACGTGAGTCACCCCTCTTTTTTTATTGGTTGTAGGTTTTAACCGCTTCATCGCGTTCAAAAAGATATAGCAGGTTTTTAAGTGCTTTGCCTCGTGGAGAGGTAAAGTCTGGGTCTTGAGAGATAAAAAGTTTGGCATCTTGCGAGGCTGTGAGGAGAAGACCTTTGTGTACGGAAAGGTCGGCCAGTTTGAAGGTGTTAAAACCGCTTTGCTTGGTGCCGAGAAGTTCACCGCCGCCACGTAGGTCAAGATCTTCTTCGGCAATGCGAAAACCATCTTCGGTTTCTTTCATAATATTGAGGCGAGCGCGTGAGGTTTCCGAAAGCGGGTGCGAATAGAGCAGAATACAAGTGGAAGCCTGAAAACCACGCTTAATACGTCCGCGCAGTTGGTGCAGTTGCGCCAAACCGAAACGCTCGGCATGTTCAATAATCATGAGAGTAGCCTCTGGCACATTGACGCCCACTTCAATCACGGTTGTGGCAACAAGGAGAGAAATTTCTCCTTTTTTGAATTTTTCCATGACGGCGTCTTTTTCTGCTTCTTTCATCTTGCCGTGAACGAGACCGACTTGGTCGCCAAAATATTTTTTGAGCGATTCGTAACGCTCTTCGGCAGCGGCAAGGTCAATTTTTTCCGATTCTTCGACAAGGGGGCAAACCCAATAAGCGCGCGCTCCTTGTTGCAGTTTACGCGAAAGGGCGGAGACAACATCGTGGATTTTATCAATCGGCATCACAAGGGTTGAAACCGATTTTCGTCCTTCCGGCACTTGGTCGATTTTGGAATATTCCATATCTCCGTATGCCGTGAGCAGGAGGGTTCTCGGAATTGGGGTTGCGGTCATAACCAGAATATCGGCATGATTGCCTTTGTTAGAGAAGTTAAGACGCTGGTGTACGCCAAAACGATGCTGTTCATCAATCACGGCATAGGCGAGGTCTTTGAAAATGACGTTCTCTTGAAAAAGGGCATGCGTACCGATAAGAATATCGATTTTTCCTTCTTCCAGTTGGGAAAGAATTTCTTTGCGTTGTTTGGGTTTTGTCTTGCCGGTTAGAAGTGCGCAAGTAATACCGAGTTCTTCACATAAGGGCGCGATAGTTTCTTGGTGTTGCTTGGCTAAAATTTCGGTCGGCGCCATAATGGCAGCTTGAGCCCCGCATTCAATCGCGTTGAGCATGGAGAAAAAAGCCACAATGGTTTTTCCGCACCCGACATCACCTTGCAAAAGTCGAAGCATACGAAAAGGCGAGGCTTGATCGGCAAAAATCTCACGGAGTACTTTTTCTTGCGCTTCCGTGAGTTTGAACGGCAAAATTTCCATAAGCTTTTTGCGTAAGAGTCCGTTGCCTTTGAGTGAGCGACCGGCTTGCTTTTTGATTTTTTGTCGGGCGATGGCAAGGGTGAGTTGGTTGGCAAGCAACTCATCATAAGCCAAGCGTTGCCGCTCAGGTGAATTAATGTCCAAATCCGCGAGATATTGCGGATGGTGCAGGTTAAGCAGAGATTGATTAA
The DNA here is from genome assembly GCA_949295915.1 of uncultured Pseudomonadota bacterium. Taxonomy (GTDB): domain Bacteria; phylum Pseudomonadota; class Alphaproteobacteria; order RF32; family CAG-239; genus CAJLXD01. Next base: position 37,675 of record CASFNB010000003.1, on the reverse strand, counting down.
ACGAGAGCCATTTTTTTTCTTTAAGCAAGTTTTCATCAATCCATTCGTCAAGCTTGGGCGTGCGGGCAAGGGCTTGTAGAATCCATTTGCGGAGCATCTTGTTACTGATGCCGGCAGTGAGCGGATAAACCGGTTCAATCGTGCGAATGCTATCAATCTGCGCGGCAGAGACAATATAGTCGGGGTGGCTCATTTGCAAAGAATTGTTAAATTTCTCAAGCTTGCCGCTGATAGCCACCCATTGATTGAGCGGCAGATTTTTTTGAATGGTGGTGGGATAAGCCTTAAAAAAGCTGATGATGATTTGCTCGGTTTCATCAGCGGCAATCACCTTATAGGGTTGCGATTTTTTTTGCGGCGCAATATGCTCAATCACTTTCACTTTAAGCGTAGCCACGCGCCCCGGAATAGCATCGGAAAGCTTAGGTGAATAGCGCCTGTCAATCAGGTTGGAGGGCAGGTGAAAGATGAGGTCTTTGATGAGGCGGCAATCCAAATTTTGCAAAAGCTTAGCACTCTTTTCTCCCAATCCGCCGATGGAAGTAAGTGAGCCAAATAATGGATATAAAATTTCGGGCCGCATGGTGTTTTTTTTTCAAAAAAATGGTTGCACTTATGGGCATATTGTATATAGTTTATTCGTTTAAGTAAATGAAAAAAAATGATTGATGATATTGATAAAATAAAGGGCAAAATCATTTCTTCCGTGCCGGATGGATACGACGCCGTTCTGGCGGGAGAGTTGAGCCAAAAGAAAAAGCAAGATATTTTATACATTTTGAGCGACGGCATTTCCATGGAGCGCGCCGCCGACATGTTGCGCTGGCTCAACCCCGATTTGGAGGTTCTGCTCCTGCCGTCATGGGATACCGTGCCTTATGACAGAGTTTCACCCAACATCAATATCGTTGCCCAAAGAATAGAAACGCTGACGGCCATTGTCAGCAATCCCCAGCCCAAAAAGTCGCGTGTGATATTGGCCAGTGTCGGTTCGGTCTTGCAAAAATTGCCGCCGCAAAAAATTTTCTTAAACGCCATAAGACAAGTCAAAGTCGGCAATAAACTGAGTTTTAATGACTTTGTGCATTATGCCGCCATCAATGGCTATAACCGTGTGGAACAGGTGATTGAACCCGGAGAATATGCTGTTCGAGGGGATATTATCGATATCTTTCCGGTCGGTACCGATGAGCCGCTACGTATTGATATGTTTGATGACGAGGTTGAGCGTATCCGCACATTTGATGCCATGACCCAACGCACCACGGGGGAATTGAGCCATTATACTTTTCAGGTGATGGGCGAGGTTACGCTGGATGAAAACACCATCAAGTCTTTCCGTACCAAATATCGCGAGGCTTTCGGTGCAGCATTCAAAGATGATGAAATTTACGCCGACATTAGTAACGGCGTAAAACATCTGGGTATGGAAAACTGGTTGCCGTTTTTCTATGAAGAAGCTTTGCCCGATATTTTTGCCTATCTGCCGCAGGCCAAAGTGATTGTCGGTCGCAATGTTTTGGAAGCGGTTAAGTCCAAATGCGAAAGCATTGCCGATTATTATCAAGCGCGTTTAGAGGCTTTGAACGTCAAGTCCGTCAACGAGGTGGATATTTACCGCCCGATTGCGCCTGAGTTATTGTATCTGACCGAAAAAGAAATCACCGATATTTTCAAGAAAAAAGAAGCCGTTTATTTCACCTCCATGACTTTGGCGGAAAAAGAAGATGTGATAAGCGCCGGTGTCTTGCCGGGGCGTAGTTTTGCGCAAGCCAAAAACGTCAACCTGCAGGAAGTGTATAAAGAGCTAGATGAATATCTTAAAGAAAATAATAAACTTCGCCGTGTAATTTGTTGTTATTCCGAAGGTTCTCGTGATAGACTGTTTACGCTGATGCACGAGCACGGCATTGAAAATTTATATTTTGCCGAGAGCTGGAAAGATGCCAATCATCCGGAAAATAAACGCACAGCCATGGTGGTTTTGAATCTGCCGCATGGTTTCAGAGGCGATGGTTTGTGCTTTGTTTCCGAGCAAGATGTTTTGGGAGAACGGCAACACCGTGCCACCAAGAAAAAAGCATCATCTAAAGATTTTATTGCCGATGTCGGCTCTTTGAGCGTTGGCGAATTGGTAGTTCATATTGAACACGGTATCGGTAAATTTATGGGGCTTGAGAATATCACCGCAGGCGGAGCTCCGCACGATTGTTTGAAGATTTTATATGCCAATGATGCCAAACTATTTGTTCCGGTTGAAAATATTGATGTTTTGTCGCGCTACGGCTTGGATGACGATAATATCCAGCTCGACACTTTGGGCGGTTTGGCATGGCAGGCGAAAAAAGCCAAAGTTAAACAGCGCATTAAAGATATTGCCGAAAAGCTGATTAAAATTGCCGCCGAACGTCATTTGAAAAAAGCCGATAGCTTTATAGCGCCGCAAGGTATGTATGATGAATTTTGCTCTCGTTTTCCATATTCTGAAACCGATGACCAGTTGAATGCCATTAGTGATGTTTTGCAAGATTTGGCAGATACCGTGCCGATGGATAGATTGGTCTGCGGCGATGTCGGATTCGGCAAAACCGAAGTCGCTTTGAGAGCCGCCTTTGCCGTTGCCGCCAACGGGGCGCAAGTGGCTTTGATTGTGCCGACAACCTTGCTTGCCCGTCAGCACTACATGAACTTTAAAAAACGCATGGAGGGCTTTCCGATAAGAGTAAGAATGCTCTCCCGTTTGGTCACCCCGAAAGAAGCCGCCGAAACCAAAAAAGGTTTGGAAGATGGCTCGGTTGAGATTGTTATCGGCACCCATGCTTTGCTTGCCAAAGATATCAAATTCTGCAATTTAGGTTTGCTGATTATTGATGAGGAGCAGCATTTTGGCGTGGCTCATAAAGAGAAGTTAAAATCAATTAAGTCTGATGTTCACGTTTTAACCATGACCGCAACCCCGATTCCGAGAACCTTGCAACTTTCTTTGACAGGGGTTAAGCAGTTGAGCTTGATTGCTACCCCGCCGGTAGATAGATTGGCGGCGCGTACATTCGTCATGCCTTTTGATAAGGTGATGATAAAAGAGGCAATCTATCGTGAAAAATTCCGCCATGGTCAAACCTTCTTTGTTTGTCCGAGGGTATCGGATATTTTCGGTGTTGAAAAAGAATTGCGAGAACTGGTGCCGGATGTCAAAATTTTGGTGGCGCATGGACAAATGCCGGTCAAACAGCTTGAAACTGTGATGAACGATTTTGCCGATAGAAAAGCGGATTTATTGTTATCAACCACGATTATTGAATCCGGAATTGATATGCCGAGCGTGAATACCATGATTGTCCATCGGGCAGATATGTTTGGCTTGGCGCAGTTGTATCAGCTCAAAGGGCGCATAGGTCGCGGCAAGGTGAGGGGCTATTGCTATTTTACCGTACCCAAGCAAAAGGCTTTGAAACCGATTGCCGAAAGAAGGTTGAGCATTTTGCAGGCACTCGATTCTTTGGGTGCGGGATTCTCTTTGGCCAGCCATGATATGGATATCAGAGGTTCGGGCAATATCTTGGGCGAGGAGCAATCCGGACATATCAAAGAAGTGGGTATTGCTTTGTACCAACACATGTTGGAAGAAGAAATTATGCGCCTTAAGACTCAAGGTACAAAAGGGGAGAAAGAAGCGGCAACCGGCGCCGCCATAACCGATTGGACCCCGCAAATTTCAACCGGTATCCCGATTATGATTCCCGAAACCTATGTCAGAGATTTGGGGGTTCGTTTGGGCTTGTATAAACGCATTGGTGATATTGAAGATAAATCAGGCTTGGATGATATCAGAGAAGAATTGATAGACCGCTTCGGACCATTGCCCGTTGAGGTGGACAACCTGTTGAAGACGGTTGAAATAAAACAACTTTGCCGCAAGGCAAATATTGAAAAAATTGATGCCGGAGCTAAGGGTATTTTGATTACTTTGCGAAACAACACCTTTGCCAAACCCGAAAAATTGATAGATTTTGTCGCTCGTCAATTTGGTGCCATAAAGATTCGCCCTGACCAGAAGTTGTTTATAGAGAAAAATCTTGACAGTTACGCAGAGCGCGTAGAAACTATAAAAAATTATGTAAACAAACTCAATAAGTTGCTTGAGGACTAAATGACGAACAATGTAAGGTTCTATAATCTTTTGGCACATATAAAATCAGGAGATGATGTGCATGAAGAAAATGTAGCCTTAAAAAATATTTGGGATCATGGTGGCAACATCATGCTCAATTTATATTTCTACCGCGATAAAAGTTCCAAGGTTATAGATTCGGCATATATCAAAGATATCATCAACCTCAATACCGAAAAGTTATATACATCTTGCTCGGTTTTGCTAAGAGATTATAATGAATTTAAATTACAACAAATTCCGACGGGAGAACGACCGGCACGAAAAATTCCGGTTAATTTGGAATTGTTGGAAGTTTTAAAAGACGATATAATCATTTTATTGTATATTGCAAAATGTATAGATTATTTTTCCGAAATAAAGAAAAGAACCATATTGCAATATATAGAGCAACATCATCCGCAACCGCAGAGTTTAAGTCAAAATTATATTGAAAGCTGCCTGAAATCCTTACATCCGACGACGGAAGAGTTTTATGAAGCAGCAGAAAATTTAAGTAAAAAAACACCGGAAGAAGCGGAAGAATTAATGCAAGCAGCAGTTAAAATATGTATAGGTGACGGTTTTATGGCCTATAATGAAAAGATATATTTAGCTGAGCTTTTGCAAATTTTAAGAGAGCAAGGTGTTGAACCGGATGTTGGGTTATAAGTAATAAAAAAGGCTCCGAGAGGGAGCCTTAAATTTTATAATTCTCTTGGATCAACCACGGGGAAGGGTGAATATCCACCAACACCGCCGAAATATTTTTCAAAGAAACCTTGATCATGACCTTGCGCTTTTGTGGCATCGGTGCTAACCGCAATTTCTTTTCCGTCGGCTTTTGTCAAGCGTTCAATATTAGAAATTCGCCCTTCGTTGTTAAACTCAATAGTCAAGATATCGCGGCTGACTTCTTTAGGCTCCATAAAAGCCACACGTTTTATGGAAGAAGACATATAAATCCACGTGTTCTTGTCAAAAGAAACCACGGAAGAAGGCGCACCGAGGGTTCTGACCACTTGTTCTTTAGTGTCACCGAGTTTGAGCTGAGATATGCGTTCATTGGAGGGCATATTTCCGTTATGAGTTAAAAACATATCACTGGAGCAAGCCGAAAGTAAAGCGGCAAAAAACACACTCAAAACAAATATTTTGTTTATTGACATCTCATCATCCTTGCTATTATATCGTAAAAGTTTAGTAGAATTTATAACACAGGGAAAAAATTAATGCAAAATCTTTTTTCTTATCCTTTGATAGTTGATGAACTTACAGCATCGGAGAAAAAATATCATCTTCATGCAGATGAAGAAGAATTAAACTATTTAAAAGAGGTTTTCAAAGTAGAAAGCGTACGTTCTTTTGCTGCCGAAATATTTTTGAAATATAAGAAAAAAGAACATCGGTTGGACGTTTGGGGCAAGGTTGATGCCGAGTTTGAACTCAAAAGTGTCATCAGTTTGGAAAATTTTTATAAGACTTATTCACCGGAGTTTTCCATTTATTTTGATACGCAAGCCACTCCGCAAGATTTGAAAGATTTTGACTTTGATATTTATGACGATGAGCCATATTTGCTCGATAACGGAAAAATAGATTTATGTCAGATAGCCATAGAGCAAGTAGCTTTGGTGATGGATGATAATCCGCGCAAAGAAGGAGAGGAATTTCACTTTGTTTCGGAGTTTGATGAAGAGACAACCGAGGCAAATAATCCGTTCAATGTGTTAAAAAAACTAAAAAAATAAGATTAAATGACGGAAAAACCGAATAAAAGAGTAAAATATAATAAAAAAGACTTGCCAAAAGCAAAAATATTATATAAAACGTCATTCAGTTCATAAAGCCGTTTTTATTAGTTGATTTAAAAAACTAAATGGTTTATTAATGGCTGTGAAAGTGTATTAATTTTAAGTGTAATAGAATAAGAGTATAAGAAAATGGCTACACCAAAGAAGAAAACAACACCTTCTCGTCGCAACATGCGTCGTTCACATGATGCTTTGAAACCCAATTCATACATGGAATGCCCGAATTGTGGCGAGTTAAAAAGACCTCACAGTGTTTGCCCGTCTTGCGGTCAATATGATGGTCGTGAAGTTGTTGCAAAAAAAACAGCTACTGAAGAATAATAAAAATCAAGACATTTATTAAATCTTTTGTTTTAAAGAAGTATAAATGTCTAAAATATCTATATGGAGCAGGTTTTGTCTAGTAATCTGGTCATATCAATAGACGCAATGGGGGGAGATAATTCCCCCAGAGTCGTGATAGAAGGGCTTGCTATTGCAGCCAAAAAGAATCCCGATGTTCGGTTCATGCTTTTTGGTGATGAAGCAAAAGTAACGCCGATTTTAACTCAATTCCCCGCACTCCAAAAGGTCTGTGAAGTACGTCACTGTGCCGAGATGGTTCATAACGAAGATAAGCCGTCTCAGGTTATCCGTAACAAAAATACCAGTATGTATATGGCAATTGATGCAGTCCGCAAAGGAGAGGCTCAAGCCATAGTTTCTGCTGGTAATACGGGCGCGCTGATGGCAATTTCCAAAATTGTGTTGCGTACCATTACCAAAATCCATCGCCCGGCGATAGTGAGCATTATGCCGCATCGCAACGGCAAATATGTTATGTTGGATTTGGGCGCTAATACCGAGTGTGATGCAATTAATTTAGCAGAGTTTGCTCTAATGGGAGATATTTTGGCACGGCATACGTTGAATCTTGAAAAACCGCGCGTTGCATTGCTCAATATCGGAGCTGAAGAAATGAAGGGAAAAGAAGAGATTCGTCAGGCAGCAAAAATTATCAAACATTCACATATGAACATCGATTTTATCGGTTATATAGAGCCGCATGAAATGTCAAACGGCATGGCAGATGTCATAGTTGCAGATGGTTTTACCGGTAATATTGCTTTGAAGTCGGTTGAGGGAACGGCAAAGCTTGTTGTCAGATTGTTAAAAGATTCGATAAAACATTCGCTTTTAGCCAAGCTTGGCTTGCCGTTTATGTTAGGTGTTATGCTCCGTGTTAAGAAGACAATGGATCCTCGTTTGTATAACGGAGCCATGATGGTCGGCCTGAATGGCTTAACGGTAAAAAGCCATGGCGGGACAGATGCTTTGGGCTTTTCTGTTGCCGTTAACAATGCCGCCAATTTGGTCAGACAGAACTTTGTTTCAACCATCAAGTCTGAAATTGAAAAAGTAGATTTAGACGAATTATCACAGGAAATATTATATGACATGTATTAGATCAGAAATTATTGGGCACGGACATTATCTCCCGACCAAAGAATTAACTAATGATGATTTGGCAAAAATTGTTGATACCAATGACGAATGGATTAGCACACGTACCGGTATCAAGAGTCGTCACGTTGCCGAAAAAGATGAATATACATCAGATCTAGCATTAAAAGCAGCTCAAATGGCAATTCGCACAGCCGGAATTACGGCCGAAGAGATAGATGCCGTTGTTTTGGCAACCGTAACACCGGATAATACCACTCCGGCTACTTCTGCCAAAATAGCCGCCAAATTAGGCATGCGTATCGGTGCCGCCGCAATGGATATTTCCGCAGCATGCTCAGGCTTTGTCTATGCCTTGACCATGGCAGATAATATGATTCGTTTAGGTCAGATGAAAACTGTTTTGGTTGTAAGTGCCGAGACGTTATCAAAAATTACCGATTGGACGGATAGAAACACTTGCGTTCTATTTGGTGATGGAGCAGGAGCGGTTATTTTACGAGCTAAAGAAGGAAAAGGAACATCTGAAGATACCGGAATTTTAGCAACCAAAATTTATGCAGACGGCACGCAATTTGAAAATTTACTTTGTACGGGAGGCGTTTCTACCACGCAAACAGCCGGCTATATTTGGATGAATGGTAAAGAAGTTTTCAAATATGCTATTAATAGCTTAACAGAGGCCGCTGAAGAAGTTATGAAAATGGGCGGTGTAAGTGCGGAAGACATTGATTGGTTGGTACCACACCAAGCCAATGTTCGTATTATCTCCGGAGTTGGTCAAAAATTAGGTTTGCCCGAAGAAAAAGTGATTGTAACGATTGATCACCAAGCCAATACTTCTGCTGCAACTATCCCATTGGCTTTGTCAGAAAAAATGACAGACGGTACCATCAAAAAAGGCGATTTGGTTGTCTTAAATGCAATGGGGGCCGGTTTTACATGGGGCGGAGCTTTGGTCCGTATATAAAAGAAAATATACATAGGATAAGTTGACATTAAAGACTTGTCAGAGTAAAAAAAATAAGATATTTGTTTGCAACGAAAAAATTAATAAAAGGAAGATAAATATGAAAACAATTACACGTGCAGATGTTGCAGAAACCATTTATGAAGAAATCGGTTTGTCCCGTAAAGACTCTACTGATGTTTTGGATATGATTTTGGATGAAATCGTTAATGAGCTGAGCAACGGTAATGAAGTAAAATTATCTTCTTTCGGCACATTTTCTTTAAGAGATAAGAAAGCCCGTGCCGGTCGCAATCCAAAGACCGGAGTAGAAGCTGTTATTTCTTCACGCCGTGTCATTTCGTTTAAACCTTCTCAAACCATGAGAAAAATTATCAACGCCTAATAAAGGGGAAGATTAATGGCTGTAAACAAAAGCAAAGCCGCTTTTCGAACCATTGCCGAAGTTGCTGAAGAGCTAGGAGTGGCAACGCATGTGCTTCGCTTTTGGGAAACAAAGTTTCCGCAAATTAAGCCGATGAAAAGAAACGGTGGACGTAGATACTACCGTCCGGATGATGTTGAGATTGTCAAAACAATTAAAGACTTTTTGTATAATAAACGTTACACCATAGAAGGAGTGCAAAAAGTTTTTAAGGAAAAAGGCTTAAAAAACATTTTGGGAGAAGAAATCCAGAAAGACTTTTTTGATGAGGTGATTCCCGATGTTAAGTTAGATTTGCAAAGCCGTGAATTTATAACGGGTTTAATAACTGAACTCAGAGTTATGAAAGAAGATTTAGCCCAAACATTAAACAAAATAAAAAAAGCTTCTTAAAGGAAGCTTTTTTTATGAGAAGAGAGGAAAAATGACCGATAAAGAATTTTTGCAAGCAGCTATTGATGAGAGCAAATTGTCAATTGAGAGCGGAAGTTCGCCGTTTGGAGCCGTAATTGTAAGAGAAGGTAAGATTATTGCCAAAGCACATAATACCGTGGTGATAGATAATGACCCGACAGCACATGCCGAAGTCAACTGCATTCGAAAAGCCTGCAAAGAATTGGGCACTTTTGATTTAAGTGGTTGCGTGCTTTACACATCATGTGAGCCTTGCCCGATGTGTTTGAACTCAGCCAAATGGGCGAACATTACCGAGGTTTATTATGCTGCTACCCGTGATGATGCCGATGCCATTGGCTTCAGAGATAGAGTCTTTTATGACGAAGATGTCATAAATTTGCATCATATAGATTTAAAAACCGCGCGTGGTGTGATGGATGATTGGTATGCTGATACCAATAAAAGACCTTACTAAAAAAAAGCAAAAGCTCTGATATAAAAATCAGAGCTTTTTTAGAGGAAATAAAGTTACAACGACGCATTTTCAATCTGTTTACGAATTGCATTTCTTTGTAAACGACGGCTGATAAAGTTGCCTTTTGTAACAGCTTGCGACTTTTTAAAGAAATCATCCCAATCGATTTTATCCTTGTTTAGGCTCAGATAGAGCATATGCTTTTTCCATTGGCCAGCACGTGCGTAGTACGGATAAATTTCCTCAAAAGAAGCATATTTCTCAACCAATTTTTCGGCATGACGATAAAGTAGAGTAGCCTTGTCTTTAAAACTACTCAGCATAAATCCCGAATAAATATTTCCAGCTGCATCGGTATATTCCATTAATCCAAACAAAATTTTCAAAGCGTGATCTCGGGTCATTTCGAAGTTCAAGCTCTGCTCCAGACCATTCATAATGAAATTGTAGCAACCTTCAGACATCACATGCCGCTCATCCCAACGAGATGAATATTCGCGATATTTCATTGGCAGGGGTTCCGGCCAAGGAGTGTCATCGTGTAAAACCGCACCGCAAGAAAGACGCTGTAGACCGATTTCAAATAAAATCGGAGCCAAAACAATATTTTTTTCAGAAATCTCTTGCGGAAAATTAGCGAGCAGGTTCATAAACATATCATTGATCATATAGCGGCTTTGTGCCTTGTTTTTAGGACCGGCCATCTTAGGCAAAATAACTTTATCAACAAGTTCTTGCCAATTATACAAAGATAAATCGCGTTGTTTTGTAACTTGTTCAATGTAAACAATAATCTTTTCCATACTTAATAATATTTAGTGAAACAAAAAATACTTAATACAAAACTAGGGGTAGCATTATTTTTGTTAAGAATCAAGATTTTTTTTGTCTAAAATAGCAATGCTTTTTGCCATAGTACCAATTTCTTGTCAAAAGAAAGAGATGCGTTGGCGGGGCCGGTAGAGGGGAGAATAAAATATTGATATGTTTCTAAGAGTTCTGGGTGAAATTTTTTGAAGATTTGAAAAGATTTTTGTCCGTTAAAAATCAACCGACGGATATTTGAATGCTTTTTCAAAAGTGTTTCAAAATCATTGGGAATCATATTTTTAATATTGCTGTCCAAACTACCGTTGCGTTCACAAAATTTAAGATTATCCCAAAGCGCAAGATGGTTCTTGAGAATGCAAGCCTTCTTCTCAGCAAAATCAGAAAAATCTGCGCCATTGTTAAAAAGAGTGGCAATAATTTTCCAGAACGCATTACGCGGATGAGCATAATATTCCGCGGCATTTAAAGATTTCACGCTCGGCATGGTTCCGATAATCAAAATTTGCGCATTATTATCAATAATCGGCGGAAAGCACTCAATCATGAGGCAGATATTCCTTTTTGAAAAAGTAGCGCTTTTTTCCTTTAGTAAAATGTCCGTATTGAATGGCATGTTTGGGGCAATGGTGCAAACAGGCCTGACACATGGCACAATTACCGTTCCACTCGGGGAAAGGTGTAAGCGTGATATTTTTCATGGGGCAGACTTTGGCGCAAACACCGCATTGGATGCAGTTTGCTTTTTCAACATAAAAGGCTTTGTCATTCATAAAGCGGCGGAAAAGCGGCGCAATTTTGCTCAAAATAGATAAGCCGCGTTTGATTGAAACCACATTTTTTTCAGCTTCAACGGCAGCAGAAATTTCTTTTAAGCGGTTTTGCGCTTTGCTTAAAAGCTGATTGCGTTTGCTTTCGGAATCTGTTTTCACAAACGGCGCCAACAGATAGTTGTTCGGCATATTGATAGAAAATGCGGCATGAAGGGTAAGCCCTTTTTTTGCCAGCGCTTTTTGGAAAACTTTATCAACGCCGCCGGCTTGCGAATGGCAGGTGGCAACCATATAGATATAGTTGTTAGTTTGTATATTCAGTTGTTCAATAAATTTATACATACAAGTTGGCGCATCCCATGCGTAGATGGGAAAGACAAAACCGATTTTTTCTCCGGCAGAGGGTGCATAATCAGATTTTGCCGCCATAATCGGAGTGGCGCGGTCAGAAAGTTTGTGCGCAAGTTCTTCAGCCACCCATTGCGAATTTCCGGTTCCTGAAAAGTAAAAAATCATGATTTAGTCCTTTTGAGTTTTATATTGAGAAAAACCGCCGGCATAACTGAATACATTGTCAAAGCCGTTTTGGCGCAAAATACAAGAAGCCAGATAGCTGTTATAACCAATCATGCAGTGTAAGAGAATAGGGCGGTTATGCGGAATCTCATTTAAATGTTTTCTGAGCTGCGGAATAGGCATATTGATGGCATTGGGCAGATGTCCGGCTTTGTGCATGGAAGGAGAGCGAACGTCTATTACAAACATATCTTGAAAATCGGTGCCAAAATAAGGTTTAAGACGATTTTCTTCCACATTTTGAATCGCCATACCAATAAGATTAATCGGGTCTTTGGCGGAAGAATATGGCGGGGCATAGCAAAGCTCGGCATCACGCAAATCTTTGTAAGTACCGTTCAAGCGCATAATGGTTGCGATAATATCGATTCTCTTATCCACACCTTCCGTGCCGATAGCTTGAGCGCCGAGAATTTTTCCTTCGGCATTGTAAAGAACCTTCAAAGCCAAAGGTGTAGAGTTTGGATAATATCCGGCATGAGATTTTCCCCAAATCAACATCTTTTTGTAAGCAATATTTTTCTTTTTGAGCTGTCTTTCATTATTACCGGTAAAAGCAGCGGTAAGATTAAAGACTTTGACCACGCCGGAGCCCTGAGAGCCGTTATAAGGATAAGGGTTGCCGCAAATATGGTCGGCAATCAGGCGACCTTGACGATTAGCCGGACCGGCAAGCGCAATGGTTGTTTCAGCACCGTCAACAAAATCCTTGACCGCAACATTATCGCCACAAGCATAAATATCGACAAAATTGGTCTGCATAAATTCGTTGGTACGAATAGCACCTGTGGCAAGCGTTTCAATACCGGCATCGGCGGCAATTTTAGTTTCGGGACGCACGCCGAGGGCTAGGATGAGCATATCCGATTCGAGGGTTTCGCCGGAAGCAAGATTAAATTGTTTGGGCAGAACGGCATTGATGCTGGTGTTAAGATAAAGATTGATTCCTTTGTCTTTGAGCTCTTTGTGAATCATGCCGACCATATCTTCATCAAGCGGTGCCAGAACTTGCGGCGCTAACTCAATCAAATTAACTTTTAAGCCGGCTTCAATGAGATTTTCAGCCATTTCCACACCGATAAACCCCCCACCGATAACGCTGGCGGTTTTGGGCTGATTTTCGGTGATATATTTTTTTACGGCATCGGCATCTGCAAGATGACGAATGGTAAAATGCGGCATATTGCCCCAACCGTCAAGCGGCGGCACAAAAGGTTTACCGCCGGTAGCAATTACCAACTTGTCGTAAGAAATTTCTTCGCCGTTGAGTGTTGTAACTGTTTTTGATGCAGGATTGATTTTGCTAACTTCGCTATTAAGTTTGACGTTGATATTAAAAACATTTTCAAAATGTTCGGGAGAAGAAACCATCAAATCATCACGGTCAGCAATCACATTTCCGCAATAGTAGGGAAGGCCGCAGTTAGCGATGGAAATTTCGTTTGTTTTTTCCAAAATGACAATTTCGGTTTGTTCGTTCAAACGTCTTAACCGTGCAGCACAACTTGCACCGCCGGCACCACCGCCGATAATCACAACTTTCATCTTCTTCTCCTTGTTTTTAAGTCCATTTATAGTTAGCGTAAACAAAAAAAGAAGATTGTCAATACAACTCAAAGTCTATGCAACGGATATTTAGTCTTCAAAAAGTCTCTTTTTTTCTTCGAGAAGTTTGGGGTTGCGTTCAAAAACATTAAGGTCGCCGTGTTTTGCGGCATCTTCATAATATTTAATCTTAAAATTGATTTTTTCCAAGTGCTTTTCCCATTTGGCTTTTTGTTCTTCCACACGTTTTTTCTGCTCAATAAACATATTAAGACGCTGCGGAATAGTGGAATCGCCTTCCATGCACCAGTCGATATATTGTTTAATTTGTTTGAGGGGCAGACCTGTTCCTTTGAGGCATTCAATAATTTTCAGCCACTCAATATCAGATTCGGTAAAGGCACGCAGACCGGAAGAAGTTTTTTTCACAAAAGGTAGCAAACCTTCTTTGTCATAAAAACGCAAGGTATGCGCAGTCAAACCGACCATTTTGGCAGCTTCGCCGATAGAGTAACTCATTTTTAATCTCCTTAAAGTTATCCTCAAGATAGAAAAAAATAAAATGAATGTCAATAAAAGTCTTGACTTAGAGTTAACTCTAAAGATTAAGCTTTGTTACAGAAAGATTCGTTAACCTCAATTTTAAAGGAGAAAACAAAATGAGTTTTGAATTTTATTTGCCCACGCGCATTCTGTTTGGTGCCGGAGAATTAAACAACCTGCACAAACAAAACTTGGGCGGCAAAAAGGCTTTATTGGTTATTTCTAACGGTAAATCCGCCAAAGCCAACGGCTATTTGGACAGAGTTGAAGAACAGTTGAAAAAAGCCGGTTTGGAATTTGTTTTGTTTAATGAGGTTGAGCCTAATCCGTTGAAATCAACCGTGATGAGAGGGGCTGAAGCCGCCAGAAAAAATAATTGTGACGTGGTTGTTGCTTTGGGTGGCGGAAGTGTTATGGACGCTTCCAAAGCCATTGCCGCCATGGCGACCAACGACGGCGACTTGTGGGACTATATCCAATTTGGTAAAGGTAAGAAAAAAGCCTTGCAAAATAAACCATTGCCTTTGGTAACCATCACCACCACCGCCGGTACGGGTTCGGAAGCAGATAACGGCGCCGTCATTACCAACCCCGAAACCAATGAAAAGACAGCTTTCTTTTCAGAATATTCCTTTCCGATTGTTTCGATTGTTGATCCGGAATTGATGATCACCGTTCCGCCGCACATGACGGCTTATCAAGGTTTTGATGCTTTGTTTCATAGTGTGGAAGGCTACATTTCCAATAAAGCTAATTTGATGACCGATATGTTGGCATTGAGCGTGATTGAAAATGTCGGGCGCAATTTGGCAGAAACCGTTAGAAACGGTAAAAATGTTGAAGCCAGAGAAAAAGTTGCTTACGGCAACACCATGTCCGGTTTTGTTATGACGGTTGGAACTTGTACCAGTGAGCACTCTTTGGAGCACGCTTTGTCGGCATATCATCAAGAACTTCCGCACGGAGCCGGTTTGATTATGATTAGTAAGGCTTATTACACCCACTTTATCAATCAACACGTTTGCGATGACAGATTTGTAAAAATGGCCAAAGCTTTGGGTATGGAAAACGCCAAAGAGCCGATGGACTTCATCAAAGCTCTGGTAAAATTGCAAGAAGATTGCGGCGTGGCAGATTTGAAAATGTCTGAATATGGCATTAAGCCTGAAGAATTCCCGGCAATGGCAGAAAATGCTTTAGATTGCATGGGCTTCTTGTTTGCTTGCGACCGTATAAAATTAAGCAAAGAAGACTGCGTCGCCATTTATCAGGCTTCTTACAAGTAAGGAGAAGACAATGAAAAAACTTTTGATGTTAGCAGGCATGAGTCTGCTGCTAGGGACAACTATAACCAAGGCACAAGAAATGAAAACAAGTGAAGTTGATACAATTTTCAAACAAGGAGAAATAAATCCTTATTCCGAGTTTTTCACCGGACAAACTTATTTGAATATGCTGAGCGTAAAAGATGATATTTGGAACGCACCCGTTGGAAACGTTACTTTTGAACCCGGAGCAAGAACCAACTGGCACAAACACAGCGGCGGACAAATCTTGCTCGTGACCGGAGGCGAGGGCAGATATCAGGAACGGGGCAAAGAAATTCAAATTTTGCACAAAGGCGATGTTGTTCGCATTCCGCCCGAGGTGGAACATTGGCACGGCGCTGCGCCAAACAGCTGGTTTGTTCACATTTCCATCGAGAGCAACGGCGCAAATAACAAGTCCACTTGGTTGGAGCCTGTAAGCGATGCCGAGTATAAATAAAAAAATTTGTTTGACGGCGGCAGTGGTTATCATTGCCGCTGCCTCAACCGGCTATTGGATAAGAGGAAACAAAATGACGGATATTAATAAAACCGACCCGGAGTTTGCTGCACTTTGGCAAAACTTTGTTAAAAACGATGTCGAACCGCATGGCAAGCTGGATAAAAATATGCGCACGGCAGTTAAAATGGCAGCTCATATCGGCGCCGGCGGTAAAGAAAATTATCGCAATGTTATAAGAGAGGCTTTAGCACAAGGCATTGATCCGATTGTGATAAAAGAAACTTTGTACCAAACCGTGCCTTATGCAGGTTTTGCCAAAGGTTATGACTTTTTGCTCGTGACTAATGAAGAAATGCAAAAGGCAGGTATCAAATTGCCGTTAGAGGGACAATCAAACACCACGGTAGAGAACAGATTACAAAAAGGCTTGGATACACAAAGAGATATTTTTGGTAAAGAGAATATTGATTCTATGCGCGCCAATGCGCCGGAAGAACTGAAACATATTCAAGATTATCTTTCAGCTAACTGCTTTGGCGATTATTACACCAGAAGCGGTTTAGATATCAAACAACGTGAACTGATTACCTTTAGCGTTTTGGTGGCTATGGGTGGCGTGGAACCGCAAGCCAAAGCTCATGCCGGTGCCAATAAGAATGTCGGCAATGATAAGCAAATGTTGCTTGATGCCGTAACCGAGATGTTGCCATATATCGGTTATCCGCGGAGCCTGAATGCTATTACGATAATCAATGAAACATATAAGGGAGAATAAGATGAAAATTATGGGACTATTAGCCATGATTGGTAGTATATTTGTTGCCGGTAATGTATCGGCGCAAGTCATCAAACCACAAGATAAGGTCTTGGTGGCATATTATTCCAAAACCGGAAATACTGAAGCTATTGCCGAAAAGATTAAAGAGAATTTGGGTGCAGATATTTTGGTAATTGAACCGGTTAATGCTTATCCTGAGGATTATCGACAAACCACAGAACAAGCCAAAAAAGAAGTACAAGAGAAAATGACACCGGCCATTAAAAACGCCAAGGTAGATTTAAGCCAATATGATGTGGTGTTTGTCGGCTCTCCTTGCTGGTGGGGAACAATTGCTTCTCCGGTACGCACTTTTTTAACCGAGAATGATTTTAAGGGTAAGACCGTTGTACCGTTTATGACCCATGGCGGCAGTGGTTTAGGACATAGTGTTTCTGATATTAAGAGCATTATTCCTGAAGCCAATGTAACAGGTGCTGAGGCATTTCGCGGCAGTTTTGCCTCTATGGCCGGAAGTAGTGTTAAAGAATGGTTGGAAGGATTAAAAAATGAGTAAAAAAATATTAGTGATTTCATCAAGCTATCGCAAAGGCGGCAATTCAGATACTTTGGCTGATGAATTTATCAAAGGCGCAACAGAGGCCGGAAATAAGGTTGAAAAAATCTTTTTAAGAGATAAGAAGATTAATTTCTGCTTAGGTTGTGGTGTTTGTAACGATACGCACAAATGCGTTCAAAAAGACGATATGGCAGAGTTGGTTGATAAAATGGTCGAAGCTGATGTAATTGTTTTGGCAACACCGGTTTATTTCTATGCCATGAACGGCCAAATGAAAACCTTTATTGATAGATGTGTTCCAAGATACACCGAAATCAGCAATAAAGATTTTTATTATATCATCACGGCGGCAGATGACAGAAAAGCTGCTGTTGAAAAAGTGATTGAAGGTCTGCGCGGTTTCACGCTCGATTGCTTGGATAATGCTAAAGAAAAAGGTATTGTTTATGGTTTGGGTGCATGGCAGGCAGGAGAAATCAAAAATAAGCCGGCGATGAAAGAAGCCTATGAAATGGGCAAAAACGCATAAAACAAAGGAGATAAAATGAAAATGATTTTGAGTGTTGTGATAGGCTTGGTTGTTGTAGCAGCCGTGTCTTGGAAAATATATTCTTGTTGCGTTTGGGATAAAACCTTTGCCAAAAGCGATAAGGTAGATGTTAAAAAAGTCAGCTTTCACAACCGCTATGGAATTAAGTTGGTCGGTGATTTATATATGCCGAAAAATTTAGGCAAAGAGAAACTTCCGGCAATTGCCGTATCCGGTCCGTTTGGTGCGGTTAAAGAGCAAGCTTCAGGCTTATATGCCATGAATATGGCAGAAAAAGGTTTTATTGCGCTGGCTTTTGACCCGTCATACACCGGCGAAAGCTGCGGCAAACCAAGAAATGTGGCTTCTCCGGACATTAATACCGAAGATTTCAGTGCCGCCGTTGATTATCTGAGCACCTTGCCGGAAGTCAATGCAGATAAAATCGGTATCATCGGCATTTGCGGCTTTGGTGGCTTTGCTTTGAATGCCGCTGCTATGGATACAAGAATCAAAGCAACTGTAACTTCTACCATGTATGACATGAGCAGGGTAAACGCCAATGGCTATTTTGATGCTATGGATGCCAAAGCGCGTTATGAGTTAAGAGAACAGTTGAACGCTCAACGCACACAAGATTATAAGGATGGCACATATGCCAAAGCTCCGGGCTTGCCGGAAAAATTAAGCGGAAACGAGCCGCAATTTGTGCAAGACTATTATGGATATTATAAGACCAAACGCGGTTTTCACAAACGCTCTATCAACTCAAACGGCAATTGGAATATGACATCTTCCTTGTCCTTTATCAATATGCCGATATTAAGCTATGCCGGTGAGATTAAAACGCCGGTGCTGATGCTCCACGGCGAAAAAGCACATAGCCGCTATTTTAGTGAAGATGCGTTCAAAAAACTGCAAGGTAAGAATAAAGAGCTGATGATTATCAAAGGCGCAAATCATGTTGATTTGTATGACAATATGGAAAAAATCCCCTTTGATAAGATTGAAAGCTTTTTTAAGCAAAATCTGCAATAAGAAAGAAAAAAAGCCTCTCAAATGAGAGGCTTTTTTATGCTTGAAATTTTGAAGAAATGAATATAAGATCTTGTTTAGAAAATAAATTATTTAAACTTATATATTATGGAAAATTTTTATTTTAGCTTACGTCCGGAGTTTTTGGACACACGATTAATGCGTGCTTTTTTAAGCAAATATCTGCGAGATAATGGCTATTATTGCTGTGATGTATTTTTTGCACAAGTGCGATTCAAACCTGAAAACAAGCCAAAATGTTTTGACAATAGCTTAGGTTATAACTTGGTTTATGAAACCATAGCTTATAAGCCAAAGCAAGGTTGGAGTTGGAAAAGATTGGTCAAAGAATATGCTAACGTTAAGCAAAATTCAGAACCTAAAAATGACTTATGTTCGATTTTAAATCAAATTCCAGGCACTAATACTATATTTACTCAAATGACAGGTAAATATAGTAATAAAAATTGGGAAAATAGTTGGCTTTCTTTTGATAATAAATTAGAAATCATCAAGGTTTATTTTGATGTTATGTCGGGACAAATTTGTTTTCGAGATTTTGCAAATTCCGTAAGAAATGATGAAATTAATTATGGTTTTTTAGATAAGAAAAAAACTAATGAAAAGCGAACTTTTTGTAAATGGTTGTCAAGCAATAGCGGAGATGAGGATAGATTCATAACCGGTAAATATGAAGATTCTTGGTATGAGGAATGTATTTATGAGCCGATTTGTTTCAATATAGGTGCAATCAATTTTTATAAAATAGAGCATGAACCCTATTATGAAAAACAACATCAGCTTCTTAATGGAGAGAAATGTCTCAAACAAAGACTTCACGATTGGGATATTCAAGCTTCATCACTTCTTTCTCCAATAGAAATCATTCATTATCTATATTGGCATGTTTACCAAAAAAATGGAGAGAACGGAGATTATAATATTGATAACCATTTGTCTCTTGAGATGTCATTGATATATGGTGATTTTGCAAAAGGAGAGAATGACTGGTTATGGCATGAGCGTTTTATCCAACCTAGCACGGAAGATTGTCCTAATCGAGCATTTTTCTACACAAGCAATGTGCTGGAATTGCTTGCTGATGTGAAAATGGAGTTTTCAATGGCATTAGCTTCGCTTAGTAAATATTTTGTAGAATATACGCAAGCAACAAGCATTTCACTCAATCAGGTTAGAGATACCATAAAAGACATATATTGGAAAATATATCGCAACAAATGTTATCAAATAGAAGAAAATTGGGAACATTTTTTCTTTTTAGCATCTCAATCGAAGTTAAGAGAAGCAGGAAAACTATTTTTAAGACTTCCTAAAGAAGAGGTTCCAGCCCATTTGTTTTCTGAATTATATGGATTAGATGGAGAATCAGATGGTTTGGTCGATGCCGTGAATATAGCGTGTTTTAGAGATAAGGCAGAACAAAAGGATGAAGATGAAGAGATAAAATTTTTATCTGAACAAAATCAAAATGTTAATCAGTTCTCGCAGAACTTTGAGCAAAAATATCGCGAATATGTGCAAAGCAAGAAGAAAATTTTGCAAATCAAGCAAGAGTTAAAAGTTATGAGAGAAAAAGATGAACTTCCTTCGCTTGCAGAATTTGCTAAAATGCAAAAACTCTTGGATTAAAAGAAAAAACGACCGTTTTGTAACAAAGCGGTCGTTTTTTTATGCTTGATATTTTTTGATGAGCTCGAAAGCGGTATTTTTGGCATCGGCCATGGCTTCCACCAAAGTCGAGCCGCCGGTCTTGCAATCGCCGATATAAATGAGGCGAGGGTCGTCTTGTTTTTCATCAGCCTTTGCTCCGATAGCGCGAATAATCAAATCAAAATCAGGCAGTTCAATTGAAGTATCGGAAATAGGCTCCCATTTTTCGCCGTTAAAGCGATTTTTATGAACAAAGAGAGAATATTTTTCACCGGTTTTAATAATTTTGTCAGGGCTTGTGCCGGCAGAAACATTAATTTTGCGTTCCAAAATCTCGTGTCTTTCTGCAGGAGTAATTTTCATGTCCGATAAACCGCGACGCACAAACATCTCTACATAAACGGCACCTTGCGCTTGTGCCACGATTGCACAATCGGCAGCCACGTTTCCGCCGCCGATAACGGCTACATTGCCTTTGGTAACATATTTTTCGGGTTGAGCCAGATAATCAAGATAAGAAACAGCCAAATCTTCGCCTTCAATATTAAGTTTGGCGCAGTTAGGTTCACCACCGGCAATCAATACTTCATCAAAACCTTGGGACAAAAGTTCTGCAGGATTAGAAACATCTACTTCAAAAACAACGGAAATCAAATCAGAATTATTGACAAATTCCCAATCTTTTAAAATGGCATCTTGCGGTAGACGTTCATGAGGAATAAGGTTAAGCGCACCGCCGATTTGAGAACTTTTTTCAAAAATCACGCATTTAAAACCGTTACGCGCTAAAAAATAAGCCGCGGCAATGCCCGACGGACCGGCACCGATGATGGCAATTTTTTTGCCGTTAGGAACAACGTTTGAATAATCATATTTAAAATTGCGGAATTTTTCCATCAACGTGGCTTGCACTTTTGTAATATTGATAGGAAAATCAATCAGACGACGTGTGCAGGCTTTCATACAAAACTTATCGGGGCAAATAAGACCGCAAGTTTGCCCGAACGGATTTTCATCTGAAATAAGCTTAGCCGAGAGTTCACCGTTACCTTCTTTTGCCGCAGCAATAAAAGCTTGTGGGTTGCAGTGCACGGGACAAGCCTTCATACAGGGCATATTTTTGCAGTTAAGACAACGATTAAGTTCTGCTTCCAACTGTGGTTTAGAAAGATAAATTGATTTATTTTCAGCCATTTTATTTTTCAAAATTAACGTTAAATCTTACAAAGAAAATAACATCAAAATGAAAGAGTTTCAACGACAATAAAATCTTATCAGCAAAATAAAGATTGCTTGGACACAAAAAAAGTGATATATTGCCACCATTAATTTGTCATTCTGAACTTGTTTCAGAATCTCTGATTTTAAGGAATATTAGATGCAGCCTTTTCCGAGTAATCCGTTTGTCTTTTTATGGCGCTATGCCCTGCGTAATAAAGCGTTGTTTTTTTCAATTTGCGCATGTTGTATAGTTATGGTAATTTCTCAGAAACTCGCGCCGTGGTTTTTTTCCAAAATGGTGGGCTTGTTTGGAGAAAATGTAAAGTTTGCTGATATTGCCGATTCTGTATGGTGGTTGTTGGCAGGAGTTGTGGCAACAACATTGCTTGCCAAAATTTTGTTCGTTGTATTTAATTTGCTTACGGAATTAGTTTTGCGTCCGCGTGTTTTTGAGCAGATGAGTGCCGACTGTTTTCAATATATCAACGGGCATTCTTTGAGCTATTTTTCCGATAATATGGCAGGCTCTTTGGCACAAAAAAGCAATGCCTTGTCAGAAAGTGCCAGCTTTTATCAATCTTCTTTATATTATCTGACAGATGTTTTCCGTTTGATTGTTGTTTTTGTAATGCTGGCACTTGTGAACATCACATTTTCCCTTTATTTTGTAGCATTTGTTTTGTTGTCTGCAATTGTGCTGCTCAAAATCGGTACATTATCAATGAACTTGCGTGCTGAGATGACCGAGGCCAGAAGCAAAGTCAGCGGGCAGATGATTGATGCCTTGCAAAATCACTTTTTTGTGCGCTTGTTTAACGGATTTAAATATGAAGAAAAGCGGGCAGATAAAGTTTTAAAAGATGAAACCGATAAAACCAATAAATCGGTTGATGTAGAGATGCTTCAATCAGAAGGAGAAAAACTTTATTTTCACTTTGTTTATCTGGCATTTGTTCTTTATGCCCTTGTATTATGGAAAGACAAAAGTATTAACACGGCAGATGTGGTTTTGATTTTCTTTCTGTTGCAAGATGTTTCCTCCGTTGTTTCATGGCTCATTCACCGTACGATTGTTTATAGTTCAGCTTTTGCCGAGATGAAAACAAATTTAATTCCCTTCAGTACGCCGCATGAGATTGTAGATGATAAAAACGCCGGAGCGCTGAAAGTAAAAGAAGGGGCAATTGAGCTCAAAGATGTGTGCTTTGCTTATAAAGGAAGCAAGCCACTGTTCAATCATTTCAAATTGAAAATTCCGGCCGGACAAAAGGTTGGTGTGGTTGGAATGTCAGGCGGCGGAAAATCAACCTTAATCAATCTGCTACAGCGTTTTTATGATGTACAAGACGGAAAAATTTTGATTGATGGGCAAAATATCAAAAACATCACTCAAGAAAGTTTGCACAAACAAATTGGCTATGTTCCACAAACTTCTGCTTTGCTGGAGCGCTCTATTGCCGAAAATATTGCTTATGGTAAGCCAAATGCAAAACAAGAAGAGATTAAACAAGCGGCAAAGGAGGCTTTCGCCGATAAATTTATAGAAGAATTGCCAAACGGCTATCAAACCATTTTGAATGCACAAAATCAGCTTTCCGGCGGACAAATGCAACGCTTGTCAATTGCCAGAGCCTTGTTAAAAGATGCCCCGATTTTAATTTTGGATGAAGCCACTTCGGCTTTGGATAGTGAATCGGAATTTTATATTCAAAAAGCCATTGAAAATATGCTCAAAGATAAAACCGTGATTGCCGTGGCGCACCGTTTGTCGACGTTGAAAAATATGGATAGAATAATTGTGCTGGAAAAAGGCAAGATTGTGGAAGACGGCAAGTTGGATGAGCTATTAAAAAAGAAAGGCAAATTTTGGCAATATTGGAAATTGCAAAAACTCAAAGGAGAAAAAAATGAACAATAATTCACTTTGGAGCTTTTTGAAACAATATTATATGCCGGTCAAATTCCGCTTTATGGCAATTTTTATTCTGGTGCCGATAGTGGCTCTTTGCGGGCAGCTTGCGCCATGGTATGTGAGTGAGATTGTCAATTTGCTCAATGCCGGAGATATCAGCGAGATAGCATGGAAAAATTTAATTAATACTTTTATCTTTTTGGCTTTAGTATTGGTTGGCGGCAATATTTTGATGATGCTTTCTATGTATCTGATGCAACACAAACTTATTTCACCTTTAGGCATCAAGGTCAGAAAAGATTTGTTTGTGGGTGTGCTGGGCTTGCATAAAAATTTCTGGAGCAAAAATTCTGCCGGTAATGTTTATGCTAAAATAGACGGTTCTCGCCGCACCACCGCAGCCTGGAGTTCAATCGGCGATACTTTAGTCTTTGCCAATTCGGCTCTCTGGTCGTTGATAATAAGCTTGTGTTTTATCGGTAAGATTTATCTGCCGATGGCACTTGTTTATGTGATAGCCTCTGCATTATTACTTGTTTTTTTTCATAAGCTTTCCGCCAATACCAAACAGGCATCCAAACAGCAGGAAAATATGAAGAACAAAGTCTTTGGCAAGACAACGAATATGATAAGCAATTATCTGGTTTTAAAAATTTTCGGGAGCTTGAGTAGAGAGCTGAAAAAGCTCGGCAAAGATTATGCGCTCGTGGCCAAAACCATGCGCAAAAATGCTTGGATTAGAAACAAAAATTATATGTTGGTTGACCTAACCGTCATGCTCTTTGATGTTGCGATGATTATTTATGCCATTGTCTTGTGGTCCAAAGGCATTATCAATGTCGGTAATGTGGTCTATCTGCTGACGGTGGGTCGTGGTATGAGCATGATATTGAGCCATCTTTCCGGGCAATGGATGTATTATCGCACCGAGCTGTTCAAGCTGCAGAGTAATTTGAATCTTTTGAATGAAAAACCCGAGTTTGTGGACGCGCCAAACGCTAAAAAGCTTAAAGTTAAAGCAGGGGAGATTGAGTTTAAAAATTTGACCTTTAGCTATAATCATAAAAAACCGGCGATAGATGATTTTAGCTTGAAAATCAAGGCAGGTGAAAAAATCGGCATTGTCGGTATGTCCGGCGGCGGTAAAACTACATTGCTCCATGTCTTGCAACGACTTGTGAATACGCCGCAAGGCTCGGTTTATATAGATGGGCAGGATGTGGCTTTGGTCACGCAAGAGAGCTTGCACAATGCGGTGTCCTTCATTCCGCAAGATACCACATTGTTTCATAGAACTTTGTCCGAGAATATGAGTTACGGTACTTTCAATGCCTCGCAAAAAGAAATTGAAGACGCGGCTAAAAAATCTTTTATCACCGAGTTTGTCAAAGACTTGCCGCAAGGGTATAAAACCTTGGTTGGAGATAAAGGGGTGAAACTCTCGGGCGGACAAAGACAAAGGGTAGGGATTGCAAGGGCTATTTTGAAGAACAGTAAGATTTTACTGCTCGATGAAGCAACTTCAGCTTTGGATAGCAAGTCAGAAAAATTCATTCAATCTTCTTTGCAAAAACTGATAAAAGACAAAACCGTGATTGCCGTGGCGCACCGTTTGTCCACCTTGAAGAACATGGATAAAATCGTGGTGATGGAAGAAGGCAAAATCATCGAGGTCGGCACGCCGAAAGAGCTGCTGGATAAACAAGGCAAATTCGCCAAACTCTGGAACCTGCAAGCTTAAAGAGGAGATAAAATGCGTTTATATCATTATGCCCCGAAGAAAAATACGGTTTTGGAGGAGGGAATAAAATCCATTTCCAAAATAGATAGCAACTTGTATTCTTATGTCAAACGCGTAGGGGCAGATAAAAAAGAAGATATTATCAATTGGTTGGAAAAGACTTTTGCGGGGAGAAGCCGAGCTATCTCTTGCTTGACCGAGCCGATTGCTTGGCAAGGAAATGATAAAGTGTTAGAAGCGCTTGTTGATAGATGTATTTTATATTCTTTTGAGCTGGAAGACTTAATCAATGCCGGTTTGGTTGAAAGTATCTGGTGCAAAGACGGCTCGGAAGCAAGCGGTGTGAATGAGTGTTTTTATCAAGTTTCAAAAGATGAGATAGATTTGGCACCTCTGCCTTGGCACAAATGCGATTCTTCCAAAGGGCTGATATTCGGCATGATAAAACATTATATGATTGTCTTAAAAGATGGTGCCATTCCGGCAGAGTTTATCAAAGAGGAGCGATAATGAATTATTTAACCAAAGAAAAAGCGCAAGACCTCAATTTGATAAAAGAGATAATTGCAAAAGCCGGATATAAAGGCGAGGTGAGGGCTCTTGTCGGCGGTTCCAAGTCTTTTGCCTTTGCGGTTGGTGATGAGGTTGTGCGCTTTCCAAAAGCAGAGGTTGTCTGGCAAACCATGCAAAGAGAAAATCAAATCTTGAGTGAGATTTGGCCTTTAATAAATGATAAATTCAAAAACAAAATTCACCCGATAACTTTGGTCGAGGGAGAATATCCTTTTTCGGTTGTTAAAAAATTTGTCGGTAAGATTTGCGATAATCGCGATGATGAAGTCAATGCCTTGAAAGTTCAAAATTTACCAAAAGATAAGCAAGAAAATTTGGCTCAAACTCTGGCAGAGCTTTTTGCCATGATGCACCAAATCGACTATTCTAAATTGCACATTCCGCCCGCCAATGAAACAATTGATAATTGGGACGTAACTCAAAAAGCCGATTTTGATTATGCCAAAGCAAGAGATGCTTTGAAAAAGGTCAGTCCTTTTGATTTGGATGATTATCGAAGCGATAATAAAAATGAGCTATTAGCTTTGTGCCATAATGATTTGAGCGGCAGCAATATGCTCTTAAATCAGGAAAAGGAAGATATTTTGGTTGGCATAATCGACTTTGCCAATGCTCTTGTTCAGCCCAAATATTTAGACTTTTTCCCGCTCTATAAAATCAATCGCAATTTGGCGGTAGAGGTGATAAAGAGATATAATAAGCTGGTGGAAGATAAAATAGACATCAAGCAAACAGATTTTACCATGCTTGCCTATATAGGCTATAACCTTGCCAAAACAGATAATCCGCCTCCGTATTTTATGAAGTTATTGAATTTATTTCAGTCTGTTGAAAGTCATTCGGCAAAAGCGCCACAAAATAGATGGATGTTTTAAAAAAATCAATAAAGAAAGAGAAGTCTTTTTCTTCACATAAGAAAGCATATCATTTTGAGACAAAAGCAACTGTTCTTGAATATAAAGATATTTGCTTCCCCATGAGGGTATTCTTTTTTTGAAAGGATGACAAGATTTTGAAAAAATGACAATATCGGTAAAATCATCTTGAGCTGGAAGATATTTTTCTTCTTTCATTTTAAGGCTGCGATAAAAAGCCAAAGTGTTTTCGTTGTTTTTGGCATCGGTATAAAGCCGGAAGTTATCAAACCCTAGACGGCGCGCATAAGCAAAGGTGCGATTAAAAATTTTACGTCCGTATCCTTTGCGACGAAATTCCAGAATCACGCCAAACCAGTTAAGCCAAGCATCTTTAGGATATTGCGGGTAGAAATAAATTCCGGTCAGACCGATAAATTTTTTACCTTTTTTGACCAGCCAAAATTGAGAAAGATATTCAGGGTTTGAAGTCAAAGAATTTTCCAAAGTATCATTTTGATATTCTTTAGGAAAAACCTTCTTTTGAATTTCTTGAGCCAGTTTTAAGTTTTCTTGAGATGCGGAAACAAATTTAAGCATGTTTTTTTAATCCTGCTATAAAGTCATATCATTTCTTCAAAACTATTAAATCTGAAAAAAATGTGATGCCTTGCATTTGCTATGATAGTCAATTTATTTTGATAAAAATCTTTTTGTGCATTGATATCAAATAGCAGATCATTTTTGGCAGCAAAAGCTTTATCAAATTTTGGCGAGATATTATCTTTATTTTCATCATAAAGTTTTTGCAAATAAGCCAGTTCATTTGCGCAACTTTCAATAGAGCGCAGAGACTGTAGCTTGTTATATTGCTCAAACTCTTCATCGGAAAAAGTCATATATTGTCTTCTGAAATCTAAATAGTTATCCAGATTTATATTTTTTAAAATTTCCAACTTTTGCGCATTTAATCCTAAAATCACATCAAATAAATAAGGATTACCGCATAATGCAATTTTTTTTCTTACATTAGGAATTTTATCAGATAAAAGACATGATAGAAAAATACCTGCCGAATAGGCAAGAATATAAACATTATGATACCTACTAAAATCAAAATCTAATTCCAAATTTTGATAGTCAAATAAAATCAGAACATCAAGTTTATCATGCAAATTAACGAACTGATTATAATCACATCCCCAACCGGCAAAGAAAACAATTAAATCGGAAGAATTATGATTTTGATAAAAATACTGCATATTTTTCTCCAAATCTTTTTATTATAGATGTAAACTAATAATTCAAACTTAATATATATTTAATAACTTGAAAAAAGAAAAAATAATGATAATATCCAACATCTAAAGTAATTATTTTATAAACCTTTTATTTTTTTTATTTATGGAAAGAATATTTTTAGACGAACTGAAAGAAAGTAAAACCTTCACAGTAGACGCCAGAGGAAAGCGTTTTGGCTTTTCCAAGTCAAGTTCAACAATCAACGGCAACAAAACCGTTATTGCTCAATGGAAGCTTGACGGAAAAATTGAGTTGGAGATTAGTACAAATATTCCAGGAATGTGGAGAATATTGCGTGATGGGCGTAAGGGTTATGTGTATGAACCTTCTATCCCGTCAGAACAACAATTTATTGTTTTATTGATACAATAAACTCAAAAAAATTGAAAGAGGCACATAATTAAGGTGTCTCTTTTTTTTGCAAATCGTTATTTTAAGACATTTTCCGCCTTGGAGGTTCAAATCCTGCGCCCGCTAAACAGATACAAAAAAACCTGCTTTAACAGCAGACCTTTTTCTATCTGGTCGTGTATAGGGTACGAAAAGAACGACCACCCTTGATATCCGCCCCCATACCCCTAAAAATTTAAGCATCCGCACTCGTGTTATGAGATAAAATCAAGGGTTGTTTTATTACAATCTTAGAAAGACTTGACATATTCTGTAATAGATAATATAATATCTATTATATATGATTTTTGTCATTTGGAGATAATATATTGTCTTTTGTTCTAAAATCAACACAAGAAGTTATGCAAGAGATTGCTGCACGAGTCAAGGCCATTCGCTTGGAGCAAAATCTTTCTCAGGAAGGTTTATCTTTGCGCTCGGGTGTGAGTTTGGGTAGCTTGAAACGTTTTGAACGCAGCGGCGAAATATCCTTGAAATCTTTAATCGAGATTTCCGTTAGTTTGGGCATTATGGAAGATTTTGACAAACTATTTGTTAAAGATACGAATATTGAAAGTCTTTTTAATAAAAAAGAACCCAAAATCCGCAAAAGAGGGAGCGTCAAATGAGATTGAATGTTTATTTGAATAGCTTTGGCAAGCGTAAATATGTCGGAGTTTTGGAAGAGGTCGGGCATCGCATCTTGTTTGAATATGCACCGGAGTTTATTGCGGAAAGAATAAATATTTCTCCGTTTATGTTGCCGCTTCAATCAGGCGTGTTTGAAGACAAGAAGCAAACTTTTGACGGTCTGTACGGCTTGTTTAACGATAGTCTGCCTGATGGCTGGGGCTGTTTGCTGCTTGATCGTGCCTTGCAGAAAAAAGGTTTATCGTTACAACAAATCACGCCGCTAAAACGTCTATCCATCATCGGTCAAAATGCAATGGGTGCTTTGGAATACGAGCCGATAACCGAACATGAGGACGAGTTTATTGGCGGAATAGAACTGGATTCTCTTTGTGCCGAAGCCAATCGTATCTTGGAAGGAGAAAGTTCGGAAGTCTTAGAAAAACTCCTAACCTTAAATGGTTCCTCCGGAGGTGCCAGACCAAAAATCGTGGCTTTGATTTCCGAAGATAAACAAAAAATTATTCATGGTAATGTGGCCAAAGAAGATTTTTCGCCATGGCTGATTAAATTCGCCTCTTCATTAGACGGTAAGGATATAGGTGCGCAAGAATATATTTATTCGCTGATTGCCAAGCAAGCCGGCGTCGAAATGCCAGAAACATATCTGTTTCCGTCAAAAACTTCGGCCGGACATTTCGGGGTAAAGCGATTTGATAGAAAAGGAACGCAAAAGATTCATGTTCATACGGCTTGCGGATTGCTCCATGCCAGCCACAGATACGCCAGTATTGATTATTCGGATTTGTTAAAACTGACTTCTATATTAACCAAAGATATCAGGGAAGTGGAAAAAATGGTGCGCCTGATGATTTTTAACGTTAAATCGGGAAACAAAGATGACCATAGTAAAAACTTCTCATTTATGCTGGATGAAAATAATAATTGGAAGCTAACGCCGGCTTATGACTTAACACCTTCGGAAGGGATAAACGGCGAACAAACGGCAATGGTCAATGCAAAAGGTAAAGATATTACGACGCAAGACTTTATCAAAACCGCTGAACCTTTTGGAATTGCGGCAAAAAAGACCATGGAAATTGTGGAACAAACCGAAGATGCTTTGGCCCGCTATCCCCAATACGCCAAAGAATTTGGTGTAAATAAGGTCTAATCCTCTCCAAATAAAAAAGCCGCTGAAAAGCGGCTGAATTTATCCGGTCGGATTGAAGAGGATTGACGTCGTTACACTCCGTCGCACAGGCGCAATTTTTGCCTGAAGGCAAAACCGGCGATACCCGCGTCTCGCCTATTGCTGGTAGTCGAACCTCCGTTTCGGAGCTTCAAATCCTGCGCCCGCCAAGCAGATAGAAAAAAACCTGCTTTAACAGCAGGTCATTTTCTATCTGGTCGGGACGAGAGGATTCGAACCTCCGACATCTTGCACCCCATGCAAGCGCTCTACCAGGCTGAACTACGTCCCGAAATTTAATTATTCGTTCTATAATCCTCCCCCCCCTACAAACGCTTACGCGCCGCAGACGTTTCCGTCAGTTTGAATTATGTTCCGAACAACGAACTATTATATAAAACGCTTCAAAAATAAAAGCAAGTGTTTTTTTATTTTGCTTGCGTATTAATCCACACGCGATGTTCGTTGTGTCCGTCAACCAAAGAAGGGGATATTTCTTCACCGCCCCATTCTTTCATTACGGAAGTCATAGCACGGTAAGAAGCTTCATTTTCAAAATGACACGTGAGCAAAGCTTTTTCAATACCCAAATTTTTGCGAGCATAATCTAAAGTTAATTTCAGACCGGCTTTGACATAGCCTTTGCGACGTGCCGACGGGATAATTTGATAAGCTATATGTCCACCGTTTTGCAAGAGATAATCATTCAACTCATGGCGCAGGTCGAAGGAGCCGATATATTTTTCATCATCAATCAACCAAAGCGTTGTATTCGGAACATATCCTTCGGGTAAACCGATACCCAGTCTTTTATTTTCAACATCATGAAAATAGGTTTTAAAATTGTCCTTTAACACTTCAATCATACTTTCAACGACTTGAATATCAAAAGGCGAGGGATGAGCTTGATATTCCGCAATGGCATCTTTAACGGAATCTAAATATTGCGGTGATGGTAAAACAATTTTCAGCATAAAATTACTCCTTAATACAAAAATATATTGCCAGATAAAAATAAAAAATCTAGTCTAAAATAAAAAAAGGAGAAAAAATGATAATTGTATCAGAAACATTAAAGGGAAAAAGAATAACATTGCAAAAAGCGGTTAAAAGCTTTGAAATGGCGCAGGTACATATCGAAGAGGTTAAGAAAAGTTTGGCGGAATTATCTCCGTGGCTTGGTTGGGCAACGGAAGAATATAAAGTTGAAGACAGCTATGAATATTTGCAAGGCTGTGTGCAAGAATGGGAAAAAGGCAAAGAGTTTAACTATATGATTTTGGATGAAAACAAAAATTTTATGGGGATGATTTCAGCACTTAATGTTAAAGAAAAGGACAAATGTTTGGAAATAGGGTATTGGATTTCGAGTAACTACGCCGGCAAAGGCTACATGCAGGAAGCGGTAAGATTATTGGAAAAAGAATTTTTTGGTTTGGGAATAAATCGCATTGTTATTCATACCGATGTTTTGAATAAAAAATCGACAAACGTGCCGCAAAAACTGGGTTATGTTTTAGAAGGAATCCAAAGACAAGCCTTATGGAATAAGAAAGAACAAAGATTTAGAGATATTAATACGTTTTCAAAATTGAGAAGTGACTATGAACAAAGTCTGCAAGCCGGATTATACAAAGAGTTTGGTTAATTTATCCAATTCGATTTTGCAATATTTTGAATGTCCGACACATCATTCAACCTTGCCGGAGTTAGATAAATTTTTAGAAAAAGAGTATAAGACCATAGTATTGTTGGTTTTAGACGGTATGGGAGTTGATATGTTGGAGCAAAATTTATCTCCGAAAAGTTTTTTACGAACACATATAAAAGATAAAATTTCTTCAGTTTTTCCGCCGACCACGACGGCAGCCACCAGCAGTATATATAGCGGCTATACACCGCAGGAACATGGTTGGGCCGGCTGGCAGTGCTATTTCAAAGAATATGGCAGGAATATTGAATTATTTTTAAATCGAGATTTTTACAGCGGAGAAAATTTAAAAATAGACATCAACAAAGAGTTTCAACCGCCGAAAAAATTATTTGAACAGATAAATGAGCAAGGCAAATATAAAGCATACGGTGTGGCACGCTTTTGGGGCGGCTATGATGTTGAGAGCATGAATGATGTGTGCGATAAGATAGTTGAGCTTTCCAAAGGCGAGGATAAGAAGTTTATTTTGGCATATTATAAAGAGCCGGATTCCACCATGCACCATACGGGCTGTTACAGTGACGCCACAAAGAAAGAAATAAAATCATTGGACAGAAAAGTGGAGAAATTGGCTCGGAATTTGAAAGATTCAATATTGATAATAACGGCCGATCATGGTCTGATAGATATCAAAGAGGATGTCAGGTTAGATAAGATTAAAGAAATTAATGATTGTTTGCGGCTTCCTCCGGCGATTGAGCCGAGAGCGGTAGCCTTTTATGTCAAAGAAGATAAAAAAGAACAGTTTGAAAAAGAGTTCAATAAAAGATTTGGCAACGATTTTATTCTGATGACGTCAGATGAATATTTGCATCAAGGTTATGCCGGAGAAGGAAATCTGCATCCAAAATTCAGAGATTTTATAGGAGATTACATGGCATTGGCCACAGGGGAGAGAATTTTGC
The DNA here is from genome assembly GCA_949295915.1 of uncultured Pseudomonadota bacterium. Taxonomy (GTDB): domain Bacteria; phylum Pseudomonadota; class Alphaproteobacteria; order RF32; family CAG-239; genus CAJLXD01. The sequence goes on along the minus strand of CASFNB010000003.1, from coordinate 4,962 downwards.
AATATCAAACCGAAGGCGGTATAGATCCGGTTGAATTTAAGGCTCACCATGCCGGTTTAACGGCTAAAGAGATGATTGTACCGCTGATAATTTATCAATCCGACAAATAAAGCTTGCTTTTTGTCTAAAAACGTGTTATTTGAACCTTCAAGAATAAATTTTTTAGATAATTATTAACTTAAAATAGAAGCATATGGACATACATGTAGCCTATGCGTCAAGCTTGTTCAAAGAGAATGGGCATGACTTGAAAGGGATTTTTAATCTCTTTTACAACGCTGTTAGTCAGTGTATCAGTATAAACACTATTGATGCATATTGTACCGGCGGAGAAATGTTATTCGGAGGAAAGCCAGTTGTTCCGGACGACAGAGAATTTTTGACGGGATGTATTATTCATGCATTAGAAAATTTTCATCCCAATGTAGAAAAAGCGGCTTCTCGCCTAGCCCAGTTCAATCAGGAATATAAAGAACTGAAAGAAATGAGTGCAAAAATCAAGGAGGTGAGTTTTTGGACGGTTATAACTCGTTCAAATAAGCAAATTAATGCTTATATTAAACGGAAAAGAGAAATAGAAAGCGAAACCATTTCTATTGATGAGTTGTTGAATATTGCTTTTTACAAATTTTCGCAAGTAAACGGGACCTTCAAACAATTCAAAGAAGGTTTCAATCGTTTTCTTGAAATGAAATGAACTTAAAAAAGACGGATATTCCGAGTGTTTATCTGTCTTTTTTCATTTTAAAATACTAGAAAACGCACATTTTATAAATAAATCTTTGACTATTTTTCAAAATGCCCTATCATCAAGCGCAAAAGGACAAATTTTATAAATAAAGAGGAAAAAATGTTACATCCTTGGCATGGTGTTGAAATTGGTAAAAATATGCCGGAAATCATCACGGCAATTATTGAAGTACCAAAAGGTTCTAAAACCAAATATGAATTGGATAAATTAAGCGGTTTGTTAAAAGTAGACCGCATTTTGTACAGCGCGGTTTATTATCCTGCCAACTATGGCTTCATTCCTAAAACTTATTGCGCCGATAATGACCCGTTGGATATTTTGGTTTTGGGACAAGAACCCGTAGCTCCGTTATCGATTGTTCGCGCAAAACCGATTGGTCTGATGAAGATGATCGATCAAGGTGAGGCGGATGATAAGGTTATTGCCGTGCACGTTGATGATCCGGAATATGCGCAATATAATTCGATTGATGATTTACCGCAGCATATTTTAAAGACTATTAAACGCTTTTTTGAAGACTATAAAGTTTTGGAAAACAAAGAAGTTAAAATTGAAGCGTTTATGGGACCTGATGAAGCTAAAAAAGCTGTTGTGGAAGCACGTGAATTGTATGAGGAACACAAAACCACTTTAGCCGGTTACGGCGGATAATATTTTAAAAGGCAGAAATTCTGCCTTTTCTTGTATCAAGATATAAGAGAGAGAAGTAATGAGTATTGCAAAAAAATTGGAAGTTTGGCAGGCACAAAATTTAATTTCGGCAGAGCAAGCCAAAAAAATCACCGCTTATGAAAAAGAAAACCATAAATCGGTTCTTACCTTACCAATGCTGGCTTTGGGATTTTTTTGCATAGGCTTAGGTATCGTCTCATTAATATCGGCAAATTGGCAAGTTATACCGGATTCTGTAAAATTGGCTATGGATTTGATAATTATGTTAAGCTTGGCTGAAAGTATTTTCTTCTGTTATTTTAAGGAAAAAGATAACTGGTTTGAAGGCTTGTTATTATTGTTTAGCGTAATGGTTATGGCAAGCATTGGCTTAATAGCGCAAATATACCAACTTCAAACTCAAGGATTGCAAGCTTGTTTATTATGGTGCGTTTTGGTATTTCCGTTGGTTATCATTAGCCGAAAAGTAATTTTACCGTTGATCTGGTTGCCGATATTCACGGCATCTGCAGTGGATACATTAAGCAATATATATTTTTTCCGAGAATTGTTGAAGATAATTGAAAATACATTCCCATTTGCAATATCAGTATGCGGTATATTGATTTTTGCATACATATATAGATTTATATCTTATTATTTTCGCACACGCTTAGCTCCGCAAATAAAGGCTATGAAGTTTTGGCTTGGTTTTGATATTGTATCTATGGTTATATTGATGGATTTCGGAGCAAGCAACATGTTCAGCGGTATATTTTATGAAGATATATTGAACGGAGATAATTATCGATCAATATTGGTTATCTGTAGCTTAATATTAGCCAATGTCGGTTTTGGATATTTTAGCTACAAATATAATTATTCTCGATTGCTGACATGCGTTTTGGCAATTTTGTTAGGATTTTCAATTATATATATGACTCTGCCGGATAATAGTACAATTTTAGATCTGTGGGGCTTTTTGTTGACAATGTCAATTTTGAGTACGGTTGTGGCATATGCTCTGATAAAGAATAGGGTAAAACTTTTAAATGTTGCCACGGCATGTATGGCGATAAGAATTTTCTTTGTTTATCTGCAAGTATTTGGAAGTATGTTTACAACCGGCATTGGTTTAATAATTTCGGGCATATTATTCTTAAGTCTGATTTACGGATGGAAAAAATTGCACTTAAATACGCTGCTGATCATTAAGGAGTCAAAATAAATGTCAAAAAAAATATGGTTGGGTTTAGCCTTAGCTTTTCCGATAATTATCTTGAGTTTATGGGTGTGGTCTGTGGATAGTGGAATTAAAAATGCACCGGAAATAACCATTCGAGCCGAAGGTTATGACCCAAGGAGTTTAATATCGGGACATTATTTATATTTAAGATTAAATTGGCAAGAGACTGACTGTACACAATTTGAAGATAATCTATGTCATCCCAACCGGTTTGAAGGGGTGTATAAGTATTTCATACCCGAAAAAGTGGCATCCCGATTAGATAACGCCATACGCAAAGACAATGTCAAAGTAGAATTAGTATTTGCTTATCCTAAAAACAAAAATCCATATTTGAAAAAAATGTTGCTTAACGGCAAACCATGGAAAGAATGGCTGCAAGAAAACATATAAATAAAAGGAGCAAGCCCCTCAAGAGAGAGGCTTGTTTCTTTTATGGCCAACACTAAGAACAATCCCTATTACATGTTCTGTAACAATCTTCATAAGCCTCTCGTTTAACTGTTTCAGCATCGGAACCACAAGATCCACTAGATGACGAGACCTTAACTCCATCGCAATAACATCTCGTGGATGTATGGCAAGACGATGTCCCCCATGTTCCACTATAATAAAAATCAATGTTAAAAGGTGTGCAAATTTTTACGCAATCATTACCAATTTGGGCATACCCGGCAGCACAATTAGTCAGCTTATATTTTGTTACATTAAAAAAACAATTAGATACAGAACAAGGTTCACAAGACCCGTGTTGGGGACAAATCTCTAATGGATAATCTGAACATGAAGTGTCCATACAGGTATTGCTTCCCCAAAATTTAACACAACGAGTGAACGCGTCAAATTTGTGGGAGTAGGATATACTTCCATCGCTAAAATCTAAATAATAATGATCAGATCCAATGGTTTCATAAGTGAAATAACGGTCTGAGGTTAAAGTAGTAGCCTTTATTTTTAATAAACTTTTATTAATAATATCTCTATGTTGATAAATTTTCATCATATATTCTTTAAGAGGTAATACCCAACCGGTGCTTCCTCCCGGAGTATAAAAAGCACAGAAAGGAATATTAGGTGAGTAGGACATATCTGTCTGAACAAGTGAGATAAGAAGATTTGGAGCCAAACCAACGATTATTCCTATAGGTAATTTCCCTTCAATAACATCTTCGGAACAACTCATATCCGAATACATAATATACCCGACTTTAGGGTTAGTGCAGTTATCACCGGATGTATTTTCCGAACAAAAAACTTTTGTATTATCGAACGGGCATTTTAAAGCCTGCTTTCCGGCACAATCACTTTCCGATTTTGTATATCCCAAACTTTCGCAAGTGGGCGGTGTGACGCAGGTCTGAGCCAGTACATGCGACGGTGTGATAAAGGAGAAAGCCGCGAGCGCGAGACTTGCCCCCAAAATTTTGTCAGTTCTTGTATTCATATTCTTTCTCCTTTTTTTAGTTTTTCTTTTCATCAGTCATGCTGAACTCGTTTCAGCATCTCATTCTTTTTTTGTCATTCCGATACCCCACACAGTCATGCTGAACTCGTTTCAGCATCTCATTCTTTTTTTGTCATTCCGATACCCCACACCTTCATCTCGAACTCGTTTCGGGATATCTAGAGACCCTGAAACAAGGCCAAGAACGGTATTTGTTCTCGCTCCCGTCCGCACGGCCATCAAACTGATGCGGTCAAGCTGGCTCAGCTTGGTGGTAAAAAGCACTTGAGCGCACCGTTGCACCAGTAATTGTTCAAATCGAGTTGTCTGGTCGGGCAACCGATAAGCTTGTAATAAGTTCCGCTCGTGGTACAATCGGTTGCGGTTTTAGTACATTTCTCACAGGTATATCCGCTCGGACAAGAAGAGAGTGTAAAACCAGAACAAGGGGTGTTGTTACAGTCTTTTTCGCAAGTACTTCCCTTTTGATGGTAACCGGAATTACACACCCAACCGGTTTGAATCCGTTTATTGCTTCCGTCATAACAATCAGCATAAGTATAGGTGGCGTTTGCGGGTTTAGAGGTAATTTTATTGGTGCAAGCTACACAGCATTTTCTGGTATTTTGTCCGCAACCGTTATCGCAACTCTGCGTGCCGTTAGTGCAATCTGTTTGGTTGGTAGAAGGCGTGCAGGATTTTTTTATGCAGGTTGAATCACAATATTTTAAGCAACGGTCGTTGGGATTAGCTAAAGCAACACCTTGAGGACAGGTGCATTTTCCGTTTACAAAAGTATAAGGTGCTTTACAAGAATAAGAGCGATATCTTCTTGCATTAAAAGGACAAGCTTGGCAGAGTGAACCGGCG
>CASFNB010000002.1 GCA_949295915.1 uncultured Pseudomonadota bacterium | reverse complement strand
GGCGTCGTCAAGAAAAATTCATGTACCTTTATGTACACTAAAATTTTTCTTGCTCCTAAAATCACTCTATCTTCCGCGTTTCTTGCATTTTTATAAAAGAGGCGGGAAGCTAGAGCAATTTGGCGTCGTCAAGAAAAATTCATGTACCTTTATGTAGGCTAAAATTTTTCTTGCTCCTGAAATCACTCTATCTTCCGAGTTTCTTGCATTTTTATAAAAGAGGCGGGAAGCTAGAGCGATTTGGCGTCGTCAAGAAAAATTCATGTACTTTTATGTACACTAAAATTTTTCTTGCTCCTGAAATCACTCTATCTTCCGCGTTTCTTGCATTTTTATAAAAGAGGCGGGAAGCTAGAGCGATTTGGCAGAGGAAAAATGAAAATTGTTTCGGTTACCGTTAATAAAATAAAAGGAAAAAAATGGCTGTTTTGAAATTATATGAATATCCGCATCCGATTTTGAAGAAAAAGGCGCAGAAGGTCGAAAAAGTTGATGATGCCATGCGCAAGTTTTTGGATGATATGTTGGAAACCATGTATGCCGATGCCGGTGTGGGTTTGGCTGCGCCGCAAGTTGGTGTATCTCAGCGCGTGGTTGTGATTGATATTGCCCATGATGACGAAGAACCCAATCCATACTATATGGTTAATCCCGAAATCATTTGGAAATCGGAAGAAAAAGTTTGCGGCGAAGAGGGCTGCTTGTCCGTTCCCGAACAACGGGCGGAAGTAGAACGCTTTGCCTCGGTCAAAGTCAAATATCTGGATTATGACGGTAACGAGCAAGAACTCTTGGCAGAAGGATTTTTAGCCATTGCCGTTCAGCACGAGTTGGACCATTTGGACGGGATTCTCTATATCGACCGAATCAGTCGTCTCAAACGGCAAATGCTCTTAAAAAAATTGGAAAAAATGCGTAAAGAAAAGGCTCATCAATAAGATGGGCTTTTTTTTATAAATAAAAAAAAGCCCAAAATAGACAAAAAGATTCCTCTTGCGAGAGGGGTAAATTTGTGGTATTATAAATTCTGTTAAATGAATTATTAATACTTATTATGTCTGTGTCATATGTAAGAAAATGATTCGTATTGAAAAGATGATTTGAAAAAATTTGAGTGTTGCCAAGCTAGCAACCGCCCAACGAGCGAAGTATAGTACCTCAGGGACCTGAAAACAAATTTGTCAAACATTTTGAGTAGAACGAAAGCCATTTTCCCAGGGATGATGCAGGTTTTTAACAAAAACTCCGACTGAGATTCGAAAGAAGGTAAAGTTAGGAGTTCAGTTATGGCTAATATTACCATAGCTTTTTCAAAAGATGTAGAAACCGTAAAAAATTTGGTAGCACAGGGCTATTGCCCGGTGGAATGCTCCTTCGGGGGTGTTTCGGTGTGTGACGAGCTGGAGCTCGACCACCACGGGTCAAAGTCTCATTTGGAATCCGTAGCGATACGGGCTTATAGAGATTATTTCGGCAAGCGTGCCGAAGATCCCAGATTTGTCATCAACCATATCGACGCGGACAGCATTTTCGCTGTAGCATCTCTGGCCGGATTGCTCCCGCACCCAGAGCTCGCAAAGACCATGCCTGTGTATATGCAGAAGACATGGGGGCAGGATTTGTTGCCGCTCGCGGAAACCATAGCGGTAATGGATACCGACCCAATAGGGCGCGATATCATCGCGATGCCGATGGGGAATGTCCTCGCGGCTTGGAACTCATTATTTGGCGCGAATGCCAATGATGAGCTCGCAGCTTACGCTGCCGTTGAGGGCTTCCGTCGTCTTTTGACGCAGCCGTCCGCTCGCGTGTTCGTTGCAGCTGCTGAAAATGCAGAAAACGAACGTCGTGAAGCAGCCCTTGCAGACCTTCGTGAACGCGGCGAAAAGCAAGGCAAGGTGATGACAATTCTTGGCAGCCGAGTTTTCGGCTTCGCTGAATGGTATCAGCGTCAGCCTGAGGCAGGTGCTCCGAACGAAGCTGCCGGTTGGGACAACCCAATCGTGGTTAGCCTCGTTGAGGCAACAAGTGCCATCACCTTCGGCGCGCCGAACAAGGCTGTTGCCGAAGAGCTTCTCGGAGAGGGAGGCTTTATGAACGTCTTTAAGACGTTGAATGAAGCCTACGGCTTGGCAGACGGAGCAGGCTTCGGTGGTCGTGAGGCTGTCGGTGGCTCGCCTCGCGGTCAGAAAATGACTGCGGAAGACTTGGCTACCGCGGTTTCAATCATCAACCAACTGATGGTGAAGAAATAATCTTCTTTCATCAGTTGGAAAGAGAGGTGTTTTTACACCTCTCTTTTTTTGTGTCCTTTTGTGCTTGCTTATTTATTGAAAATTTCTACAATAAAGCAAATTGAATAAGGAGACTATTTATGAAAGTTGTTTTTATGGGAACGCCGGATTTTGCCGTGCCGGTTTTGGAAAACTTGGTTAAAGAACACGAAGTTGTTTGTGTTTATACACGCGCGCCCAAAGAAGCCGGACGCGGGCAAAAAGAAACCAAAACTCCCGTACATCTTAAAGCCGAAGAACTTGGAATTGAAGTGCGCACGCCCAAGACTTTACGTCATGCCGAGGAACAGCAAAAATTTAAAAATCTTCAAGCTGATGCTGCCGTTGTTGCCGCTTACGGGCTTATCTTACCCAAAGAAATTTTAGAAGCTTTCCCTTATGGTTGCTTAAATACGCACGCTTCTTTGTTACCGCGTTGGCGCGGTGCCGCTCCGATTCAACGTGCCATCGAAGCCGGTGATAAAAAGTCGGGCGTGACCATTATGCAAATGGACGAGGGACTTGATACCGGTGATATGCTCCTCAAAGGTGAGGTCGAAATTACCGATACCATGACCGGCGGCGAGCTGCATGATGCACTTTCAAAAATCGGCGCGGATTTGATTATGAAGGCTTTGCGCAACTATTCTTCCATCCAACCGCAAAAGCAAGATGATAGCCAATCTTGCTATGCCGCCAAATTGGAAAAAGAAGAAACTCACCTCGATTTTTCTCAATCTGCCGAAGTGTTGGAACGAAAAATCAGAGCCTTTAATCCGTTTCCCTCAACTTATTTTGAGTATAAAGGCGAACGTTTCAAAGTTCATGAAGCTGAAGCTCTTATGGCAGATTCCGGTTATGCCGCCGGAACAATTATCCCCAATGACAGCGGCTTGTTGATTGCTTGCGGAGAAGGTATGCTCTTTATCACCAAAATTCAGCGTCAGGGTAAAAAAGCCATGTCGATTGAAGAGCTTTTACGCGGTTTCCAATTCTTTCCCGATGAAATGGTTGCCTGATTGCAACAATTTGCAAAAATATGTGTGTCGTGAAGTGATAAAAAGTCCTTGTCCTTCACGACATTTTTTTTATACTAAATCCATTGTTAAAATTTTGGGAGATAAATTATGGGAAATAAATTGTTCGGAACAGATGGTGTTCGCGGCGTGGCTAATGTTTATCCGATGACGGCAGACTTTGCCATGAAGTTGGCTTTGGCTTGTGCCGAAACCGTTTGCAAAAATAAAAAACGTGTGGCTATCGGTAAAGATACGCGCATTTCCGGTGATATGCTTGAAGCTGCGCTTTCTGCCGGATTTACTGCCAAAGGAATTGATGTTATCCGCTTAGGGGTTCTCCCGACACCGGCTGTTACCACCGTTACGCCGATGCTTGATGTGGATATGTCGGTGATGATTACCGCTTCTCATAACCCATACAAAGACAACGGTATCAAATTGATTGCCGCAGACGGTGAAAAGTTTGCCGACACGGTTACGGCAGAACTTGAAGCCAAAATTGAGGCCAATAATTTTTCTTATGATGAAGATGCTTTGGGCAAAATTAAAGATGACCACAAAGCCATTGATGAATATGTGAAAATTGCCAAATCTACCATGAAGGCAGGTTTTTCTCTCAAAGGTTTGAAGATTGTTTTAGATTGCGCCAATGGGGTGTTTTCTCAAATTATGCCTGCGGTTTATCAAGAGCTCGGTGCCGAAATCGTTACTTTAGCTTGTTCTCCTAACGGTTTGAATATCAATAAAGATTGTGGCTCAATGCACCCGCAGAATATGATGAACAAAGTCAAAGAAGTAAAAGCCGATTTGGGTATTGCCGTTGATGGGGACGGTGACAGAATCATCGTTTGTAATGACAAAGGTGAAAAAGTTGCTTCCGAACAAATTATTGCTTTTCTTGCGCAAAATATGCAGCTTAACGATCGCGCCGTGGTTTCTACCGTGCTCTCCAATACCGGTTTGGAGCGCTTTGTTAAAGAAAAACTCAAACTTCCTTATTACAGCACGCCGGTCGGAGAACGCCATGTGGTTGCCAAGATGAAGGAAATTAACGGTGCTGTCGGCGGCGAAGAGTCCGGTCATGTGGTGGCTTATGATTATTGCAAATCGGGTGATGCGCTGATTGTTTCTTTGCTTATTTGCCAATATCTCTTGAAGACAAATAAAAAGATGAGTGAAATCTTTCCGATTTTTACCATGGATCCGTTTGAATTTGTCAGCTTGCGTTTTAATTCTCGTGAACAAGTTAAAGAAGTGGTGAAATTGCCTGAAATTTTAACTTTGCTTGAAGAACAAAAACGCATACTCGGAGATGAGGGCAGAGTGGTTATTCACCCATCAGGAACCGAACCTCTCGTTCGTATTTGGGTTAGCGGTCAAAACGCCGAGAAAGTTAAAGCCATACACACAACTTTGGTTAATGCTTTCAGCAAACTTCAACAAGGCAAAGTCGCTTAAGACTTTGTTTACTTTCTGAGCGTATAATTTACTTTGTAATGTGAATTTTAGGGAGTTTTCCTCTCATGGTTTATGATAAAGATAATGCTAATTTAGATTGGCAAAGAAATTTGAAACCGGCTTCTCAACCACAAGCTAGAGGTAATCAAGTTTTGGTTAGTTATACGCTCAGAAAAAATGGAAATCCGGTATTCAAAACTGCATCAACACGCTGTGTTTGGCCAACGTCTATTTTAGCCAGTGAAGGGCGTATCTTTAGCCGGAAACTTACTGTTAAGGCATAAAAAATGATTAAAGGCATTTTAGCCCTTTTTAAAACCGGTATTATTTTTGATCCGTTTGTTTTGTGTGGAATTCTGATGGGCTTTATAACAGCTTTTTCTTCGCATAAAGAAGTGTTGGAAAATCTTTATAAACAAAACAGCTTTTATCTGCTTTTGTTGCTTTTGGCTTTTTTCTATCACTATCTCTTGAAAAAGGTGTATAAAGATGACGGCTATACGCTTGACTATTTGCGTATGGCTCTGAATATTGTTTTATCCGTGGTAAAATTTGTCGTTGCTTGTGCTCTTAGCATTGTTTTTGTACTGATGCTGTTTGCATTCTAAACCAAAATATCTAATATATGGTCAGATGATGCCATATTGGCTGCCATTTGTTCCGTGGCTTCGGTAAGAAGGTCGGTTACTTGTTGCTGCATTTCAATATTGGTTTTAATCAGAGACATTTGCATCTGCTGAACAGAAAGCATATAATCACTTATGGCACCTAATGATGACATGTCTTTATATCTCCTCTTAACTTTACTACAGGTAGTAGTATATCATAAAAATTAAAGAATGTTAAATGAAAAAAGAGGCTCTCTAAAGAACCTCTTTTTTATTGTTTTTATGCTGATTACATGAAGTATTGAATTTCCAAAAATACGGAAGCAATAAATACGCTTATCAGCATGGTCGGAATGGACCAAAGTAAGAAGCCTATGAAGCTAATCGGGTGACCTTCGCGTTGAGCCATACCGGCAACGATAACGTTTGCGGAAGCTCCAATCAGGGTACCGTTACCACCAAAGCAAGCGCCTAGTGATAATGCCCACCAAACCGGCATCATGGCTTCTCTGCCGCCCATTGATTCTTCCATGGATTTAATCATCGGAATCATCGTGGCAACAAACGGAATATTATCGATAGCACTGGAGATAATGGCTGAAGACCATAAAATAAGAAATGTGGCTTTTTCAATGCTGCCTTCGGTCATCTCAACAAACTTTTCTCCCATGAGCGCTAAAACGCCCGTTACTTCTAAACCATAAACAATGACAAACAAACCGGAGAAGAAAAAGATGGTTGTCCAGTCAACCGAACCCAAAATGTTTTCTACCTTTTGTTCTCTTTCTTCGTGGCTTTCACCAATGGTATAGAGCAGGAGCAAAACAGCAGCACCGGCAATGGCAATAGTACCGTTGGCAATGTGCAAATGTTCGGCACTCATGAAGCCGGCAATGACAATGAACAATACGGATAAAGCCTTTTTTAACAAAGATTTATCCGTGATGCAGTCTTTTTCATTGATGCTCATAACTGTTGCTTTGTTTGCTTCCGTTGTGACCAATCTTTTGCCCCAGATGAGATCAAACCCTAAAGCTAAAACCAACATAGTTACAATGACTATCGGAGTTAACTCAAACAAAAAGTCGGTAAACGATAAACCTAAAGAAGATCCAATCAAAATGTTCGGCGGATCTCCGATTAAAGTTGCCGTACCACCGATGTTGGCAGCAAAAATTTCCAAAACCAGATAAGGATAGGGGTTGATGTTGAGCTTTCTCGTAATTTGGAATGTGACCGGAGCAATAAGCAAAACTGTGGTTACATTATCCAAAAATGCAGAGAAAAAGGCTGTTACCAAAGCCAAAACAACTAACAAACCTCTGGGGTTGGCATGAACTTTCTTGGCAGCCCATACGGCAACGTATTGGAACATTCCGGATTTTTCGGAAATACTGACAATAGACATCATTCCGATGAGCAAAGCCAATGTGTTAAAATCAATTCCTTTTAATGCGGTTTGTTGGGTTAAAATTCCGGCAAAAATCATAATGCTGGCGCCAAGCAAAGCTACAATGGCTCGGTTTACTTTTTCGGTAAACAGAATCACATAGGAAATGATGACGATAGCAACGGCAACGACTTTTGCATCTAACCCAAAAACCAAATTAGGTATTGCGGATACATCAGACATTTTTTTCTTTCCTTAATTATTAGAATCTTTCTAAACACTTTTTTTATAAGCCGATAAAACTAATATAATCTTAATTTTTCATAAATTAAAAATTGACAAAAATGAAATTTAATTATACAAAAAAAAGACTTAATCAATTTTTATGTTTAATTTTAATATTTTATTTATGGAAAATCTTGAAATTTTATTGTTTGGTATTTTGGCTGTTATAGTCATTTTGATTGTAATTTTTATTTGGCGTTCAATGCGAATGAATTTGAAAAAGGATATTCAAAAAATTAAGGAAGAGAGTATACAAACAATTAAAAAAGAGGATGATCAAGAAATTAATACTCAAGAGATTAATACTCAAGAAAATTCTTTTTCGAATGATGAGCTGTTTTTTATAAAAAAATGTCAAGAGGTACTTAATGCAGAGCAGAATTATTGGTCTCATAAAGAGTATGAGAGGCTTCATCAGACGCTTTGTTGCCGGCTTCAGGATATTAGGCACAGAGAAGCTGAAAAAAATAAAATTAAAGTAGAGTGTTTTGAATTGCTCAAGTATATGGAGACCTTTAACTCTTTATGTGAAATGGTTTTGAAAAATACTGAATTACTTAAGCTATTTCATAAGGAATCAGATGAAAAATGCTTAAATATATTACAACAAATAATAGGCCTTTCTGATGGACAATTTCAAAATAAAAAAAAATTACTGTTGGAAGTTGTGCATATTGTAAAATCAGCAGAAATCAATTAACAACAAAAAAAAGAGGCTCATTTTTTTTGAACCTCTTTTTTTATTGTTTTTATGATGTGTTTTACATGAAGTGTCTGATATGTAAGTACATAGCGGCGATGCCGGTGGAAATGAGCATGGTCGGGATGGACCAGATTAAAAACTTCAAGAAGCTAATCGGGTGGCCTTCGCGCTGAGCCATACCGGCAACAATAACGTTGGCAGATGCCGCAATCAAAGAACCGTTACCGCCAAAGCATGCACCTAATGACAAAGCCCACCAAACCGGCATCATAGCCTCTCTGCCGCCCATTGATTCTTCCATGGATTTAATCATCGGAATCATGGTTGCTACAAAGGGGATATTATCAATGGCGGTTGAAACAAAAGCAGAAACCCAGATAACCAACATGGTGGCTTTTTCAATACTACCTTCGGTCATCTCAACAAACTTTTGTCCCATCAGTTCCAAAACACCGGCTTCTTCCAAGCCATAAACAATGGCAAACAAGCCGGCAAAGAAAAAGATGGTCGTCCAATCTACCAAGCCTAAGGCTTCTTCTACTTTTCTTTCTCTTTCGCTATGTTCTTCGCCCAAGGTGTAGAGCAGGAGCAAAACTGCTGCGCCAAACATGGCAATTGTTCCGTTGGCAATGTGAAAATGCTCGGCACAAATAAAGCCTAAAATGACGGCAGCCAAAACAAACAAAGATTTTTTGAGCAAGGTCCAGTCGGTGATGCTATCAACTTCATTAATGCTCATAACCAGTTTTTTGTGATCGTCTGTCGTGACAATTCTTTTGCCCCAAATAAAGTCAAAAATAAGAACTTGTACCAACATGGTGAAGGCGACAACCGGTGTGAGTTCAAACAGAAAGTCGGTAAAAGACAATCCTAAAGAAGAGCCAATCAAAATGTTCGGAGGATCACCAATCAAGGTTGCCGTACCACCGATATTAGATGCAAAAATTTCGGCAATTAAATAAGGGTAGGGATTGATTTGTAATTTTCTGGTGATTTGAAATGTGACCGGAACAATTAGCAAAACCGTGGTCACATTATCTAAAAAAGCAGAAAAAACGGCGGTAACCAAACTTAAAACGACCAAAATTCCTCTGGGGTTGGCTTTTACTTTTTTGGCAGACCAGATGGCAACATATTGGAACATACCGGATTTTTCCGAGATGCCGACAATCGTCATCATACCGATCAACAAAGCCAAAGTGTTGAAGTCTATACCTTTGAGAGCTGTTTCTTGGGTTAAAATTCCGGCAAAAATCATGACGCTGGCGCCAATTAAAGCAACCACGGCACGGTTAAGTTTTTCGGTGAACAAAATGATGTAACTTACAACCAAAATGGCTGTTGATAACACCATCGGATTCATGCCGAAAATCACGTTTGAAACGTGGGGTAAGTTTTCTACAGGCATGTTTATCTCCTGAACCAGATTATTATTTTCGTTTCAGTCTAACAAACAATCCTAAACTTTGTCTTAATTTTGACGGCTGATGTAGTTGATGGCACCGTATAAGGTGTTTAATTCTTGTTCGGTCAACTGATTACGTGTAAAAATGTTTTGCAAGTTGATGAACATTTTTTCTCTTTTTTCGCCGGCACGATAATTGCCGCAATTTTCCAGTAATTCTTCAAAATGCTGGACAAATTTGATAATCTTGTCTTTGGGAGCTAAAGTTGTACCGTTCATTTCCAGATGAACTTCCGGCTTTTCAATTTGTGTTTTGTAAAATTCGTAACCGATAAGCAAAACTGCTTGCGACAGATTTAATGAGCTGTGTTTGGGATTTAAGGGAATATTGATGATGGCATTGGCTAAACTGACATCTACGTTGCTCAAACCGGTTCTTTCACAACCAAACATAATGCCGCAAGAATTTCCTTCTGCCATTATTTTATTCATTTCAATAGCTGCCGTATCGGCGTTATAAACAGATTTTATCTGGTCGCGATGACGAGCTGTCGCGGCATAAACAAAATTCAAATCGGCAATAGCTTCTTCGGTGGATGAATAGACTTTCGCGTTATATAAAATTTCTTCGGCATTAGATGAGGCTGAGATTGCTTTATCTGACAGATGATCTTCTCTGGGATTGACTAAGCGCAGTTCGTACAAACCGCAATTCATCATGGCGCGTGCCGACATGCCGATATTTTCCGCTAATTGCGGACCAACTAATATAATGACAGGTTGTTTTGACATTTATTTTTATTACCTTCCGATTATTTTAATAAATCTGCGGCACGAGGACGTGCTGTTTTTTCTTTTTCATCGGGAAGTTTTACTTGAATTATCTCTTTTTGTAAACCAATTTCATCTTGCATATATTGGCTTAAGGCTTTTTTGTCATTAATATCAACGCTTTGAGCTTGTTTATCCATCATTTGTTTAAAAGCATTGCTGTTGCGGACATATTCTTTCATTAATCTATCATTGCGTGAATTGTAAATCTGCTTGTTGATATCAGAAACAATTTTGCCTTTGGTTTCTATCATGGTTTGCTTGGTTTTCATTTCACTGGATATTTGCTCTTCGGTAACATTGGGTGTCGCTTCTTGAGCTACACAAATCGAGATTGTTCCGAGTAATATTGAAAAACTTAATAAGGCTGCTGGTTTTAACATGTTTAATTCTCCGAAAAATTAGTCCGTCCCTAAGACATCTAAAGAGTTGAACATCAGGTTTTCCAAATCTAGTCCCGTGCCACGTTCAAAAACCTCAATCAGACCATTGGTCATACCACGCAGGGGGTCATCTTTAACATCGGCTTGCATAACTTCATCATATGCTGTGCGCAATTTTTTAGAATAATCCTGCGGCATGCTTTTGATTTTTGCATCATAGCTGTCCGGAATTTTGTAACCCATTTTGCGCAAGTGTTCCAAAGCGGTAATCATATTATGTCGATTGACTTCAGGTGCAATCATCTCTTGCCCTTTGGCATCGGTATAAGTTGTGGCTTCACCGATATAGTTTAATTTTCCGTGTTGACCGCTGCCACGCCATGTCTTGATGCCGCTTTTATCTCGGGCTCTGGCCCATGGGTCAACAGGCAAAATTTCGCCGCCGTTTTCCGTATTGTCATAAACAGGAGCATGTGTGATATCGGTGTCTGCAACATTGTCGCCGAAATATCCGTCATTGGGATTTGGCGCCCACGGGTTGGTCGGAAGTTGCGCAAAGGAACTTCCTGATATTAACAAAACACCTAAAAAGGCTGATATGCCGACGATATAATTTTTCATGGGTCTTCTCCTGCCATATACTTTCATTATATACTATTTTTTATCTTATTAATAGTTACAATTTAATTAAATATCATTTTCTTTGCAGATAAAACCACCCCCCATAACTTGCGTGTCGGCATATATGCAGCAGCCTTGTCCAGGGGCAACACCGTAAAAGTCATTTAATAAATTAACTTCAGCCATATTGTTTTCTAAAAATTTGATATGGGCCGGAACTTCTTTTTGACGAGAACGAAGTTTGACCATATATTCTCCGTCAATAGGGGTGTCTTCTGCCAACCAGTTGACGTCTTTTATCAAAACTTTCTTTTGTCTTAGTTCATCTTCATGACCAACAATCAGGCGGTTATTTTTTACATCCAGTTTTAATACATATAAAATACCAATATCTCCACCGATACCTAAGCCGCGTCGTTGCCCGACCGTATAGTTTATCAAGCCTTTATGCTTGCCGATAATTTTACCATCGGTCATAACAATATCTCCGGCTTCATTCTTAAAATCAGAATTAAGACTTTTAATTAAATCGGCATATTTACCGTTGTTGACAAAACATATATCTTGACTGTCTGACTTTTTATAAATTTCCAAACCTGCCGATTGTACCAAAGCTCGAGTTTGTTCTTTGGTATAATCGGCTAACGGACAACGCAGCATTTCTAAATTGCGTTTTTCAATATCAAACAAAAAGTAGCTTTGGTCTTTTTTTAAATCTGCACCTTTATGCAGTTCAACACCGTTTTTTGTTACGTGAATATTGGCATAATGTCCGGTAACCAAAATATCGGCACCAAGCTCTCGGGCTTTATCTGCCAGCAAACCAAGTTTGATGTGGCGATTGCACATAATGCAAGGAGAGGGGGTCAAACCTTCTTTATAGGCGTTGGTAAAATAGTGTACAACCTTATTAGCAAAATCTTTTTTATAATCTATAAAATGGTGTTCAATACCTAAATGTTCCGCAACTTTTTTGGCATCTTTAATTGAAGAAATTTCAGGAGCATAAGGTGGTTGCAGTAAATCCATCGTCAGTCCGAAGACTTCGTAACCTTGTTGCTTTAACAACACTGCCGCTGCAGAGCTATCAACACCGCCGGACATGGCAACACAAACTCTGGTTTGTGATATCGGCTTGTCTATGTTTAATAAATTTTCAGGCATTTTTTTTAAGTTCGCTTATTTCTTTTTGCAGTTTAATAACTTCTTCGTTTAGTTTTTCGATTTTTTCAGCAATGGGGTCTTTGATTTGAGCCGTTACGCCATAAGCTTCAAAACGCTTTTTCTCATCTTTGTTTTGTTGACTATGATGCGCAGGAACACCAACAACCGTCATGTTTGCAGCAACATCTTTCAAAACAACGGCATTGGAACCAACTTTTACATTATTGCCGATTGTAATCGGACCCAAAATTTGCGCGCCCGAACCAATGATTACATTATTTCCGATTGTCGGATGGCGTTTGGTCATAACTTTGCCTTTTTCATTGAATACGGTTGTTCCGCCCAAAGTTACATCATGATACATGGTGACATTGTTGCCGATTTCTGCTGTTTCTCCGATGACCACACCCATGCCATGATCAATGAAAAATCCTTCACCGATTTTTGCTCCCGGATGAATCTCGATTCCGGTTAAAAAACGGGCTATTTGTGAGAAGATGCGGGCCGTCAGCTTAAAATTTTTCTTCCAAAGAAAATGATTAAAGCGATAAAACAAAATGGCGTGTAAGCCAGAAGAGCAGAGAATCGCTGCCGTTCGGCTTCCTGTGGCGGGATCTCTTTGAATGACGGCATCGACGTCTTTTAAAATTAACTTGTATTTTTCAATCATTTTGTGGTACATTCCTCAAAAAATTAATAATTTATATATCTTTATTGTTATATATACTATAAAGATGTTAAATTTTGAGTTAAGAAGAGAATTTATATGACTGAAGTACTTTTTAACGGTTTAGCCGGCAGATTGGAAGGACGTTATCATCAAAGTGATAATCCGGCTGCCCCGATTGCTTTGATTTTACACCCACATCCGCAATACGGCGGCACCATGAATAACAAAGTGGTTTATACTTTGTTTAGTTGTTTTGAGCGTTTAGGATTTTCGGTTTTACGTTTCAATTTCAGAAGCGTTGGTCGTTCCCAAGGTGAATTCGAAGATGGTCCGGGCGAACTTTCGGATGCTACCGTAGCTCTCGATTGGTTGCAGTCCGTTAATCCGGAAGCACGTCAGTGCTGGATTGCCGGTTATTCTTTCGGTGCGTGGATCGGTTTGCAACTCTTAATGCGCCGTCCTGATATTAATAACTTTATTGCAGTTTCTCCTCCGGCTAATGAAAAAGACTTTTCTTTCTTGGCTCCATGTCCGACCTCCGGTCTGATCGTGCAGGGCGGTGCTGATGAAATTGTTAATCCGCAAAGTGTGGCTACCCTTGCTAAACGCTTGAATACTCAACGTAATGTTCAAGTCGATTTTGCTCTCTTGGAAGAAGCCGACCATATGTATAATAATCATTTGGTTGATTTATATAAAATTGCCGGTAACTATATCATTGAAGCCGTTAAGAAAAAAGCTCCGCAGAAAAAACGTCGCGGTCGTCGCAAAAAAATTGAAATGCAAGATGAAGAGCCGTTGATGCTTACCGATGATTCTGCTGATAATGATGATTTTGATAACAATTTGAATGATGATGAATAATATTTAGGCCTTCTTTTGAAGGCCTTTTTTTTATGCTTGAAGCTTTGTTTTTTTTATGTTAAATAATTTGTAATTTTTTATTTTTTGTATAATTATTAAGTTAAATTAAATGTTATGGAAAAGAGTTTGATTTGTAAATTTACAGACAGAAAAGAGTTTAATGTTGTTAAGTATGTTAGATGTACTGATGATAGCTGTCATTTGTTGGTGTCTAATCAAGAGGACGTTTTTGTTTGTAAAAATTTGCCACTCAATGAGGTTGTGCCTCTGCTAAAAAAATATAATTGGTTCTTTAGATTGCTTTTGGGGAAAAAATATTCTTCCAACTATGTTATTAAAGTTTTACCTTATTTTGATCGCGGATGGAAGACATTTATCTGGCAAGAAGGTATTGATAATAACATCATTTTGGAACATAAAGATATTCCTTTAGTGTTAAAAAACTTTTTTGCTTCATATTCTCAAAGAGAATTATTGTTTAAGCAGAAACTGGAAGATCTTATTAAATCATTTTCCGGAACAAATGCAGGACCTTTGCTTTTGGATCTCTATTGGAAAGTAATTGAAACTCGTTTTTCTGATAGAAAAGATGTTTTGAACATATTGCATCTATTTTGGAAGAAAATTGCTTCTGAAAGATGTACGGCAGATACTGCAGATAAACCAATATCAGTTGCACGGTATTTGTATAAGACGCAATATTTGATGTATGATGAAATTGACTATGCTACACTGGCTCGGGATTATTTTCATAATATATATGAATATTTGCATTGCTGTTATTGTGTTGATGTGTTAGTCTTGAATGATCTTTACGGTGATACAAACAATATTAAATCTGAGGATCATTTGCTTGAGGCTGAAAATCTTTTGATTTTATTTGGTGCCGTGAAAGATGTTATTGAGTGTTTAGATTTTGAATAGAACAGAAAAAAACAGAGCTATGTTATTAGTTCTGTTTTTTTTCTTTTAAATGTTTCAAAATGTATATCCGAATGGCACTTGATAAATTTTCGTGCTTACGTAAAGAATCAATTTCTGTTACTATCTGGTTGATTGTTAGTTTTTTTTCTTTGGCAATTTTTTGCAGCTCAAACCAAAATTCTTCTTCCAAAGAAATGCTGGTTTGGTGTCTGCCGGCGATTATTACGGAAATTTTTTTCATTTATTTTTTTTGCGAAAGGCATCAATGGAAACAACCGTTGCCGAACCGGAAACTTTTTTCTCTTTTTCTTCTTCCGCAGAAGCAGAAATTTCATTGGCAGAATTTGTTTCTTCGCCGGTTGCAAAGCTTAAGCCAAACTTGGCATAAGGGTCGGCAAAATAGGTAATGGCTTCAAACGGAATGCTTAAATTCTGTTGAATACCGCCGAAGCTCAAATCTACCGAAAAGCAATTGTTTTCTACACGCAAGTTGGCAAATTGATGCTGAAGCACAATGGTCATTTCTTCGGGATATTGACTCTTGAGATAGTCGGAAATTTGGGTGCGAGGATGGTTGGTTTTGAAGGTGATATAAAAATGATTTTCTCCCGGCAAACCTTGTCTCTCGGCAATTTTGAGCGCTTCAATTACAACATTTTTCAGAGATTTTTCAATCAATTTATCATAGTTTATTTCTGTTAAAAATTCTTCCATCTTTGCACCTTGCTTTGGGTTAAGAGAAAAGGGCCGTTCTGTTGCTGGGTGGCCCATACCCCACTTTCAACTATCCATAGTTAAAAGAATTTCATTTTGTTGCGACTACAAATTAAGCAGCCATTGCAACAGGAGCTACGTTATTATCGTTAGCATTCATTTAAGTTGAACCGATAACGGTGGTATCTCACCGGGTACGACATACATATCTTTACTGTTCCCAATCAAGCCTGTTTCACCCCCAAAAGATTGTAACCATTTTTTTGGTGGAGGTGCCGGGTACCGCCCCCGGGTCTTGAAAACCTATTTCATACAGCCTCTAGTACCATAGCCGAGAAACTCAGCAAGTCTTAATATAGGTGATATTTGACTACTTTGCAAGCCTTATCTTTCTTGACAAAACAATATTTATTGTTATTCTCAAATGCAATTATTTGATTATTAATTCTAAATTTTATTACTATGAACAGAGAAAAAATGATTGACAGTCTTGCTGATCAAGAACAACTGCTTCTTTGGGCTGCAGAAAAATATGGTGTTACTGTTGTTTCAAAAATGCTTGCCGATGGCTATATTTTGACAACGAATGCACTTGAAACCTTGTTTATTGGCGGATATTCTTCCGAACAGATTTTGGATTGTCTTAAATCTTGCAAATATTATTACGACGCCAAACTTTTGTTTGATTGGTTATGCGGCTTTATCGGGCAAGAAAAGACAGAAGAATTTATTATTGCAAAATTTGACTATGATCCTGATTTGTTTCAATATTTTTCATTAGAAAGTTTGGAAAAGTATGAATATTGGGATGAATTGGCTCGTCGAGAAGCTGATGACATTTTGTTTAAGCATGAACAGTATGATAAAATGTCTCCTGAAGGTTTGTATAAACACCAATTGTTTGATGAATATTTTAAGAAGTATGGACATATTAATCCTGAGGATAATGCTGCACTTGATTATTTGGCAGAAAAAGGCTTGTGGAATATTGTTCAAGCAAACTACAATATACTTAGAAATACGACCAATCAAAATTTGCTTGATTTTTTGGTGAAGCATAAAAAGTTTGAAATGATTGCCACACAAAATGTGATGTATTTGACCAAATTTCCTGAAGGAATTGAGTATTTACAGAAAAATAAACGCTATTATGTTCTGGCGGAAGCTAAACTTTGGGATAAAATCGATTGGGACGAGTATTTGCAATCGGGAACAATCAAACCGATGAGAGATGCAGAAACCGCTCAGCAATGGGATGAATTGATGCGTGGTCACCGACATCTGGTGCTTTTAAAGCATTTCAAACTTTGGCGGTTTGTTAAATCTTTTTTCTAAATTTTTTTGAGGCTGAGGAATCTTTCTTCAGCCTTTTTTTATATTTATTTGTTATTCTCCTCTTAAAGGAGAAAAAATATGACTAAAGTTGCCATTTGGTGTCGTCACGCAGAGGATAATTTGATTGCCGTCGGGAAAAATATTCCATGGCAGATAAAGTCCGATTCTGAGTTTTTTATCCGTGTGGTTGAAGGTTGTAATGTTGTGATGGGGCGTTTGACTTATGAGGCATTACCGAATCGGACGCTTCCAAATTGCAAAATATATATTTTGACTTCTGATTATACTTACAAAGTTTCAGATAAAACGAATCATTTTGTGGTGGATGATGTGCGTGATTTTAAAGAATTTCCGGCGGATTTATATATTGCCGGCGGGGCTAAAGTTTATGAGGCTTTTCTAACAAGCGGGGCCAAACTTTTACCCGACATTGTGGTCGATTGTGTTTATGACGGTGAAGTTTTATCCAACCTTAAAGGGGATAAAATTGATATTACTCCATGTATGCCGATTTTAGATAAAAAATATATAAAAGTGACTGAAAATCAAGTGGATGTGGTAACTCGTCGGATGCTTATCAAGCGCGGGGATTTTGTTGACCAATCCGTGATGAAAAAAATTTTGACATTGATGCAAAATTAGGTCTTGACTTTATTTGAAATCTGAATATCATGCCGACTTCGTGCAGAAATTAAATCATATAATCAATGTATTTTTAAGAGAGCATTATGAAAGTGCAATATCATAAATTTTGCCTGAACGCTTTAACAGAACAGGCGGTGTTGTGTGCTGAGAACAGCAAAAAACTCAGCTCTCTTTCTATACAAGATTTGGTGCAGTTGAAAGCTGAATTATACGGTATGTATAATTTAAGTAATGAAGAATTTATTGAGTTTTTGAATGCACCTAATCGCAAAAAATTACGTGATATTTCAGAAATGAGTGAAGATGAAAAACGTGTGGCAAGAGCTTTGGTGAGATTGAATGCCCATGCTCGCAGACGCATGCTTAATATTGCTCATGATTATCGGCAAAAAAAGCCTTCCGTAGGCAAACAAGATATTCATGATTTGTCTTTTATCTTTAGGAATAATGGTCGCGATTTTCAACCATATCCCGAGGTTAAACAGATGAATGCCGAAGTGGCTTGGTACCATCATCAAAAACTCATTGCCTTGAAAAAGTCTGTATGGAAAAAGTTTTTATATAAAAAGTTCGATAATGCTTGGAATGTAGCAAAATCTATCTTTAAGTGCTATGTTTCAGGTTACGAAGCTCGGTCGGATAATCATGGTTCTCAGTTGTCCGCGTCGATGTCTCTGCAAGGAGCAAAAAATATTAAGCATCGCTTAGAGAGAACTCACTAAATTTTCTAATATAAAGTTATAAACTCCAAGAATAAAACCCTTAAGATTTTTTTTTCTTAAGGGTTTTATTTCTTTCTATGCGGCTTTTTGTTCTTCTATACCATAAGGAATATCATCAAACAATACCGGAATTTTTTGGCGAAATTCTTTGAGCAACAAAAGCATAATTTCTTGAACACTGGGATGTGCCGCCGGAGCACAACGAAGCTTGAAAATGTGTCTCCACTCTCTGATGTTGGCGGTCATAATCACATCGGCTTTGGTGGAGTGTGGCAGCATCATTCTTAATTGGTCGGCTTTGGCGCCAATGGCTGCCATTTCTAAATATGACTTTTCTATCATTTCCATGGTTTTATACCAGATGTTATAAATCTCTGAACCTTCTTCCATGTTGCTCGGACGCATAAAGGTCAGTTCATTGCCGTATTTACCTTTGGAATAGTTGCAAAAACGCGTGCTCTCTATGGCAAAACTGGCCATACGGTGGCGGGTTAAATCTTTATAAGCGCCAACATCCGTGGTCAGTTTAACCGTAATGGAAAAATGCTCAATCATTGCCTCATGTCCCATTTCAAGCAACTTTTTTATCATGGCTTTGGCGGAATTTGTCGTGATTTTATCTTCACTTTTATAACAGTTTCTTGCGCAAAGTTCTAAATGCTTTAAAATGTAATCTCCGTCTATCGGGGTGATAATCTCAACTTTCGGCTCAACTAATTTTACCATTATTCTTGTTCCTCTTGCAAAAAAAATTATTTCTTTTACATTACTAGAAAAAAAGGAGATTTGTATGATAAATTATGTTTATTCACCGATAAAATTTGTAAAATTGCCTCATTATGTGGAAAATTCCGTAAATTTGACTTATGCAACCGATGGAGCGGCTTGTTTTGATATTTGTGCGGCTCTTTCCGAGCCTTATGTCTTGAAAGCCGGAGAGCGTTTCGGATTTCCGACTGCCGTGAAAACAGCTCCTGAATTTCCGCTTTGGTTCCGTGTCAATTCCCGCAGCGGTTTGGCTCTTAAACAAGGAATTTTTGCCATCGGCGGCATTATCGATACCGATTATCGCGGAGAATGGAAAATTATTCTCGTGAACAGCGGTAAAGATGATTATGTCATTAATCCGGGAGATAAAATTGCTCAAGTCGAATTGCCTTTTCCGTATCGGGCAAAGTTTGAAGAAGTAAGCGAATCTGAATTTGATACTTTGCAAACAAATCGCGGTGAGGGCGGTTTCGGTTCCAGCGGTCGATGATTTTAACCAAGTAAACTCAATATAATTCCGATTGAAAACGGAATCGATAGGTTATCGTCAATTTCTGTTTTATCTTCATATACTTCTGCTGCAGTTGCCAAGAGGCAAGCTAAGACAGAAGCATAGCTGAAATGGAACATTGGTTCAAACAGCATACAGATAAACAAGCTGCTCATAAAAAAGGCTGTCGTGCCTTCCATGGACTTGTTTTTATATATCCGCCTTGTGCCATATGCTTTGCCAATCAAGGCGGCAAAAGTATCCGAAATCAGCATAACCGTCATTGATATAACGGCAATCGGTTTAGAAAAGAGCAAAGTGCAAGCTATGGCGGCCAGCAAAACATAGAGTGAACCGCTGGTTTGAAAATAAATGCGTTTGGTTTCTTTTTGCCGTAAGGTCTTGAAGAATAAGCGACCGAAAATTGTTCGCGCCCAGTTCCATCGTTGATAGTTACCATATTCCAAAACGGCATCAGCAACAAACAAAGCTGAAAAAACAATAATGGAAATTCCCGGATGTACAAAGTATATCAAGGTCGGTATCCAAAGCGAACTTAAATGTATGCTTTTGCGGAATATTTCTTTTTTGTAAGATTTGTCAACGGCGTCAATTCTTCTTTTGACATATTCAATTCTTTCTAGCGATGCGGCTTTAAAACGTGAACGCAGACGGATGACTTTTTCTATATTGAAGCGTTGCAGAGCACCTTTGAAGCGGTTAATTATCATATGGTTTTTGTTCCCGTGTTTGTTTGTTTTTATATTTATCTCTTAAAAGCATCAGACGTGTGTTCTTTTTGATAAAGCTGTTAAATAAGCTGTAGGTGCCGTCTTCCGATATGCGGCTATTATAAGAGTTAGTCTGATTATTTATTTTTTCAATATCAATATTTATAAAAGCCAAAAAACAAACGGCGAGATACAATATAAAATGAAAAATTCGACGTCCAAATGAAGGTGTTTCCATTTTGGTAAAAAGAAATTTTCTTAAAATCAGGCAAAGTAAGAGGCTACATGCCAAAATAATGCTTAAAAGTTGCGCTAATGGATATTCTGCATAAATTTCAAGCAAAATTTGTCTTGCTTTTTCCAAATATTTTTCAGAAGCCGTGTTTTTTAAGATATTAAATTCTCCCCAGAAAATGATGGAAGAAACGTTTTCTAATATATTTAAAAACGTGAAAATTGTAAAAACGGCATAAGTAATCAATTTATCATATTTGTTGTTTTGATATTTTTTTGGAAGAAGGGTCAGATATACAACGTAAGGAAATATCATAACCAGAAATGAAACAAAAGAAGTGAGTTGCAAAACACCAAGGTCTCGGACTATGTTTTTGAATGTCCAATCCATGTTATCAAAATTATCAATCGCCAGATAAAGTGCAGCCAGAAGCTCGATGCTTATAAAGCAAATAAAAAATACGGCTAATCTTCTGACTAAAAATGAGTTCATTTTTGCTCTCTTTTGCAACTTTAGGTTTTTGTTTCCGCTATTTTACGTTGATTGACGTTAACTTGCAATCATAAAAGCAAAATTATACATACCTGTTTTGCAAAAAATATCTCCGAAAATTTTCGGAGATATTTTTTACTTCTTGAGGTCTTAAATTGCTTTTTTGATGGCGTCGATTGCGGCTGAAGTCTTGCTTCCATCCGGACCGCCGGCCTGAGCCATATCCGGACGTCCGCCGCCGCCTTGTCCGCCGACTTGGGCAGAACCTAGGCGAACCAAATCAACAGCGGAATATTTGGCGGTCAAATCATTGGTAACACCTACCACAATAGAGGCTTTGCCTTCGTTATTAGCTGCCAATACAATCACGCCGGAACCGATTTTGTCTTTGATTTCATCAACAAAAGCTTTTAATTCTTTGGCTTGAACGTCTTGCAAATCTTTGCCGACAAACTTGATGCCGTTGATTTCTTCAAACTCGTTATTATTACCGCCGGCTTTATTGCTTACCAAAGCTTTTTTCAAATTAAAGATTTCGGCTTCTTGTTTTTTCTTTTCTTCTTGTAACTGGGCAATTTTGCCTTCGATATTTGCCATATCAGACTTGAGCATAGAAGCGATATGATGCAAGCGTTGCTCATTTTCTAAGGCATATTGTTCGGCACCGCGACCGGTCAAGCACTCAACACGGCGCAAACCGGCACCGATTGCTGATTCGGCAACAATCTTGAAATAGCCGATATCTCCGGTGGATTTTACGTGTGTACCACCGCAAAGTTCGGTTGAAAGGAAATGTTCGTTATCGTTATCGCAAACAGAAACAACGCGAACTTCATCACCGTATTTTTCACCAAACAATGCCATTGCACCTTCTTTGATAGCATCTTCTTGACGCATGATGCGGGTGATGACAGGGTGGTTTTCTCTGATAATTTCATTTACTCTTTCTTCAGCTAAACGGAGCTCAGCATCAGAGATTTGTTTGTGGTGAGAAATGTCAAAACGCATTCTGTCGGCTGCCACATATGAGCCTTTTTGAGTAACGTGCGTCCCCAAAATATCTCTTAAAACCTTGTGCAAAATATGGGTAACGGTGTGGTTTCCGGCAATGGCGGCGCGGTTTTTGGCATCAACTTCAAAAGTCAAAGCATCACCGACTTTAACCGTACCTTTAATCATTTTGCAAACGTGAACGGTGAGTTCATGAAGTTTTTTCTTGGTATCTAAAACTTCGATTTCACAATTCGGTCCATAAATTTTACCGATATCGCCGACTTGACCACCCATTTCGCCGTAGAACGGACTTTGGTTGGCAACGAGATAAAATTCGCCGTTATTGACGGTTTCAACTTCTTTGCCGTCAACAACCAAGTTGTTTACCAAGCATTCTGATTTTAAGGTGTTATAACCCAAAAATTCGGTACCGCCGTTTTTATCAAAAATTTCGAACCAAACTTTTTCGGTTCCGGCATCACCAGAACCAGCCCAGTTTTTACGAGCTTCGGCTTTTTGTTTGGCCATGGCGTCATCAAAACCTTTGACATCAACTTTCATGTCTTTGTTTCTTAAA
The DNA here is from genome assembly GCA_949295915.1 of uncultured Pseudomonadota bacterium. GTDB lineage: Bacteria > Pseudomonadota > Alphaproteobacteria > RF32 > CAG-239 > CAJLXD01. The sequence goes on along the minus strand of CASFNB010000002.1, from coordinate 94,719 downwards.
GCATCTTGAGTCAAATCAAGCGGAAAACCATAAGTATCATAAAGTTTGAATGCGGTTGAGCCGGACAATTCATCACCGGCTTTCAAATCTTTGGTTTCATCTTCAAGCAAGCGCATACCTTTATCCAAGGTTTTCAAGAAGCGCAATTCTTCAGCCTTGATAGTTTCGGTAATGAGTTCTTGAGCGCGATATAATTCAGGATAAGCTTCGCCCATTTCTTTTTGCAAAGCAGGCAAGAGTTTATACATCATCGGTTCTTTCATGCCGAGCAAATATTGGTGACGCATGGCTCTTCTCATAATGCGGCGCAAAACATAGCCACGACCTTCGTTTGAGGGCATAACACCATCGGCAATTAAGAAGCAGGTTGAACGTAAGTGGTCGGCAATGACATTATGAGATGCTTTCAGAGGACCGTTCGGATCTGAGTTTGCCATATCGGCAATAGCTTTGATTAAGTTTTGGAACAAGTCAATCTCATAGTTAGAGTGAACGCCTTGCAAAATGGCTGAGATACGTTCCAAACCCATACCGGTATCAATTGAAGGGTGCTTTAACGGAATACGAGAGCCGTCCGGCAAGTCTTCAAATTGGTCAAATACCAAGTTCCAGATTTCAATCCATCTATCGCCGTCTTCTTCAGGTGTTCCGGGCAGACCGCCCCAAACTTCCGGACCGTGGTCGTAGAAAATTTCGGAGCAGGGACCGCATGGACCGGTATCGCCCATTTGCCAGAAATTGTCTTTGGTGGCAATGCGGATGATTCTATCTTCAGGCAAACCTGAAACTTTTTTCCAAATATCGTGAGCTTCATCATCGGTATGGTAAACGGTAACAGCCAATCTATCTTTAGGTAAGCAGAACTCTTTGGTAACCAATTCCCATGCCCAAGCAATGGCTTCATCTTTAAAATAGTCGCCAAAAGAGAAGTTGCCGAGCATTTCAAAAAATGTGTGGTGACGAACGGTATATCCGACGTTGTCCAAGTCATTGTGTTTACCGCCGGCACGAACTGATTTTTGGGAAGTGGTCGCTCGTTTGTAATCTCTGACTTCATTACCGGTAAAGATGTTCTTGAACTGAACCATACCGGAGTTGGTGAACATTAAGGTTGGGTCATTATCCGGCACCAAAGATGATGACGGAATAATCTTGTGACCGTTCTTAGCGAAGAAATTTAAATATGTACTTCTAATATCTTTTAATGTTGTTGTCATTTTTACTTCCCAAAAGTCAAAAATTCAAAAAATTACTAACCTGCTATTTTTATAGCAAAGTTCTTTCAGAGTCTAGTAAAATTTTATATTTTCTTATGAAATTTGAATGACAAGGCCGTTATTGATGATGTAGTTCAAATTCAAAATTGTGGCATAGCAAATCCAGATTAAATAAGGGTAGAGCATGTATGCTGCATATTTATCTGATTTTGCAAAACTTTTTATGGTTTGAAAAGCCATAAAGTCCATCACGATGATGACGGCAAAGCCCATGCCGAGCCAGCCTAAATAAAAAAACGTAAAACACCATGGAATATGCAAAAATAATTGTGTCCAGAACAGAGTTTTAGATTTTTTTGTTTCTTCGGTCTTTGCACACAAAGAAATGCGCCATGCGGCAATTGCCATTAAAATATATAAAGTGGTCCAAACATAACGAAACCAAATGTTGGGAGGGGTGATGTTGCTCGGTACGGCAGTCTGATACCAGCCGTTGACACCGAATCTGGTAAAATAGCCGGCAATAGCCGCGATTAGACTAACACCTATGATGTGAAAAAGTAAACTTTTGTATTTATTCATTTTCTTTTCTCCTTATTGTTCTGTATTTTTTTTATTAATCATATATATGTTTTTTTCAAGCTTATTTAGGTTTTGTTGACGAATTTATGTTTTGATAAAAAAAATAAGTGTTCGGAGGCTGTTTTGGAATTTAAAGATGAATTTTTAAAAGCAAAAGTTGTTAATCGTTATCAGCGTTTGATTATGGATATTAAACTTGATGATAATTCTTTGACGCAAGCTTTTTGTTCCGACGATAATGTTTTTCCAAATCTTTATACTAAAGGGGCAGATTTGTGGGTTAGCCGTGTGAAAGATCGTACGCGACGTTTGCGCTACGAAGTGCAGGCCGTGAACAAAGGTGATGGTTGGGTGATGGTTAATCAACGCTACTTTCCTAAGCTTTTTGCCGAAGCATTACGTAACCGAATCATGCCGGATTTTCTACAATATTCCAAAGTCAGAAGAGTGACTCTGGCTGATAATTTGCCTCATTTGGATTTTGAACTTAGTAACCAGCAAGAAAAATGTTTTGTCAGCCTGCGTCCCATTTATAACAAACAAGATGGAAAGGCTGTTTTTCCGACAAAAGTTAATTTGCTTGATGTTGAAATGTTTGAGGAAATGAAAAAAGTGCGAGCAATTGGTGCCAGAACGGTGGTTGTGCTTATAGTCCCTCGATTTGATTGTGTTGAAACGCTTTTTTCTTGGACTATAGATCCGGTTTCGGCGGCAAGAATTTTTGATGAAGCTAAAAATGGTTTAGAGTTTGTTTCTTATGGTTGCAATTTAGATAAAAAAGGTATTAATATAACAAGCAAATTGAATATTTGTATGAAATGATTTTTTTTGAGAGTTGAGGTTTATTGTGGCTACAAAAAGAAGAGATGGTATTACTATTTATGAAAAAGAAGATTTTGAAGGTATGCGTAAAGCCGGAAAATTGGCGGCAGAATGTTTGGATTATATAACAGATTATGTGCAGGTCGGCGTGTCAACCGGTGAACTTGATGATTTGTGTCGTGAGTTTATGATTAATCACGGTGCAATTCCTGCTTGCTTGGGGTACAGAGGTTATCCTAAATCTGTTTGCATTTCCATTAATCATGTGATTTGTCACGGTATTCCAGATTATGAACGCAAACTTGAAAACGGTGATATTTTGAATATTGATGTTACCTGTATTTTAGATGGTTGGTATGGTGATACCAGTCGTATGTATTATGCCGGTGAACCAAAAATCAAAGCAAAACGCTTGTGTGATGTGACTTATGAATGTATGATGCGTGGTATTGACGTGGTTAAACCCGGTGCTCATTTCGGTGATATCGGTGCCGTGATTGAAGAATATGCGCATAAATACGGCTATGGTGTGGTTGATATGTTTTGCGGACATGGCTTGGGTAAAGTTTTTCATGATGAACCCAATGTTTTGCATGTTGGTCGCAAAGGTACAGGTCCGGTGATGGAAGAGGGTATGTTCTTTACCATTGAGCCGATGATTAATATTGGTAAACCAGATGCTATTATTTTGAAAGATGGTTGGACTTCCGTGACCAGAGATAAGACTTTGTCCGCACAGTTTGAACATTCTCTCGGTGTGACTAAAGACGGAGCGGAAGTATTTACTTTTTCTCCTAAAGGATTGGACAGACCTCCTTATAAAAAATAATATACGGCAAGAAATATGACTGAAAAATCTCAACCAAATCTTTCTAATGAAGGGCATCGTCAAAGAATTAGAGAAAAGTTTTTGAATAACGGTGGTTCTGCTTTGGCAGATTATGAGTTGTTGGAAGCTTATTTGACAATCGCCATTCCCAGACGCGATGTTAAACCTTTGGCAAAACAACTTATTGCCAAATTTGGCAGCTTCGCCGAAGTGATTAATGCCAAAAACGAGGATTTACTCTCTATTTCCGGTGTCGGTGAAAATACGGTTTTTGCTCTCAAAATCATTAGTGAAGCAGCACGTCGTATGTCTTGGGAAATGCTTAAAGATAAAGATGCACCGGTAATTGCCGATATGGATGCCTTAATTGATTATTGTCGTATGTCGATGGCATATCAAGATGTGGAGGAATTTCGTCTGATATATCTTAATGGCAAAAATCGCGTTATTGCCGAAGTAACACAACAAAAAGGAACCATCAACCATGTGGCAATTCATCCGCGTGAGGTTGTAAAGTCAGCTCTTGATAATCATGCTTCGGCAGTTATTATGGTGCATAATCATCCGACCGGAGATACGACGCCATCACGTGCCGATATTGATATAACAAAGAAGGTGAATGAGGCTTTGTCTGCCGTGAATATTCAACTTCACGATCATGTAATAGTTAGTAAATATGGCTGTTATAGTTTTAGATGTGCCGGTTTGATATAATTTTTTATTTTATGCAAAAAAAAGCTTGCAAAATATTTTTTTTTGAGTAGATTTACATCTGTTGTACGGGGCATAGCTCAGCCTGGTAGAGCGCTTGCTTTGGGAGCAAGATGTCGTAGGTTCGAATCCCGCTGCCCCGACCAACAGTTTCCGGCACTGTGTGACGTCGGGTTCGAACCGTTAGGGGCGGTGAGAGTTGCAAGTAAGGCGAAGCCGAGCGATGCAAGCTCGAACGAAAGGGGCCCGATTGGCGGCATGAATGGTGAGCTGAAAAGCTTAAGCGACGTTAAAACGGGAAGTGTTTGGAGGTAAGGACAATCGGGAATTACAATCCCGCTGCCCCGACCAACAGTTTCCGGCACTGTGTGACGTCGGGTTCGAACCGTTAGGGTTCGGTGAGAGTTGCAATAACAATCTATCCATGGTCTCGTAGCTCAGCTGGATAGAGCAACAGCCTTCTAAGCTGTGGGTCAGAGGTTCGAATCCTCTCGAGATCGCCATTTGTTTAAGCCTCGGACTTATCTCCGAGGCTTTTTTGGTATAAAAACATTTACTCTTATTGACAGTCTTTAATGTTTTAATATATATTATCTATATAAAAGGGAGATGATAAAATGTCTTATTCAAAATTCTTTCAAAGTTTAATGCTTGGTTTTACTGCCTTTGCAATGTTTTGGAATTATGAATTATCAGACAGACAAAAAAATAAAGACGACAGTGTTTCCGAATCATGGAATAATGTCGGAAAATATTTAAATAAGGCCGTAAACGATTATGCGCAAACGCTTAAAAAATAATGTAAAAGTGAAAACAGAAGACGTTCCTTCTGATGTATCTTTGTTGCCTAAATCTACCAGCGAAAACAAAAAAGTTCTGTTACAAGCTTCAAGGTTTCATAAAGGACCTTTGCCTCTTCCTGAAGATTTGATGAAATATAATCAAATTTATATTTTTAGTCTGTTTGACAGGATGGGCTTTATATTTAGGACAGTCTTGGGTGGCCGGCGTATTAATTGCCATGGTTTCTATTTGCAGCGTTTTAATTTCTAAAAAAAATAATAATTCATAAAGATAAGTAATATGGCAGATGCTACTCAACCGATGGATGATTTTTCTCCCGTTTTAATTCAAAATTATATTCGCTTTGAAACGGCTTATAATCTCGTGCAAAATGAAGATGCCGGAAATACGGACTTTAAAAAAGCCGTGAAATTTAAAATTGCTAAAGATTTTTATCAGCAAATGATTGATTTTGAAGTACAGGCACCTCTCATTGGGCTGGATTTATCTTATGATGAAGGGACGGAGATTTTAACTGCTACCCCATTAGAATATTTTACAACAGAATATCAGAATAAAATAATGCGAGATGTGGCCGGAAAACAACATAATGAGTGTTTGACACGATATTCTAGGTTTATTCAAAAAATTGATTAATGATATAAAGAAAAGCTCCTCATTCGAGGAGCTTTCGAGACATTGGAGTTTATTAACTTATTATTTTATTTGATTTCATCTTGAGGTAATATATCCAAGAATTCATCATCAGAAGTTGTTGTCGTTGTGGTTGTGGTGACCGTTTCAACGTTTTGAGAAACAGGTTGTGTATTGGTTACAACTTCTCTTGTCGTTGTTGTCGTCGTTTTGACAACTTCTTCTTTTGCTTCTTGTTTATAAGGTTCTTTTTCAAAAGTTACCGTTGTTGTTGTTCTCGGTTCATATACAGTTTTATATGTGGTCTTTTTATAAACAACTTCTACCGGCTCTCTGACTTCTTTAACTTCCGGAGCACAATGTGAACCATCATTCAATTCATATTCTTTTGTTGTAGATTTTATGTCGCCGCATGAAGCGTATGTTCTTGTCTTTTGAACGGTTGTTGCCGGCGTTACTTTCTTTTCAACAACTACCGGTTTCGGAGCTTCTTTATATTTTACAACGACAGGAGTTGGTTTTTCTACTTCTTTCACATAAATAATCGGTTGTTCTTGGCGATAAACAATCGGACGAGGTTGAATTTGTTGCGGTTGAACATAGTAGTTTACGCGAATCGGGCGATTGTTTTGGCAATTTTCTCCGGTTGCGTAGTTACAACCTTGATTGTCATAGCCTTTATAGGCGTTTTGGGGTACGGGAGTTTCTTCAAATTCTTCATCATCTCCGCACATGCCGTCTAAACAAGCACATCCGGTCATCAGAAACATTAAAGACATAGCTAAAGTTTTTTTCATGATTCCTCTCAAATCTTGTGAATTGGTCTAATTTTTCTCTATCTTTATTACATTTCTTTAAATTTGTCAAATTTTTGTTTAGTTAAATTTTTGTTACAAACCTAAAAATATGTAATTTCAATAAGTTATCTGTGGTTGTTGTCTTTTGTTGATTTTATTATACGTAGTTAATGTGAATATAAGATTAATTTTTTGGATTCTTTTTTTGAAAAAATACAAAAACTGAAATTATTAAATAAAATTATTTTTGAAAATCGTTACTTTGAGAAGTTTGTGACAAAACGGTCGTATTTCCAAATAATTGCTTGGAAACATAGTTTGAAACAAAATGCTTATTTATAGATTTAATCAACATTTTTTTGGCGTTATGAGGTATAAAATCCATAGGGGCAAGTTTAAGCATAATACGCTTTGCAAAACTGATATTTTTATCTTCTTTTAAAGATTTTTTAAAGCCGCGTGCCACATCGTTATCGTAAAAAGCAACAAAGATTGCTGCCTTTTTCAGTTTGTCATTGTTTAAATCCGGAATTTTTGCCATCATGGCAACTAATTTCATTATATTTTTGGTATATTCGCCCATTTGCGGAATTTGAGAGGAAGCTTCCCTGATAATGTCTTCCATGGATTCAGCTTTTTTGAGTTTTTGGTTTTTTGCCTCAATTCCGCCTACCTTATACAAGAACATTCCTAATTCCTCTCTGTCTTTTTTGCTATAGTTTTTAGGATCCAGTTTAGCATACGCTCCTCTGACAACACCTTTGACAATTTGTAAATCAGCATCCTTATTTCCCAAACGAGAAATGAGTTTTTGTGCTGCTTCTGATGAAATATCAATATTCTTTCCCTCAGTCATACTTTGAAACAGGGTATCAAAAAGTATTTTTCCGATACGCCGGTTAGCTCGGGCTTCCGGTTGCAAATTATCGGTTTTTTCAGGCATTAACAATTCTTGAACCGAAACATTATGCTTATCTAAACTCTTTTTTATTTCAAGTTTAAAGGAGTTGACAATTTCAGGATGTATGTGATTCTTGCCGTTGTCAAAGGCTTTGATTATACATTCAGCCATATCCTTACCGGAAAGAGGCGCATAAAAATCATTAAGAGCTAACATACCGCGTTGAAATTCACTTAAATACGGAGGGACCGGCTCGTTGCGAGATAGTTCAGATTTGTATAATTCGTTGACAACATTGTCTATTTCTGTACTAAAGACATTTGCAACATTTTGATTGCGGCGTATTCCTTTCATTGTTCGAGCGAGGACAATTCCTAAGGCTTGTCTTTCTTTATCCGTTGGCTCGGTCATGCTCATGGAACCGGTATCAAAAACACCAATAACATTGTTTTCTGTATCAAATTTATACTGTCCACCATGACGGTCGGAATCAAAACGTTTGCCGGAGAGCATATTGGATAGCTCTGTCGAAAATACGGCTTTGGCAACAGCTGTTTTGTAAGGTTCTTCAAGATCTTTAAAGTCTATGCCTTGTGCCTTATCCATTATGGCCCAGTCTTTACCTTTAGCAACCCAGTCCATTACCTTAATATCAAAGGTTATGTTATCTGCGGTCACTTTTTCCGGATAGAGGGCTTTAGCATCGCGGTATTGCTGTTCGCCAATATCCAAATCTGTTTCGATTTGTACGTTATCAGCTGCATTTTGTACCAAGCGTTTAAATGAGGATATATTTTTATATTCGGCAGATAGTGTTTGCAGCATTTCGGAATAAATGGCAAATTCGCTGTCTGCTTTTAGTTTTGCGCCGCGTCGCATAATTTTAACAATTTTATCGCCCAGATCATAAGTCACAAAAAATGATGCCGATCCGCGACGTTTTCCGAGAGGTCCGTAAGATAGTAACTTATCCATGGTTTCTTCCTTAGCGGAAAAAATATCCCAGCGAGCAGGGGGATTGGCCTCGCTTTTGGCAAATTGCATTTCATGACGGATAAATTCCGGTACATCGTTGTATGATGCCATTGCTTGAGCTAATTTTGTACCGGCAGGACCTGAATTTTCAAGGAATAAGCGCAATCCTTTGGCCAAATTACGCTCTTCGGCTGAATAGGGGCTGTTGACATAATTTGCGGATGATTTACTTTTGTTGTTGGCGGCAGCCATCATCGCAGCCAAATAAAATGTTTTTTCGCTGTTCGGACGTGAGGCAATGTAGCTGTGTAAAAAGTCGCTGCCGACTTTCCCCAATTCTCCGGCGTCGGCAAATAATTTTTCTGAAACAATTTTGAACGCTTCTTCCCAGTTTGTTTTTCCATTGGTAATAATTTCGTTGACTATTAACGCCTTTGCTTCCAAAGGAGCTGCGTCAAATTCTTTTTTGAAGTGCATGCAAGCTTGTGGATTGAGTTTGTTAAAATATTCTCGTTCGCGAATATTTAAATCATCTAAAATATCTTCTCCATTCAGGTAACGGTCTAATATCTTGGGAGATTTATAATATTTGTCATGTGTTTTGCATATGGCAATATGGATGCTTTTAACAAGTTCGGAAGCTTCTTCGGGTAAACCTTCTCCTAATAAAAAATCTTGAATTTTTATTTTGGTTTCAGGATAATTTTGCAAGGCATAAGCCACGGTATCAAGTCCGTAGGCGGCTTTAATTGCATTAGAATCTGTGGTTTGTAACTCTATTGCTTGCGGCTTCATGTATAAAGATAATTCTTTTTGCGACATCGTGAGTTCGGAGAACTCTTTTAAAAACTCAATTTTATCCAACTCAGCCATGTTGGAGGCTTGTATAGCTTGAACACATTGAAAAATTATATATTTTTGCTCTTCTGAAGTATTGGTAATATCATTGTATTTACCGTTGGCTTGCCAATATGCAAGAGCCGCTTTTTTGATAACATCCGCTCTTATTTCAGGGTCGGGAATACGCGTATTCTTATCTAAGAGTTTTAGATAACGGTAAAATTTATCATCCGGATATCTTAAATTGTCAATTTCATGTAATAAACCGCTTTTTCCGTCTTTTCCGATAAGTATTTCATAATACCTTTTATAATCGCTTGCAAAAACATTATCATATGTAAGTTGATGGAAAAAATTTACTTTGTTCTCAACAGTCAAATCTTTTCGTTCAAAAATCTTGGCAATGTAAGGCCAAATTTTTTCTTTATAGGCATCACCTTTTCTTGTATTATTTTTATAAGCTTCTACCATACCTGATAATGAAAATATACAAGCTTCAATATCATATTCGTTTCCTTTTTCCATATACTGAAGAATGGGCTTTTCAAAATCAAAATTTGATATAATGGTATCAAATCCGTGATTTCCATGAATACCATTATCATGATAGTCGTTGTTTGAAAGCATATCATTGATATCAACAATAGAGATATTGCCTTTTTCAATTTCATGATTTGTGCGTTCTGTCAATCGATTGTGTATTTTATTGATTACGGACTGTAAAGATTGTTGTCTTGCAAGAATTTGTTTTGCTTCATCGGCATCAATCCGGTATCTTTCCGTAGATTTAAGTAACTGTTTTTCGGAGGAACATTGTTTTGTTAATTCAGTGCCTGCAGCATTATATCCACATAAAAGTTCAGCATTCGTCGAGCTATCGCTTTTGAGAGCATCATATGAAGAATAGGCAATATAGGCTTGTTCATATAATGTTGTATCTGTCTTATCTTTGTTGCGTGTACGCTTAAGATTGTCTAAAGCTTCTTTTTCATCAATGCTACCATAGGGATGGAATCCAAACAGGCGGGCTAAATCTTTTTTAAAAGGCTGTTCAAAATCATCAAAATTACCGCCGTGTTCAAGATGTTCTTTGAGTTTGAAATCTGTAATTGTTTTTATTTTGGATACAAAATTAGACAAGCTACAACGAAGATTAGCATCCGGCATTCTAAACATTTCAAGAAATTTCCAACCTTTTGATTTCTCCGGAAAAGGTTCAAAAGATTCAATCGCTGTTGATAATTTGTCTGCAAAAGCGGAATTATCCAAAAAGGCGCGCATTAACTTGTCTTCACCGCTTAATCGGTGACGAGGGAAATATTGTGTCAGTGTTCTTAATATTTCATCAAAGTATTCTTTAGGGGCGGAACGAATAACATCTGCATATAAGTCGGTAATTTTTTGCGTGTAGGGCAAATTATCGTTTGTTTGGGCCATGCGCTCACTAAAAAATGTTTTAGCTTTATCTGAGAGTATGGGAATTAAGTCATCATACAAAATTTCTTTTTTATCATCTTCCGCGCCATGCTTTTCCAAAATGTTGCTTAAATCATTTTTTCTTGAGACGGGAGAAATAATTTGATACGCTTTTTTTAAGATATTTAAGCGTTGGCGCGTATCGGTAATTTTTCCTGAGGCTATGTCTTCAAGATTTGTATAAATATTTTCAATATTGTCTTGCACTAATAAATTTTGCATTTTGCTCAAATCTTGCGTAGAAAATGAATATGTAATTTTACCCGAAGCATCTGCAAAAATGCTCCAATTTTTTTTGCCTTGGGTTAAGAGTAAAGAATCGCCAATCTTTCGCACGGTTAAACCGCTGAAGGTGGCAAATTCGTTATATGCGTTAAGATTTGTTCGAATATAATTTATGATTTCAGGGGAAATTTTTTTGCCGACATCACTTTCATTAAAGTCAAGTTCCAATAAATTAAAATCTTTGACCAAAATTCCTTTGTAAGTACCATCATCCCAACCGTGCCGAGCCGTAAATTTTTTAACAAAGTCCAACTTTTTGATAATATTGTAAAAATCTTCTCCTTCGGCTTCCCTGAAACCGTGAAGGTAATATCTTAACCAAGCTGCAGTTTTAGAATCATTGTTATCGGCATGAATTTGAAAGTCGTCAAAGTCGTCAAAGGTTTCTATTCTCTCTAAGATGCTGTGCATGATTTCCGTATAAGCGTTATAATAAGCATCTTTGGGCATGGATTCCATCTCGGCAAAAAGAGCTGCAAGAAACTTATCTATGGCGACTTCGCTATCATTAAAGTTGTAAAGGCAAGACTTAAAAGATTCAATATCGTATTGCGTCATTTTATATGAATTTTCGACATAAATAATATGTTCTTGAAAAGCTTTGAGCCAAACATTAACTTGTGCTTCATCAGGATCATTGCTTTTTTGAGCGGATTGTTCCATTTGTGAATCTAAAATATCAATAAAATCCGGTTGTACGGTTCTTTCGTGAACTATTTTTAAAATATCCTGTGGAATTGGGGTGGATTGAGTGATTTCTATGTTTTGCTCTTCGATGATGCGGTCTTTTTCCTTTTTTTTCATCGCATTAATCAGATTCAGACGAGAATTGTTGTTTGTGTGGGGATCTTTCAGGTCTTCAATAGAAATATAAGGATTGTTAAAAAGTTTTGAGGCGACATTGCAGGCTTCTTCAAGATTATAGCCGCCGCGAGCCATTTTCTGAATGGCACGTAAGTCGCAGGAGGTTTCTTCGGCTTTGGAATTAAACTTATTTGAACCTTGGCGTAAGGTTTCTTCATAATGCCCAAGTTCGTGTCCCAAGATAAAAGCCAGCTGGTCTTCATTATCGCATAATTTAAGCAGCTCTTCGGTAATATAAATAACGCTGATGTTATTTTTTGACATATGAGCTGCGTTTGTTTCATCTCGATCAGATAAAGCAAAAATTATGTTTTTTTCATCCAAATTGAGCGTGTCGCCGAGCAGACGTTGGCAAATGCCTTTGATATAATTATGAAATTGCGCTTCTTCTTGAGATGAAAAATTTGCCAAATTTAAGTTGCGCAGGTCAAATTCATTTAAATTGTTTTTTATGTTTTTTATTTTTTCTTCGTCATCAGACATAATATATATTCCTTTGAAATGACTATAAAATCAAATTAGCATATTTTGGGAACTAGGTCAATTATTTTTGTCTATTGATACTCTCTGTTCGGAAAGCTGAGGTTAAAAAAATCCCCTTTAAAAATTTTTTTCAAAGGGGATTTTTTCTACAAGGAAATTTCCTTATTTGATGTGTTTTGAATAAATCGTGATATTCTTATTCTGCCACTTCATCTTCTATCGGTTCATCGTCACCAATCATTTCTGTGGTGATATGTCCGGCATCGGCTCTGATTTTGTTTTCAATTTCTTGAGCAACATCAGGATGTTCTTTCAAGAACAATTTAGCATTTTCTCGACCTTGACCGAGTTTTTCTCCTTTGTAAGAGAACCATGCTCCGGCTTTTTCAACAATGCCTGATTTGATGCCCAAATCAATCAGCTCGCCGGTTTTGGAAATGCCTTCGCCGTACATGATATCAAAGTCGACAACCTTAAACGGAGGAGCAACTTTGTTTTTAACGATTTTGACGCGGGTTTGTGTACCGATAATATCTTCTTTATCTTTGATTTTGCCAATGCTTCGGATATCAATACGGACAGAAGCATAGAACTTCAAAGCATTACCACCGGTTGTTGTTTCCGGACTACCGAACATTACGCCCAATTTCATACGAATCTGGTTGATGAAGATAACCAGAGTGTTGGAACGAGATACGGTGGCGGTTAATTTTCTTAAAGCTTGGCTCATTAAGCGCGCTTGCAAACCCATGTGTTGGTCGCCCATTTCACCTTCCAATTCGGCTTTCGGAACCAATGCGGCGACAGAGTCGACAACCAAAACATCAATAGCGCCCGAGCGAACCAATGTGTCGGTAATTTCAAGAGCTTGTTCACCGGCATCAGGTTGAGAGATGAGCAAGTTTTCAATATCTACACCGATTTTTTTTGCATAAGAGGGGTCAAGAGCGTGTTCGGCATCAATAAAAGCACAGGTTCCGCCTTTCTTTTGAGCTTGAGCAATAACGCTCAAGGCCAAGGTGGTTTTACCGGAACTTTCAGGTCCGTAAATTTCTACAATTCTTCCTTTGGGCATACCGCCGATACCCAAGGCAATGTCTATGCCGATTGAGCCGGTAGAAATGGCTTCTATATCCACGCTGGCATCATTTTGTCCCAAGCGCATGATGGAGCCTTTTCCAAAAGCTTTTTCAATTTGGCTGACTGCGGCATCCAGTGCTTTTTGTTTATCCATTTTCTTTTTTACCTCATTAAATGTTGTATAATGATATTGTTATAAACTGCTTTACAAAAAATACAATTTTGCTTTGCCATTTATCCCTATGAAAAATAAAATGTACTACTTTTGTTCTTTTTGCAAGAGTTTTTTTATGTTTTTTACTTTTTTGATTTTGGCTAAAGGTGTTTTTTCTTCTAAGCGTTTGTTTTCCTCAGCATTTTCGGCTTCAATGGCCTGATATTCTTCCAAGGCAGCCGTAACAACCGCACCAAAAATAACCACGCTCCATGCCAAATACATCCAAATCAGAAAAACGGGAAGGGCAGCTAAGGCTCCGTATAAGGTTTTATAAGTGGCATTTTCAATAACCAATATGCCGAAGCTTTTTCTTAAAACCCAAAACAACAGAACGGCAATAAATGCTCCAACCAAAGCATTGGAAATTTTAACCTTTTTGTTAGGGACTAAAACATAGACCATAACCAATACCAACATGGTTATCAGATTGGGTATCATTTGGCTTAAGTACATGGAATTGCTCAATTCTTCCGGCATTAGGTTTTGTAATGTGAACAGATAACTGCGTAAAGAAAAGGCTGCTCCTAATAATATCGGACCTAAAGTTATAACCGTCCAATATAAGGTGATTTTAGTCTTGATGTTTCTTGGCTTATATACTTTGAATATGAAGTTTAAGCTGTTCTCTATGGTCGAAAGCAACATAATCGACGTAACCGCCAAACCGACAACGCCAATTGTCGTGACCTGTGCCGAGGCATTTAAAAAACTTACAAAATATTGGCTGATTTCTTGTCCGATATCGGGTACAAAATTTTTCAATATAAAATCTTGAAATTGCTCTTTTATTGTCGTAAATCCAGGAAAAGCGGAAAAAATTGCCAAGCCGATGACAAATAACGGAACTATAGCTATTAATGAGGTGTAACTCAATGATGATGATACTCTGAAAATGGTGTCATTCTTGGCTCGACGGACTAAAAATATCAAAAATTTTTTCAGCGTTACTGCCGCATTCTTAAATTTAGTTTTCCAATACATACGCAACTCGATAAAAAAAGTTATTTACAAAAACACATAAATTTTATAATAGTGTCATAGACTGTATAACAATATATTTAATTTTTAAGATTGCAAAGGAAAATATTATGGCTACACCCGCACCGTTAATGGCAGGAAAAAAAGGTCTCATAATGGGACTGGCTAATGACAAGTCGATTGCTTGGGGAATCGCTCAGGCTTTGAATGCTCATGGCGCTCAACTCGCTATTTCTTATCAGAATGAAACTTTGGAAAAAAGAGTTCAGCCTTTGGCTGCTCAACTTGACAAAGAGCCTTTGTTGATTAAATGCGACGTTTCCGACTCCGAAAGCGTTGAAGCTTGTTTCAAAGAACTCGGTGAAAAATGGGGTAAAATTGACTTCCTTGTTCATGCTATTGCTTTTTCCGATAAAAATGAGCTCAAAGGTCGTACCATTGATACAACTCGTGCTAACTTTGCCAACACAATGCAAATTTCTTGCTATTCTTTTTTGGAAGCTTGCCGTTGCGCTTCTCCGATTATGAATGAAGGCGGCGCCATCATGACTTTGACTTACCTCGGCGGTGAAAGAATCTTGCCGAACTATAATATTATGGGCGTTGCTAAAGCCGCTTTGGAAGCTGCCGTTCGTTATGCCGCCAGTGATATGGGGGCACAAGGAGTTCGTGTTAATGCCATTTCTGCCGGACCGATTAAAACTTTGGCTGCTTCCGGAATCGGTGATTTTAGAAAGATTTTACATTGGAATGAGCTCAATGCTCCTTTGCGTCGTAACGTTACCCAAGAAGAAGTCGGTATGGCCGCTTTGGGCTTGCTTTCTCCTCTGGGAACAGGTATTACCGGTGAAGTACTCCATGTCGATTGCGGTTACCATATCCAAGGCATGATTAATTTGGATAAAGCTACGGAAACTGCTGCTTCTTTGGCTGAATAATACCAATATAATCAATAGCAGAAGGGCGGTAGAAATATCGTCCTTTTTTTGTTTGGCTTGTGTAGAAGTTGTGTGCAAAACTTGTGAATATAATGCTATTTGTTTAATATAAAATCAATTTTTGGTTTTATGAGGTTTAATATGAATGAGTTTGATATGCCTTTCCCTAAGGAAAGTAAACAGGATAAAAAGAAGATTGAAGTGGCAAAATTGTTGACCAAATCTTTGATTTATGCTTTTGCCATTTTTGGTTTGATTTTTATTTTGATTTTGTTTTTGATTTTAGGAATGTTACGACCTCAGGGAAAAAAACTTTCTCCTGTGCCGCCTTCCGCCATACTTTACATTGATTTTGATGAAAACTTTTCCGAAACTAAAGATAATGATATTGTGGCTGAACTATCCGGTGTCTATAATCAAAACTTTTTTGATATGATAAAGGCTATTAATGTTGCTGCCTTTGATGGTAGGGTAAAAGCAATAGTCGGAAAAATTAGCGTTTCTTCTCTCGGTTTGGCGCAAATTCAAGACTTACGTCAAACAATTATCAATTTTAAGAAAACAGGCAAAAAAACCTATCTTTACGCACCGAGTTTCGGATCTTTCGGGCGTGGTACCAAAGAATATTACTTGGCATCCGTTTTTGATGAAATTGCAATTGCCCCGAACAGTGAAGTCGGCATTACCGGTATAGGCTTGGAAATTCCGTTCTTTCGCGATGTATTAGATAAAATCGGTGTCCGACCGGAGTTTTATAGCCGCTATGAATATAAAACAGCCATGGATTCAATGACTGACAAAAGGATGTCGGCTCCTTTCAAAACAGAGATGAAAAAACTTGGGGAAGGTATTTTTAATCGTATTGTTCATGATGTTGCCGAGGCTCGCAATATTTCTGAAAATGAAGTTATTGCTTTAATTAATAATGCGCCCTTGTCTTCGGAAGAAGCTTTGGGTGCCAAGTTGGTTGATAAAATTGCTTTTAAGCAAGATTATTCGGATAGCCTTGAAAAAGATCATCAAGCCGAGTTGATAGATTTGCTTGATTATGAAACAAATATTCGAGATCATAAAAAAGGTACGACATCAATTGCTCTGTTGGTTATTGACGGCATTATAGCTGAAGGGGAAAGCTCGGTAGATTCTTTAAGGGATGATATTGTAACAGGGAGTGATACCGTTCTTTCTCAACTTAAAGAAATAGATGAAGATAAAAACATAAAGGCTTTAGTTGTAAGAGTAAATTCTCCCGGAGGAGGTTATGGCGCCGCTAATGATATTTGGCATGGAATTGAGCAACTTAAGGCAAAAAAGAAAATTCCCGTTATTGTTTCGATGGGGGATTATGCCGCATCCGGCGGTTATTTTGTGGCTATTGCCGGAGACAAAATCGTGGCCGAGCCGTCTACAATTACCGGTTCTATCGGTGTGTTGGGCGGTAAAATGGTTTTACAAAATCTATGGGAAAAGCTTGGTGTTCATTGGGAACGTTTGGCTTTTGGGCAAAATGCCGGAATCTTAAGCTCAAATATACCATTTTCAAAATCTGAAAAATTAATATTTAACAAATCATTAGATGCCGTATATTCAGATTTTACTTCAAAAGTCGCAAAGGCCAGAAATTTGTCTGAAAAAGAAATGGATAAGCTTGCTCGCGGTCGTGTTTGGCTCGGCGAACAAGCTAAAAATGTTAAGTTGGTTGATGAACTCGGCGGCATTGAAACTGCTCTCGCTTTGGCTCAATATGCCGCTCAAATAAAAGATGATGAAAAAGTGCGTATTGAGTTCTATCCCAAAGAAAAAACTCTGCAAGAAAAGTTGCAACAGCTTGTCAGCGGCGGGCGTGGTTTGGTTGTATCCGGTGTGTTGAAGAATTTTGATGCGGAAATCCAATCCATTCAAATGTTTAATCGTCTGAAATATAATGCTATTTTGCCGCCGATGCAAATTGATATGTAAACTCAAGTTTTTTATTGCAAAATTAGATAATTGTTCTATTTTTGTATAAGTTTAAATAGAGGATAATAAAGATGGCCATAGATAAAGAAACCGTAAAAAAAATTGCGTTCCTTTCTCATCTGAAAATTGATGATGATAAAATTGAAGAAACGGAAGATGAATTTAATAAAATTCTTAACTGGGTGGAACAGTTAAGCGAAGTGAATACCGATGGTGTTGAACCTCTTGTTTCGGTTAATGATACAAACTTGACCTTGCGACAAGATGTTGTAACTGAAGGGAATCAAGCCGATGCTGTTTTGAAAAATGCCCCTCAGGCTCAATACGGATATTTCACCGTTCCCAAAGTTGTTGAATAAAATTTTATTAAAGGTTCAAAAATATGACAAAATTAACCGAACTGACAATTGCTCAGGCAAGAGATGCCTTAAAGAAAAAAGAGTTTAGCGCTGTTGAACTGACAAAAGCTTATATTGATGAAATGGATAATAAGCGCAAGTTTAATGCTTATGTTTTAGAAACTCCCGATGTGGCTTTGGCTCAAGCACAAAAATCAGATGAAAAATATGCTCATGGTACTAACGGCGTTTTAGAGGGTATTCCTCTTGGAATCAAAGATTTATATTGCACTAAAGATATTCGTACTACCGCGTGCTCTCATATCCTCGAGGGTTTTGAACCACAATATGAATCTACCGTGACTTCCAAACTCTTGAATGCCGGCGCCTGCTTCTTGGGTAAACTCAATATGGATGAATTTGCTATGGGCGGTAGCAATGAAACCAGTTATTACGGTCCGGTCGTTAATCCGTGGAGCAAAGATGTTCCGCTTGTTGCCGGTGGGTCTTCCGGTGGTTCGGCTGCAGCCGTTGCCGCTAATATGTGTGCCGCTGCCACAGGTACCGATACCGGCGGTTCAATCCGTCAGCCTTCGGCTTTTTGCGGTATTACCGGTATTAAACCGACTTACGGGCGTTGCTCTCGTTATGGTATTATCGCTTTTGCTTCTTCTCTAGATCAAGCCGGTCCGATGTGCAAAGACGTGCGTGACTGTGCCGTTATGTTGAACGTGATGTCCGGTTATGATGCTAAAGATTCAACTTCTGCCAAAGTGGAAGTTCCGAACTTTGAAGCTTTCTTAAATCAAGATATTAAAGGCTTGAAGATCGGTATTCCCGCCGAATATCGTCCCGAAGGTCTAAATGCCGAAATTTCCGCTCTTTGGGATAAGGGAATTGAGATGCTCAAAGCCAGAGGTGCCGAGATTGTCAACATCTCTTTACCGCATACCAAATATGCTTTGCCGACTTATTACATCATTGCTCCGGCAGAAGCGTCTTCTAACTTGGCGCGTTATGACGGGGTGCGTTACGGATTGCGCATAAATGGAAAATCCCTTGATGATATGTACATCAATACTAGAACGGAAGGTTTCGGTAAAGAAGTTAAACGTCGTATTATGGTCGGTACATATGTTCTTTCCGCCGGATATTATGATGCTTATTACCTCAAAGCGCAAAAAGTGCGTCGTCTTATTCGTCAAGACTTTATCAATGCTTTTGAAAAATGCGATATCATTTTGACTCCGACTTCTCCGGTTACGGCATTTCCGATCGGCGATAAATCTATGCAGGAAAATCCGATTAATATGTGGCTCAATGACGTATTTACCGTTTCGGTTAACTTGGCCGGACTTCCTGCCATGAGCTTGCCGATGGGACTTTCTCACGATGGTTTACCTTTAGGCTTGCAACTCATCGGTAAAGCTTTTGACGAAGGAACTATTTTTAAAACCGCCAGCGCTTTGGAACAAGACGCCGCTTTCAGAAAAGGAATAAAATAATGACAGGGATGATTATTGAAGGAAAAACCGCTTCTTGGGAAGTTATCTGCGGTGTGGAAATTCACTGTCAGATTATTTCAAAATCTAAAATCTTTTCCGGTGCTTCCACGCATTATGGTTCGGATACCAATGAAAATGTTTCTTTTGTCGATGCCGGTATGCCCGGAATGTTGCCGACTTTAAACGAGCATTGCGTTTATCAGGCGGTTAAAACAGGTTTGGGGCTAAATGCCAAAATTAATAAATATTCCGCATTCGCTCGCAAAAACTATTTCTATGCCGATTTGCCGCAAGGTTATCAGATTACACAATTTCAATATCCGATTGTGGGTGAGGGGCATGTTACCATTGATTTGGCGGATGGCTCAACCAAAGATATCGGTATCGAGCGTTTGCATATTGAACAAGATGCGGCAAAATCCATTCATGATATGGCTCCCGATAAAAGCTTTATTGATTTGAATCGTGCCGGTGTCGGGTTGATGGAAATTGTTACAAAACCCGATTTTCGCGCTCCCGAAGAAGTGGGTGCTTTTTTGCGCAAATTACGTTCAATTCTTCGTTATCTTGGTACTTGCGACGGTAATATGGATGAAGGATCCATGCGTTGTGATGTGAATGTCTCTGTCCGCAAAGTCGGCGAAGAGGGATATCGTACCCGTTGCGAGATGAAAAACGTTAACTCGGTTAAATTTGTGATGCAAGCGATTGAAAATGAAGCTAAACGCCATGTCGAAGTTTATGAATCCGGCGGTAAAATCGAGCAAGAAACGCGTAAATTTGATGCCTCAACCGGTTTAACCAAACCAATGCGTAAAAAAGAATATGCTCATGACTACCGTTATTTTCCCGAGCCTGATTTGTTGCCTTTGGTTTTGGATGATGACTACATTGCCAAAGTTAAAACCGATATGGTTGAACTTCCTGATGCCAAGCGTGCGCGTTTTGTCAAAGAACTCGGTTTAACCGCTTATGATGCAGCTGTTATTTGCGAAAATAAAGAAACTGCTGATTTCTTTGAAAAAGCAGCCCTTGGTCATGATGCTAAAAAAGTTGCCAACTGGTTGATGGGTGATTTCTTTGCCATGCTTAACGAAAAGAAACTTGAGCTTAAAGATTCTCCCATTACTG
The DNA here is from genome assembly GCA_949295915.1 of uncultured Pseudomonadota bacterium. Classification (GTDB taxonomy): domain Bacteria; phylum Pseudomonadota; class Alphaproteobacteria; order RF32; family CAG-239; genus CAJLXD01. The sequence continues at coordinate 74,354 of CASFNB010000002.1, read as the reverse complement.
CCGAAAATCTCGGTAAACTTGTTGAACTTGTTACTTCTAACGTGATTAACGGCAAAACAGCCAAAGATGTTTTTGTGATTATGGCTGAAACCGGCGGCGATCCTGAAAAAATCGTGGAAGAAAAAGGTTTGAAACAAGTGACTGATACCGGTGCGATTGAAGCAATTGTTGATGAAGTTATTGCTTCGGCTCCTGATAATGTGGCTGCTTACAAAGCCGGAAAGAGCAACCTTTTGGGTTGGTTCGTCGGTCAAGTGATGAAAAAATCGCAAGGCAAAGCCAATCCTGCAATCGTGAACAAAATGATTGCCGAGAAATTGAAATAATTGTTATCAACTAAAAGGCTGGCGTTTAGCCGGCCTTGATTTTCGGAATAAATAAATGACCAATGTTTTTGTAGAAGGATTGCTTGCATCTCTGATTGCCGGTTTTGTGACCGGTATCGGTGGCTTTATGATTTTTTTTAAAAAGAAATACAGCCAAGATAATATCAATTTTATGCTCAATTTAGCGGCAGGTGTGATGTTGGCGGCTTCTTTCTTTGCTCTTCTCGTTCCTTCCATGCGTAAGGTCTTGCAATTTAATCCCGACATTCATGTTTCGGCATTTTGGTACAGCTCGGCCGTGTTCGTCGGTGTGGCTTTGGTTTGGATACTTAATGCCGTATTGCCGCATGAACATAATAATATGGGTGCGCACGGGCCTCATATCAGCCTTAAAAAAGCTTGGCTCTTCATTATTGCCATTACTTTACATAAACTTCCCGAAGGGTTGGCCGTCGGGGTGGCGTTTAGTGCCGAGGATTTGGTTAATCCTTTAAGTTTGGTTATCGGTATTGCTCTTCATAATGTTCCCGAAGGTTTAACCATTGCCATTTCTTTGGTCGGAGCTAACGTGTCTCGAATCAAAGCTGCATCTACGGCTCTGCTTATTGGTATGGTTCAACCGATTGGTGCCGTTATCGGACTTCTTACTATGGATATCAGCGACAAAATTGTTCCGTTGGGTATGGCTATGGCCGGCGGTACTCTCCTCTTTGTCGTTATTAATGAAATTTTACCCGAAACTTATGGCTTCAAACGCACAACAAAGTCTGCTTTTGCCGTTTTTTCCGGCTTTATTTTCATGACTTATTTATCAATGGTTTTAGATTGATAAAAATATGTGTTTATTTTTGAAATTTTGTGTTGACGTAAGATAAAACATAATATAAATATATCTGCGTACCACGATGGAGAGTTGGCAGAGTGGTAATGCAGCGGATTGCTAATCCGTCATCGGGAATACCGATGCACAGGTTCGAGTCCTGTACTCTCCGCCACTAAAAAGCACCCTGAAGGGTGCTTTTTTTATGTTGTTCATATAAGGAGCTTTTAGATGAAAAAAATAGTTCAATGCGGCTGTTGTTTATCCTTGATTGTTTCTTTGTGTGCCTTTAGTTATTGGCATATTGCAAAATCTGAAACCAAGCCGGAATTTTCTTTTGCCGACGTTGTCGCTAAAGCCAAACAACTTTCTTTGTCTCCTTATATTGACAATAAAGCAGATTTACCAGCATCTTTGGCTCAGATGAAATATGAACAATATAGTGATATTCGTTTCCTTCCCGAACAATCTTTGTGGCATGATAAAGATTTGTCTTATGAAGCACAATTTTATCATCTCGGCGGTTTGTTTAATCATCCGGTGCAACTCCATGAGGTTAAAAAAGGTAAAGTCATAGATATTAATTATGATTTTCATAATTTTGATTTTGGCAAAAATAATATTACTCCGGAATCTTTTGATAAAAATTTAGGATATGCCGGTTTCCGTCTGCAATATCCGTTGAACACAGATTTTTATGATGAGCTTATTTCTTTTCTCGGCGCAAGCTATTTTCGTTCCATGGCTCAAGGTCAACGCTATGGTCTTTCTGCTCGTGGTTTGGGTATCAATACAGCAGAAAAAATGCCTGAAGAATTTCCGATTTTTAAAGAATTTTGGCTTAATCGTCCCGATGATGAAAATATTAAAATTTATGCCTTGCTTGATAGTCAAAGTATTGCCGGTGCTTATAGTTTTGATATTGTTCCCGGTGAAGAAACAATTATCGATGTTGAAGCCGTGCTTTATCCACGCATGAATATCGCCAAACTTGAAATTGCTCCCTTAACTTCAATGTTCCTTTATGGCGAAAATACAAAAATTCGTTTTGATGATTATCGTCCCGAAGTGCATGACAGTGACGGTTTGTTGGTTGTTAACGGTAATGGCGAAAAAATTTGGCGTCCTTTAGACAATTCCGAACATTTGCGCTTGAGCTCTTTTGTAGATAATAACCCTAAAGGTTTTGGCTTGATGCAGCGTGATCGTAATCCACGCCACTATCTTGACCCCGAAGCAACTTATGATTTGCGCCCGAGCTTGTGGATTGAACCTCTTGAAAATTGGGGGAGGGGGAAAGTACAATTGGCCGAACTTCCTTCTATTGATGAAACAAACGATAATGTTGTGGCTTATTGGGTGCCGGATATGCCGATTGAAGCACAAAAAGAATATCGTTTCAAATATCGCATGCATTGGGTGAATGAAGCTCCGATTATGACAAATTTAGCAAAAGTTTTTGCTACCTATAACGGTATGGGCGGAGATGGCTTGGCAGGAGAATATTTACGCCACAAGCGTAAATATGTGATTGATTTTGTTGACTTTGATGTTGAAAATCTGAAACAAGAAATTGAAAACGGTAATATCTGGGCAGACATTTCGAACCAAGCCGGAACAATTACCAATATTAAATTGATGTATACGCCAAGCATTAACGGAGCTACTTTGTATTTTGATTTTGAGCCAAATAAAGAAATTATAGAATTGCGCGTATTGCTCAGAGATAAGGCTCATGATAATCGTCCGATTTCTGAAATTTGGAGTTATCAGTGGTGGAAGTAAGTTTTTAGGGCTTGATTATAAAAAATATAGGGATATAGTAACTAAACTAAAACCTATTATTAATCAAAATATATATATTATGAAAAAGCTAAAAAAAATTGCCAAGGCATGGGGCGTGATTGCTCTTTTTATGTTGGTCTCTTCATTTGTTGTTGAGAATATTTCTCATGCTTTTTATATTGCGTTTGCTTCTTTTTATGCGATAAGCGCAATTTTTATTCTGTTTGGTTGGGATAAATATATTACCTATGGAGATAGCGGACAAGCTTATGGTAATACAAAACCCAGTGAAGAAGATACCGATGATTGGCAAGAATGAATGACTAAAAAAGATATCCTGCGTAAAAAAAAACAAGGGGTATCTTTTTTTGTTGGTAATTTTTTTATGGTCTTGTTTTTGAGATGTATCTTTGTATTCTAATTTTAATATTAATTAGCATTTGGTGCAAGTTATGAAAGTTCAAACAATAATCGATATTATTCGTGGCAAAAAACAACTCGTATTTAAGCCCAGCAGAAAGGTTTTAAATCCTCAGCAACCCTTGATATATAATAAATTCGGAACACCTTTGGAAACTGTTTATCTTAAAGATACTTATATGGGTCCCTATGCTTGGCAAGGTGATTATTTGTTTTTTGATCGCTATAATTATGCTTTGGAAAAGCATTTATATACACATACCGAAATGTTATATACCGAAAAAACAGCCATAAGAAAATTTGGCGCTTTAGTTGAGGCTGAATCTATTTTGCCTGAAGATTATAAAATTTTTGACAAACATAAAGGGTTAGAAAAAGAATTTGAAAAAATATTTACGCATTCTGACAGATTACTCAATAAATTGCCTAATGCCGTTTTTTTTCCTGCTTCGGGAGGGTGGGTCAAAAATAGCGATGAATTGCTGTACGAGAAAAAATCTAAGCTTGTTTCTATGATTTGTTCCAAAAAGAATAATACAAAATTTCATCAATTGCGTATTAGTATTGCCAGAAATTTAAGAGATAATGCTTTGGCGGATGTTTTTGGAAATTTAGATGGCGGTTCAAGATTTGATAAAAAAGAAATTACTTTGGCTCCGTATTATTTTCAAGTTGTGGTTGAAAATAGTGTTGAGCCTTATTATTTTACCGAAAAAATTTTGGATTGTTTTCTTGAGTTTACAATTCCGGTTTATATCGGAGCATCTAAAATAGGAAAAATTTTTAATGCGGACGGAATTATTGAAATCAAGCCTGATGAATATGATAAAATTGATACTATCGTTAAAAATTTGACACCAAAATTTTATACGGAACATTTGGAAGCCGTTAAAGAAAACTACTACAAAGCTTTAGAGTATAATAATTTGAATAAATATATTTATGAGAATATAAAATAAAACTGTTATATATTTTTTGCTAAAAAATGTCTCAGTTTTTCTTCATCTTCCCATTGAATGGTTATTTCCAGTACTTTGAAATAGCCTCTTATATCTGAAGGGATTTTTACAAAGTCTTTTGAAGTGGTATATAACATACATTTGTTTTTTTTGGCTTTTTCTATTAAGACTAAAAGTTCATCTCTTTTATATTGATGATGATCGGCAAAATTTATGGTTTGATAAATTTTAAATCCGCATAATCGTAAAGAATTATAAAATTTTTCAGGACGACCAATGCCGGCAAAGGCAATTATCGGTTCTTTTTCCGGTGTCGGGATTTGCGGTTTAATATGTCCCTTAAATATGGGAAAATCTTTGAACTTGTTGGCTAAATTGTGTTTATCTTCACCAATAATGATGATAGCTTGAGCTCTTTTTAAACCCGAAGCTAAACTTTCTCTTAACGGACCTGCCGGAATGCACATTCCGTTACCATAGCCAAATTCTCCATCAAAAACCAAGAATGAAAGATCTTTTTTCAAAGTTGGGTTTTGGAAACCATCATCCATTACAATAATGTCGGCTCCGTTTTTAATTGCCAATTTTGCACCTTCAAATCGATTGGGGTTGACAACAACGGGGGCTTGTCTGGCTAAAAGTAAAGGTTCATCCCCGACATCTTGCGGTGTGTGTATATTTTTATCAACAACAATGTTATGTAATTTTCCTCCGTAGCCACGAGATACAAAAAAAGGCTTTTTATCTAATTCTTGTAAAATATTGGCAAAAGAAATAGCAACCGGTGTTTTCCCTGTGCCGCCGGCGGTTAAATTACCAATACATATCACCGGTTTATTTACTTTTTGCGGCTTTTTTATCGTCATATTTAGTAAAGTTGCATATTGATACAGCAAACCAAGCGGTGATAAGAGATAAGAATATATATTTTTCTTTTTCCAGTAAATTGGAGTTTTCATTACAGATATTCCTTGATTACGTCAGAAATACCATCTAAGACCTTGGCTTCTTTCATGGCCCAGTTATATGCTTTTTCTTGGCGTTCTTGCCAAAATTCTTTATTTTGTAATAGCTTTATGACTTCTGTTGCCAATTGTTCGGTATTTTTTATCTGAATAATGGCATCGGCTTTTTTTGCGCGGTTCATGACATCGGTAAAATTGTGCATGAAAGGTCCAACAATAACGGCATCATGAAAACGACAAGGCTCTATGAAATTTTGACCTCCGTGAGGGACAAGTGAACCGCCGATGAAAATGACAGGAGCCAGATTATACCAAATTCCAACTTCTCCGATTGTATCCGCGATATAGACATCTGTTTCCGGCGTGATTTTTTCTTGTTTGGTGCGAAGCGCAGTATTTAAGCCCAAAGCGTTTAGTTGTTGTTGAATGTCTTTGCCTCGTTGCGGATGGCGAGGGGCTATAATAGTTAATAAATCGGGGATTTGTTGTTTGATTTCATGTATTTTTTTGCCAATTTGAGCTTCTTCATCATGATGGGTTGAAATGACGGCCCATGTTGTCCTTTCTCCGATTTGAGATAAAATTTCGGCACGTTTATTTGCATCAACCGGTGGATTAAAGCCGGCATATTTTATATTTCCCAGACATTGAGCATTGGGTGCTCCGATGATTTTTAAACGTCTGGCATCTTCGTCTGATTGACCTAAGCATAAGGTAAAGCATGATAAAAGTTCTTTGCTGACAAATTTGAACATGCGCCAACGATCAAAGGTTTTATCTGAAATTCGTCCATTGACCAAAATCAGAGGAATTTTATTTTTTTTGATTTCCCCCAGCATGGCTGGCCAGAATTCCGATTCAAACCATAAAGCAATATCCGGTTTCCAGTGCTTTATAAAATTTTTTACAAAAACAGGATTGTCTATGGGAATGTATTGATGAAAAGCTCTTTCCGGAAGACGTTTACCCATAAGTTCTGCGGAAGTGATTGTTCCGGTTGTTACCATGATATTGTAAGTAGGGTTTTCTTTTAAAAGTTTGTGGATTAATGGTAACATGGATAAAGATTCACCAACGGATGCCCCGTGAAGCCAGATAAGCTTTCCTTCGGGACGTGCCAAAAGAGGTTTACCCAACCGTTCATTATGTCGAGACGTATCTTCTTTGCCCATTTTTAACCTTTTATTGATGTATGGTTGAATGGCATAAGGATATAATGTTTTTACCAATTTGTCGTATATCTCTATAAACATGTTATTTTTCCTTTTATGTCATTTTTCTTTTTACATTCTGTTCCGGGAAGAACAGGGGTTAAACCCATGGCTTGGTCTGCTTCAAAACTATGCCGGTTAAGCATGGTTTCAATTTGTTGACGGTATTTTTCTAAATCTGCTTCAGAAGCATCTTGAGGAATGTATATCGGCTCACTGAAACGACATATTCCTTTGTTGAAAGGATAGGGAACCATCATTTTATCCCATGATTTTTCTATGATTTTACATTTTTTTACACTACAAGTAATTCCTATTATCGGAACACCGGTTTTATGTGCATAATATATTGGACTTTCTGTCATGTGCATACGAGGTCCGCGCGGACCATCCGGAATGATGCAGATTGATGTGTTATCTTTGAGGGAATTCATTAAATTTATGGCAGCTGCTTTTGCATTTTTGTTGCTGGAGCCGCCAATGGTGCCTAAGCCATATTTTTGTAATACACCGGCTATAATACGTCCGTCTTTGTGTAAAGATACCAAAGCGTTGAGCGGAAATCTATAATCTCTGAAGGATGAATACATGATAGCGCGACCATGCCAGCCGACCAAAATAAAGGTTTGACCACTTTCCCATAAGTCAATTAATTTTTCTCGGTTGATTACTTCCCATTTGCTTGTTTTATATACAAATTGAGCATAGAGATAAACCAACCAACTGATTATATTTCTGAAAAAACTGTTTTGGTATAATTTTTTTATATATGGTTTTATTTTTGAAATTATTATTTTCATTTTGTTTGCGTATCAATTATGGAAATTCCGATTTTGTCATTTTCTGTAATTACAACTTCACCGTGACCGATGAGAACGTCGTTGGCATAAATATCAACACAATCATTTACATCTCTGTCTAATTCAACAACAGCTCCGCGCCCCAGTTTGAGCAGTTGATTTACTCGTAGATTGGCAGTTCCCAGCGTGACCGAAACGTCAACTTCTATTTCTTCTCCAATTTCGGTATTTTTGATAAGATGTGTCATAAAAAACCTTTCTCTAATACGATAAATCTTGATGTATCATACAAGGTTTTTTTGTTTTTAGCAAATTTTATTTATTGAGTTATCAGATATATTTTTTTCTTGTTTGTGGATTAAAAAAGGTTAGGGTTGCTCTATGTTAATATTTGTGCCAAAAATGTCTCATGTTGTTGCAGTAGAGAAAAATTGCGCCTATATCATTTTAGAGATTAAATTTATTTGAGGAAATCATGATGGTCAAAAAGAAAATTAAATGTCCGGTTTTGCCTTTGCGCGATATTGTGGTTTATCCGAAGATGATTGTTCCTTTATTTGTAGGAAGGGATAAGTCTATCAAGGCTTTGCAAAGTGTGGCCGATGATGACGGAAATATCATTTTGCTTACACAAAAAGATGCGACTGTTGATGATCCTCAGTCTGATGATGTTTATCATATCGGTACAATCGGTACAATTGTCCAAATGTTACGTTTACCCGACGGCACGGTAAAAGTGTTGATTGAAGGTATGGAACGTGTTAAAATTGATAAGTTTTGCCGGAATAAAGAATTTATGTTGGCTGAAGCCGAAATTCTACCCGAAGAAGAATCTGCCAATAGCTTGGAATTGGAAGCTTTGGTTCGTGCTGTTTTATCTCAGTTTGAAGAATATGTTAAGCTGTCTCGTAAAACGCCCCCCGAGGTGTTGGTTTCTGTAAACCAGCTTAAAGATTATGCCAAAATGGCAGATACCATTGCCGCTCATTTGTCTTTGAAAATTGAAGATAAACAAGCGCTTTTAGAGGGTAAAACCCTTGCCGACAGGTTTGAAAAAATCTTAGAATTCATGAATTCAGAATTAACGGTTTTGGAAGTGGAAAGCCGTATTAAGAATCGTGTTAAAAAACAGATGGAAAAAAGCCAGAAGGAATATTACCTGAACGAGCAAATGAAAGCTATTCAGAAAGAGCTCGGTGATGGTGAAGAAGACGGCGAAATCAGTGAATATCTTAAGAAAATTGAAAAAGTAAAACTCTCTAAAGAAGCCAAAGATAAAGCTCTTGCCGAAGTTAAAAAACTCAAAACCATGAGCCCGATGTCCAGCGAAGCAACGGTTGTGCGCAACTATTTGGATTGGCTTTTGGACATCCCTTGGAAAAAACGCTCTAAAATTAATAAAGATTTGAAAAAGGCCATGGATATCTTGGAAAAAGATCACTACGGCTTGGAAAAAGTCAAAGAAAGAATTATCGAATATTTGGCGGTTCTGGCTCGTGCCGAAAAGGTCAAAGGTCCGATTTTGTGCTTAGTCGGTCCTCCGGGTGTCGGTAAAACCTCTCTCGGAAAATCTATTGCGCGGGCAACAGGCAGAAGTTTTGTTCGTGCCTCTTTGGGCGGCATGCGTGATGAAGCCGAAATCAGAGGTCACAGACGTACATATATCGGTTCCATGCCGGGCAAAATCATCAAAGGCATGAAAAAAGCTGCAACATCTAATCCGTTGTTTTTGCTCGATGAAATTGATAAACTCGGCAACGATTATCGTGGTGATCCGGCCTCGGCTCTGTTAGAGGTTTTGGATCCCGAACAAAACTCAGCTTTCAATGATCATTATTTGGAAGTGGATTATGATTTATCTGATGTTATGTTTGTGACAACCGCAAACTCTTTGGATATGCCCAGACCTTTGTTGGATAGAATGGAAATTATCCGCTTGTCCGGTTATACCGAAGATGAAAAAGTTGAAATTGCCAAACGTCACTTGTTGCCAAAGATTTTTGAAGAAAATGCAATTAAATCTTCAGAACTAAGCATTTCCGAAGGGGCTATTCGTAACATCATACGTTATTATACACGTGAAGCCGGTGTCCGTAATTTGGAAAGAGAGATTTCTAATATTGCCCGTAAGGCCGTAAAAGAAATTTTGCTTTCTTCCGGTAAAACTAAGAAAGTGTCGATTACAGAAAAGAATTTGGAAAAATATCTCGGCGTTATCAAATATCGTTTCGGAGAAGCCGAAAATACCGACCATATTGGCGTGACAACCGGTTTGGCATGGACAGAAGTCGGTGGTGATATTCTCTTTATTGAGGCAGTGGATATGCCCGGTAAAGGTAAAGTTACCGAAACAGGTAAACTCGGCGATGTGATGAAAGAATCTATTGAAACGGCGTATTCGGTTGTTCGTTCTCATTCCAAAGAATTGGGAATCGATCCCGAAATTTTTGAAAAGACTGATTTGCATATTCACGTTCCCGAAGGAGCTACACCGAAAGATGGTCCGTCCGCCGGTATTGCCATGTATACAACCATGGTTTCTGTCTTTACCAAAATTCCGGTTAAGAAAGATGTGGCTATGACCGGTGAAATTACTTTGCAGGGCAGGGTTCTTCCTATCGGCGGGTTGAAAGAAAAGCTCCTTGCAGCTTTGCGCGGCGGCATCAAGACCGTTCTCATTCCGAAAGATAATGAGAAAGATTTGGCAGAAATTCCGGATAACGTGAAAAAAGAAATGAAAATTATTCCGGTCTCCGAAGTTTCTGAGGTTTTGAAAGTGGCTTTGGTAAAGCAACCCAAAAAGAAGAAATAGTTTTGCTACCATAATGATAATGTTTAAGAAGGCATCCGGAAAGATGCCTTTCTTTTTATGCGTATACATAAAAAATAAGAATCGAATTTTCTTTTCAGAATCGCAAAATTTTAAATCGATAATTCTTAAAAAGGCGCAGAAATCTGGGGATAAGTTGTTTTTTTGTGTCTGAAGTTGCTTTTTTTGTAAAAAAAATCACTTTTTTGCGCGCAAAGTGTTTATTTTGTTTGACTTCATAAAAAAAGAACGCTTAAATTTTCTGTGTAAAGCCCAAGTGGCTTTGACATTGGTTTATAACTTATATTTAGTGGGAGTTCTCACCGTGAATAAAAATGAACTTATTTCTAGCATTGCTAATGAAACCGGTTTGACAAAAACTGATTGCTCTAAAGCTGTTGATGCTTTCATCGCTTCTGTTACCAGCGCTTTGAAAGCTGGCGATGAAGTTCGCTTGGTTGGTTTTGGTACTTTTGCTGTTAGCAAACGTTCTGCTACAACTGGTCGCAACCCGCGCACCGGTGCCGAAATCAAAATTCCGGCTCGCAAACAAGCTAAATTTAAAGCCGGTAAAGCTTTGCAAGATTCTGTTAACTAATTAACAGCTTGTTTCTTTCTTAATAAGCCTTCGTGCCAACGGAGGCTTATTTTTTTTTAATAATATTTTGACAATTGATTATTATTATTTATATGTATTTTTTTGTTTATTTTGTCAAAAATATATGGTATATTTATGCTAAAGAAACAACTCAAGGAGTTTGAGCAATGACTACAAAGATATTCAAAAGCACAGTTTCCGATAGATTAAAAAAGGCTTTGATTGTGGGCGCCGCATTGTTTACTTTGGGCGGTGCTCAAGAAGCAAAAGCACAAGGAATATTGGAAAAAATTGCAGAAACGGTTGAAGATGTAAACCACGTGTTAAACCAAAAGCTATTGATTCCTACTGCGAATATAAAACACCAAGTTGGGCGCTTGGAACGAAACTTAGGTCGTTTAGATAGTAATACCGGTGGGGTGATAAGCAAAACAGTAAATGCCGCTGTTATTGCAAGAGCTCAAAAAACAGTGAAACAAGCTGTGGAACAAAATGGTGGTACTTATGTCGTTTCTACACGGGAATTTTCTCAATCGGCACCTCAAAAGTCCGGTGAAGCTTATTTAAATGAAGTTAAGGGAAAACTTAATAAAAATTCAAGATCCGATGTTTCTCAACAAACGACTCAATCTGTAAATGTACAGAAAAGTCAGAAAAAAAATTCATCAGTCTATCAGAGTGATGTTAATAAAGTTTTAGATTTTTTGAGCTCAAATACTCGGTAACTTATTGAAAAAATACATAATTATAAAAAATATGCTTTTTTTCAAAAAAAATACTTGATTTATTTTTTTTATAAGTATATATATCTTCCCTGTAAGCAAGATGGGCGCTTAGCTCAGCTGGAAGAGCATCTCGTTTACACCGAGAGGGTCGGGAGTTCGAACCTCTCAGCGCCCACCAATTCAGAGTCTTGGGATTTAGTCCTGAGGCTTTTTTTTGTATCCATATAATAGGTTCGAACTCCCTTAAGGAGTTCTTCTGGCTCGTAAGAGTTTGCGTATCAAACTCTAACTCGCTGCGGTCACTCCATTTGTAACGCTTTGTCGGCATCGTTGTCACTTGCCTCAAAACTAACAAATGTTCGCCTTTCGTTAGAAAATCCTCCACAGGAGAATTTTCCTTCCTCAAGCCTCTCAGCGCCCACCAATTCAGAGTCTTGGGATTTAGTCCTGAGGCTTTTTTTTTGTATCCATATAATAGGTTCGAACTCCCTTAAGGAGTTCTTCTGGCTCGTAAGAGTTTGCGTATCAAACTCTAACTCGCTGCGGTCACTTGTTTTGTAAATTTCGCCTCTTGTAGTATAAATTAAACAGTGTTTGCTATTTTTTATTGAAGACTTTTTCTTTCTCAATCTATGTTGAAATTGAGAAAACTTTTTCATTTCTTATAAAAGTTTTGTTGATTATCTTAATAAAAGTTTTGTTAATTTTTTCATTTTATAATATTATAATTACGTTTTTGGTGTTGTTGTTATTTTTTTTTATGGAAAAAAAATGGATTTTTTTAGTGGTAGTAAAATTTTTGGGCATTCTGATGAAAAAAAACAAAATATTCAGACCCCTAATAAAACGGTTGATAATCGTCAGATGATGGCAATGAGACAACGTCCCATGCCTCGTCCTAGTGTTGTGATTGAAAATTCCGGAACAAACACTCAACCTCAAGCGGAAGTACAGAAACCGACAGCATTAATGACAGAACAAAAGCAATCTGCAGACCAAATGTCGGCAAATCCAGATAAATTGAGTGAAGTAAGTTCAGACAAATCTCATGCTGATGTTAACTCATCCTATGTGCAACCTCAACAACAAGATGTTTCCCATCTTTCTTCGTTGACAACTATTCCTGAAAAATTGGGGCTGATTAATGATATTAAATTTTCCGATGTCTATGTTACACCTGACAAAAAATGCTATATTTGGAGCGGAAAAACCGATTGCGGACTGAAATATGTAACTTTCCAAGATTTTTCTGAATTTTTTGCTAAAATGGAGAGTTTGTATGACGGAAACCCCAGTTATCTTTTAAATTATCATGATCGAAATTATCGTGTTGAACGATCTGTCGCTCTTGAAGGTCCTCAATATTGCGCTCGTAAAATGCCGATTGAAGTGCCTGATTTGAAAAAGCTTGGTTTTCCAAGCGGGGTTTTGAGCCATTTGAATTCTATTGCCGGCTGCAGCGGATTAATTCTTTTGGCGGGTGCTACCGGATCCGGTAAAAGTACAACAATTTCAGCCCTATTGAAAGAATATTTGGTTAGAAAGGGCGGTTATGCCTTTACTATTGAAGATCCGATAGAAATGCCTCTTGATGGTGTCTATGTGACCAAAGACGGTGAACTCGGATTGTGCAAACAGACAACTCCTCCGAACGGTTCTTGGGAAGAAGGTATTAAATCTGCATTGCGATCTAAACCTCGTTATATTTATTTGGGTGAGATTCGTTCTCCCGATGTGGCCAGTGAAGCTTTGCGAGCTGCAACTTCCGGACACTTGGTCTTGTCTACAATTCACGCTAATAATGTGAGTGATGCCATCAATGCTTTAGTGAAGTATGCCGCATCAAGCGGTATTTCGGAAGAAATGGCTTATGAACTGGTTGCTAACGGTTTTCTGGGATGTATTCACCAAATTTTAACAGGTGCACCTAAAAGAGCTGTTTTGTCTTATCTTTTTGCAAATCCGGATACGACCTCGGGGTGTCCGGTTAGAGGCATGCTCCGCAGCGGTAAATTGAATATGGCGACTCTGATTGAACAGCAACGTGTCCAGCTCGAGAAAAACTTGCCGATTTTCAGTCGTTTTTAACTCTTAAGTGAGTGTTTGTTATGGAAAGCAGAGTAGCTATTGTCGGTATCATCGTTGAAAATAGAGATTCCGTTGAGGCTTTGAATGAAATTTTGCATGAATACGCATCTCATATTATCGGACGAATGGGTATTCCTTATAAACAAAAAAATGTCAGCATTATCTCGGTTGTTCTTGATGCACCTCAAGATATTATAAGTGCTTTATCCGGAAAAATCGGCAAATTAAAAGGGATTTCATCAAAAACCCTCTTTGCAAATGTCTGATTTCATTTATTAATTTTATTTTTTAACCTGACGGGAAAGTTTTTCTAACCCGAAAGAAAGTGAGTGAATATGTATAATCCAGAGTCCTTAAAGGCTGAGGAATTTATCAGCCATGAAGAAATTTTAGACACATTGGCTTATGCCGATGCCCATAAAAATAATCCAGAACTAATCAATCAAATTTTAGAAAAAGCCAAAAAATGTAAAGGCTTATCTCACCGTGAAGCCATGCTTTTGCTTGATTGCGATATCCCCGAAAAAAATGCCGAGATTTTTGCTCTGGCGGAACAAATTAAAAAAGATTTTTACGGTAATCGCATAGTGATGTTTGCACCACTGTATCTTTCTAACTATTGTGTGAATGGATGTGTTTATTGTCCGTATCATGCGATTAACAAACATATCAAAAGAAAAAAGCTGACACAAGAAGAGATTGCCAAAGAGGTGATTGCTCTGCAAGACATGGGACATAAACGCTTGGCTATCGAATCCGGTGAAGACCCCATCAATAATCCGATTGAATATATTTTGGAATCGATTAAAACCATTTATTCCATTAAGCATAAAAACGGAGCTATTCGCCGTGTAAATGTGAATATTGCTGCGACTACCATTGAAAATTATCGCAAACTCAAGGACGCCGGAATCGGTACTTATATTCTTTTCCAAGAGACATATCACAAAGAAAGCTATGAAAAACTGCATCCTAAAGGACCAAAGCATAATTATGCTTATCATACCGAGGCAATGGACCGAGCTATGGCGGGAGGAATTGATGACGTAGGTTTAGGTGTGTTGTTTGGTTTGGAGAGATATCGCTACGAGTTTGCCGGACTTTTGATGCACGCCGAACATTTGGAAGCTGTCCACGGTGTCGGACCGCATACGATTTCCGTACCGAGAATCCGTCGTGCCGATGATATTGATCCGAGTGTGTTTGATAACGGTATTGATGATGATACTTTTGCCAAAATCGTGGCTTGTATTCGTATTGCCGTACCTTATACGGGTATGATTATGTCCACCCGTGAGAGCAAAGAGTGTCGCGAAAAGGTTATTCATTATGGTATTTCGCAAATAAGCGGTGGTTCTAAGACCAGTGTCGGCGGTTATGATACACCGGAAGCCGAAGATGATAACTCATCTCAATTTGAAGTGAGCGATAATCGTACTCTTGATGAAGTTGTGCGTTGGCTGATGAAAATGGGATATATTCCAAGTTTTTGCACGGCTTGCTATCGGGAAGGGCGTACCGGCGATCGCTTTATGGCTTTATGCAAAAATATGCAAATTCATAACTGCTGTTTGCCTAATGCGTTGATGACTTTGAAAGAATATTTGCTTGATTATGCCAGCCCGGAAACACGCAAAATCGGAGAAGAGCTTATTAAAAAAGAACTTAACCATATTCCTATGCCTAAAGTTCATGATATTTGTAATGATAATCTGCACAAAATTGAACAAGGTTTACGAGATTTTCGTTTCTAATATTAAGATAAGCCTCTCTTTTGAGAGGCCTTTTCTTTGCTTGACAAGCGAAGCCGCCTGCAATAGCTTATAGATAAGTTAATTTTAAGGAAATTTCTTATGAAACAAGAACTTTTGGCACCGGCAGGAGATATTGAAGCCGGTTATGCCGCGCTTTACTATGGTGCTGATGCGGTTTATCTTGGCTTGAAAAACTTTTCGGCGCGTGCTACGGCGGCTAATTTTGATGAACAACAACTCAATGAGTTTGTGGCTTTTGCGCATCACCTCAAGCGCAAGGTTTATGTGGCTATCAATACTTTGGTGCAAGAGCACGAAATGCCGCAACTCCTTAAAACTTTGGATTTATGTTCCAAATATCATGTTGATGCCATTATTATCCAAGATTTAGGCGTAGCGCGCATTATTCACGAGCAATATCCCGAACTTGAAATGCACGCCAGTACACAAATGGCGGTACATAATAAAGAAGGGGCTTTAGCTTTACAAAAAATCGGCTTTACGCGTGTGGTTTTGGCGCGTGAGTTGCATTTGTCTGAAATTAAAGAAATTGCTTCTATTCCCAATTTGGAAACCGAAGCCTTTATCCATGGTGCTTTGTGCTATTCTTACAGCGGACTTTGTCTGTTTTCTTCTTTTGAAACCGGAAAAAGTGCCAACCGCGGCAAATGTTTGTATCCTTGTCGAGCATCTTTTGAAGGAGAAGCCGGTAAAAAGCACTATTTTTCAATGAAAGATATGGCTTTGCAAGAAAAAATCTTGGATATGCCGGTGACTTCGCTCAAAATTGAAGGACGCAAAAAGACTGCACTCTACGTGGCTGCCGTTACCGATTATTATCGTCGGATCTTGGACGGGAAGGGTGCCGACAGCATCAGAGAAGAGCATATTAAGCAGATTTTCTCTCGTCCGTGGACAGATTTCCATTTTAAAGGCAAAAACAAAAACGTGATTGACCGCGATTTTGTCGGACACCGCGGTTTGCTCATCGGTAAAATTGAAAAAATTGCCAAGAACAAGCTCTTTTTCAAAACGAATCATAAAATTGCCCGTTATGACGGAATCCAGATTGATGTGAGCGGAGATGAAAAGCCGTTTGGTTTTTCTTTGCAGTTTTTGAAAGTTAACGGCAAAAATGTTTGTGAAGCCGAGAAAAACACACTCGTAGAAATTTCTTTACCACCGAAAACGCCGGAACTTTCTTTGGGTGAAAATATTTATTTAGCATCATCAAGCGAAGTGAAGGGGGCTTATCCTTATACCAAACCCAAGCCGAAGGAGTTTATGCGTCGTGATGAGGTTAAGGTTGAGGTTGTTGTGAAACCGACGACAATTACCGCAACGGCAAACGGTGTTTCAGCCAAAGTCAGCGGCGAATTTGCGCCGGCGCAGAATCCGGATAAAGTAAAGTTTGCAATTGAAACGGCTTTTGGCAAAACCGGTGATACCAATTTCACGCTTGCTGATATTATCATTGATAACCCGAACAATCTGTTTGCGCCGGCATCTCTTTTGAATGAATTGCGTCGTGATTTGTATGCGCAAATCAAAATTGAAGATAAGCATGGCTCAATGCCCGAAATTTCTGTGCCCAGAGCTCAACAAGCTCCGCAATGGGTGATTAAGACCGATAACCTTGCCAGCCTCGCGCAGATTGATTTAGATAAGGTTGCTGAAGTTATTTGGCTGATTTCTCCAAGTTCAAAAGCGGAAGAGTTGAAAGCATTGCCTAAAAATAAAGTTCGTATTGCATTGCCTGCCGTTTGTCGTAAGCCTCAGCTTTATACTAAGCTCATTGCCGAACTTTTATCTCAAGGCTATAAGAAATGGGAAATCGGGCATTATTGGGGCTTGTCGGTTTTGCCTGAAAAAGGTGTAGATATTTCTTTTGATGCCTCTATCTATACGCTCAACACACAAGCAATAGAGCAAGCTAAAGGGATGAACGCCTCACGCGTTACATTGGCTTTGGAAGATGATTTATCTAATATGCAAGGGCTTGCAGATAAATCGCAACTTCCGCTTTGTATGGTTGTGTATCAAGATGTGCCGCTGTTTACCAGTGCCGATTGTATTCGTTCCAACGATTGTAAAAATTGTCCGCAGGGCGAAAAATGGTTGAGCTTAAAACGCGATGGAAAATATTATCAGGCTCTTTCTAAAGATTGTCAGATTATGCTGTTCTCTGAAAATCCGTATTGTGTCGCCGCAGAAGCTAAAAATATCAAAGCAGATTTTTATCGTGCGGATTTTTGCTATAAAAAATATACTTCCGATAAAGTTTTGAAAATATTTGAAAAATTAACAAAATTTGAAGACATTTTGCCTTGTAATAAAGCTAATGCGGCTAGAAACGGATTAATGTAAAAAAATTTTTTGAACCATATTGAAACTCTCGTCGTTATAAATATATGTAAGGGAGGTAAACAATGGAAGATATTTCAAAATTACTCAAAGAAGCAAAACCATTGTATTTTGCACGCAAGCGTCGTAACAACATTATAAAATCTGTTTGTGCAATGTTTGTCGGTGTGTTTATGCTTAGTTCTTTGTGGCCGCAACAACAAAGCGAGTTTGATATCTACGGATATTATTTTATGTTGGATGATAGCACTTTAACCTCATCTAACCTTGCGGAATATGGTTTGCCCACAGATGATTACGGACTTTTGATGGTTGGCTAAATGAAAGAGATAATTGCGGAATATGGCGGACTTATCAGATCCGTTATCAAAAAAATTACCGGTTCTTATAATGAAGATATTGAACAGGAAGTTTATATTAAAACCTGGAAAAATATGGAAAATTATCAAGAACAGGGAAAATTCTCAAGCTGGCTTAGTACGTTAACAGCCAATGTTTGCAGAGATTATTTCAAATCTAAGCAACATATTATGGAGACAAAGCAAGTCAGCGGAGAAGAGATTTTGGATAAGGTGAAAGTCGGTGGCAGACAAGAAGAAGTGATTGATGCCAAAAAACGTCAAAAAATTATTCTTAAAGCCGTCGATGATTTGCCGAGAAAAATGCGCCAAGTGGTGATTTTGTTTGAGTTTGAAGAAAAATCTTATGAAGAAATTTCTAAAAAACTCGGGTTGCCGGTTGGTACGATTAAATCCAGATTGTTTAACGCCCGTAAAATTTTGAGCGAAAAACTTAAATTCTTGAAGGAGAACTAATATGAAAAAAACTTTTTCAACTATGTGCTGTGCTGTTGCTCTGTTGATGGGTGCAACAAACTCTTGGGCTCAAGAAAATGATATGCCGCCACCGCCGCCGCATCATCCGGAACATGCCATTGATGCTCCGAGACCACATATGCCTCCTCATGAGTGGAAGAAGGGCCCAAAATTTGATAAAGAATTCAGAAAGGAAATGTCTGATAAGTTTGCCGAAAAATTGGGCTTGACCGAAGAGCAAAAAGCTCAAGCCGAAAAATTGCGTGAGGCAAACCGCAAGAAAATGGAACCTTTGATGAAGCAAGCTGATGAACTCCGTGGCAAGATGGATGAAATCCGCAAACAAAATATGGAAGATTTTGAAAAAATCTTGACTCCGGAACAAAAGCAAAAGCTTGATGAAATGAAAGCTAAACGCGAAGCAAAAATGAAGAAAAAAATGGAAAAACGCGCCGAAAAATGGAAAAAAGAGGCAAAAAAAGATAAAAAAGACAAGAAAAAGGATAAAAAAGATAAAGATTAATTTTTATTTTTCATCCTCAATACACCAGCCCCGTATTAACCTTACGGGGCTTTTTTTGTTGAAAAGACAATTTATGGTGCTAAACTTGTAAAAAAATAAGGAGAAAAATGATGCACCTGATTATTTTTGCTTTGGCTCTTTATGCCATCATTGCAGAGTGGCGAAACTATAATTTGCGTTCGCAACTGATTAAAAAATCGCAAGTTATTCAAAAATATGTCCAAGATAATACCTATTGGTATGCCAATGTTTTGCCTAAGTCTGATAAGCTCTGCCTGATTGAAACTAAAAAAGGCGAATTTTTGGTTTCTAAACTTAGTGATAAACATTGGCAGAAAGAGAACGGAGAAGTTGACTTTTCTGCCATTAAACGCTGGATATATATAGAAGATTTGGAAAAACTCTAATGACATTACTCATTTTTTTGCACGGAAAAGGCGGAAACAAAGATGCTCAAGCTGATTTTGTCTCCGATTTGGCTCAAAAATATGACGCAGAATTGGTTTCTCTAAATGCACCCTATAAATCTACGATTCATGAAGGAGGATTTTATTGGTTTGAAAAAGATGAAATCGACGGACAACGCAAAGTCAGAATGATGGAGTGGTATTGCTCTTTGGTCATGGCATTGTCTGCAGTGGTTACATTGATGCGAGAAAAAGGCATTGGGGCTAAAGATGTAATTTTGTGCGGACATTCTCAAGGCGGCTTGATTGCTCTTTATTGCGGGCTTAAGCTTGGGGTTAAAGAAGTTATTACGCTTAATTCAGATATTCCGGATGAACTATTGGAAGATATTGAAGCTAACGATAAAGTGAAAATTAAATGGGTGCAGGGTGCAAAAGATACCTTTTTGGATGAAAAACGCAAAGAATCTTATAAAAATCTGCCTAAAAACTTGGATTTTGAATATATTATCAGTCCAAATTCAACCCATAGCCGTTTGAATAAAGAAATTTTGGATTTGTTATGATTTTTAGAAAATTTGAGGGAAAAGATATTCCGCAAGTCTTAGAAATTTGCCGAGAAATGCGTGAGCATCATCGTAAAGTGTTGCATGGCTATTTTAAGCCGATTGATGAAGCTTATGAACTTAAGTCTTTGCAAGAAACATTAACCGATGATAATGCTTTTGCTTGGGTCGCAGAAGAGGGCGGTACAATATGCGGTTGGCTTTGTGCCGAGTTTACTTCTCGTCCATATTTGGAAAATGAAAGATTCTGCCATGTTTGTGAGCTTGGCGTTTTACCTGATTTTCGCCGACAGGGAATTGCCGAAGCTTTGATGAAAAAGCTGTTTGAAGAAACAAAAAATCGCGGAATTTCCGAAATTAATCTCGGCGTGTTTAATGATAACACTGGAGCTTATAAATTTTACAAAAAGCTTGGTTTTAAGCCGTTAGAGCAAAAGATGAAAATCAATATTTGACAAAAATCAGAATTCAAATTATGATTTATTTGTCTAAATATTAAAAATGAATTATTAATCCTAAAAATATTTGCTTTATGAAAAGATTTATTTTATTTCGCCTCTGTGAAACAGATTTGAATGCACAGAAAATTTTTCAGGAGTCCAGTGTGGATGCTGACCTGAATGAAAATGGTTTGCAGCAAGCAAAAGAACTTAAAGAAGTTCTGAAAACATACGGAATCCAAATTGTCTATTCCAGCCCGCTCAAGCGCGCTATGACAACGGCAATGCTGGCATTTGATAACAGTATGCCAATGACTGTGGAACCGGATTTGCGTGAAGCTTGTCTCGGTGAAGCTGAAGGAATGCCGAAAAGTGAAGTGGAAAAGAAGTTTCCCGAAGTTTGGAAATATTGGTATATGCCTAATGAACACATGGATTTGCATTTTCCCGAAGGAGAAAGCAAGCAAGAAATCAGCGACCGCATGAAAAATGCTTTGCTGAAAATTGCAGAAAAAGAGCCGGCAGATGTGATTGGTATTTCAACCCATAGTGCGGCAATCAGATGCTTTTTGATGCCATTGGGGCGTGAGGATAAACCAATGAAAAATTGTGAAGTCTATGTTGTTGAATTCGATGGCAAAGACTTCAAATTTGAGAAATAATTTTTTTATTGTTTTTCAATTAAAAAGTAATGTTTATGTATATTAGATTATTATTATGGCTTGGAGGCTCTTTCCTTCTAGCTGGAGCGACAAAAGCATTGAAAAAGACTGCTAGGAAAGAAAAATTACAAGAAAAAAAGCAACGATATTGAAAGTCAAGCATAAAAATCACGCAAGCGAGCATTTAATATCGTAATCATTTTATGCACAACAGCAATAACGGCAAGCTTTCCAGGTTTGCCGTTATTTTTCAGCCTTAAATAAAAATCTCTTAAAATCGGTTCAAAACGAATTGCGGGCAAAGCCGCTAAATATAAGCTGTCTCTGACATATCCACGACCACCATAGATTTTGCTTTTTCCTCTCATCATACCACTTTCACGATTAAGCGGAGCCACTCCGATTAACTTTGCAATCTGATTATGGCTTAATTTTCCCAGTTCAGGAACTTCACATATCAAAACAGCCGCCGTAACGCAACCAATACCTTTCATTGAAACTAAAACTTCTTTTATGCTTTTTAACTGCTCATCGGTTTCAATTTTTTCAATAATTCTTTGTTCTAAAATATCTTTTTGTTTATTGAGATATTCCAGAGTTTCTTTGATTAAAATAATCATTTCACCATCTCGTTCTTTTTTCAGACGATTCTTTTCTTCAACAATCATATGTAAAAGCTGGCGACGACGCTGAACATATTTTCGGAGTTGTTTGAGTGGTAATGATAAAGGTACATACAAGCGACTTGGAATTTTTGTTCCATAATCAGCAAGAACTTTCGCATCAATTTTATCTGTTTTAGCTAATATGCCATTTGCTCTTGCAAAAGCTCTGATTTGGGCGGCGTTGACAAGACTTATCTTATAATTTTTTTCTGATAACAGTTCTAACACCAATTCTTCATAGCCTCCGGTTGGTTCCAAAATAATCCGTTCTATTTGCTCTTTATCTCCAATAAATTCTATGAGTGATAGTATCCCTAACTCATTGTTCTTAAAGCGTTTAGTCTTGCCGGAGGGTAAAATACATACATCTAAATGATTTTTTGCTACATCTATTCCAATATTTATGTTATAGTCATTCATGGGTAAGTCCTCCTTATACACGAGCGTTAAAGCTCAATCAACGATACGACTAACCCTAAATATGCCGGCGGACTTTGCTTTTTTACAAGTGTATAAACTTAAGCCCCCTGGGCCTCAGCCGCTGCCGGCACTTGTGAGGATGTTGCAACATCCTCACAAACAATTAGGGACAATAAACATTGTATAGCATACTTCGTTTATTGTCCCTTTAATGTATAAGGCGCCTAAAAGACTAAAAGCGACAAAAGTTACGGCATCTGCTTATCAAAAAGATGGACAGATGATGGTATCTACTTGGGGGCTTTATCAGGCGTATCTGCAGAATGGATATTGTACGTATGAAGAAGCGGAATCTCTCATTGGAGAATGTCATTCCGATTATCTTTATGCAGACGATACACTTTCTATCGGTAGTTTTGAATTTAGAAAAGGGGATCGCGTTGATGTGTGGTTGCAGGATAATGGAAATCGCGCAGTGCTTGCGGCAGAGACAGACTTTTCATTGTTTTAATAAATAAATCCCGCTGATTTTAGAAATCAACGGGATTTTTTGCTAGTTTTTTACACTCTCTAGTGTGTTGAGGAAATATTTATTGTTGCATTTGCATTAGTTCTTTGTTTATTTCTTCAACATCGATATCTATATTAACATTTTCGGTCTCAAGAATGTTCTCTTCTGATGAGGGGGTATTTTCATCAGTATTAGAATCTTGTTGAGACGGCATTTCATTGGAATCATTCTCACCAAAATTTATAATTTTCCCAAAGAAGCCTGTTGATTCTTCTTTTTCTTCATCTAAATTTTCTATCGGTTTATCCGAAGAGAGATTTGTTTCTGGTTCAGTATTGTTATTTCCGATATTGAATAAAGATTGAGGAGCTCCTTCTTCAACTTGCTGCGGTTGTTCCGGTAAAGTCGGTTCTGAAAATTCTGCCGATAGGGAAGAAGGATCACTAATCTGATGATTTTGTAGCAATACTTCTTCCATGGGCATATTGTCAGTGAAATTAGGTTGTTTTTCAAGAGGTGAAGAAATATTTTCGTCTGCTTTATTGGATGTTTTTATCTCCGAATCATTTTCTTCACGAGATTTTAGTTTTGTTTCGCTGCTGAGAGGTTGCACTTTTGGTAAAGCATCTCTGGCTTTCAATTCCTCTTGGGATAGCAAAACGGCATTATCTGTATTACCGTTAATACATTTTAAGAGCCAGACATCATAAATCGGATGCTCAACGGGATTTAGAGCCGGAGAAGAAGAAATCATCCATCCGCGAAAAATATTTACAGGTGTTTTGCTGTTATAATTATCAACCACATCAACAAAAGCAAAATTTTCCGGCGTGTCTTCGGGCGGTCTGGTTTTGCATGCCCTTACCAGAATGGAAAAACTGCCGAAATTAACATTTCCGTTAACCGGAACATTAATAACGCTGACTTTTCCCGTGATTTTATCCATGGCTTGCATTTGAGCCATGTTGGTATCAATTTCGGCTGCATTAGCTGAAATTGACAGCATGGCTCCGGTTGCAATGCCGGATAAAAGTTTAGTTGTTATTCTGTCCATTATCCGTTACCATAAAAATGATTTCACCGACCATATCTTCTAAAGATTTGAAATCTTTAACATTGGAGATGGTATCTCCGTCCGCTAACATTTCTTTAGATTTTCCCGGTTCGATTTTGATAAATTTATCTCCCATCAAACCATCGCCGACAATGGTTGCAACACTGTCTTTGGGTAATTTGATGTTAGGCAAAATGCTCATTTTAACATCGGCAATGTAATCTTGTTCATCTAATGTTAATTCAACAATGGAACCAACCTTGATGCCATTGATTCTGACATCTGAACCAACATTCAACCCGCCAACTTTTAAGAAATTGGCCGTAACATTATAACCTTTTACGACTTGCAAATCAGAAACTTTGAAGCCAAAGTATAAGAAAGATGCGGCCACAAAAAGGACCACAATACCCATAATTGTTTCAACCGGTTTTTTATTCATATTAAAAACACTCCTAAAAAGATAAATTTATTTATTTTCGGCTTTGCGGTTAGCTTTTCCGATAGAAATGATCCTATCCATCAATTCTTCTAAGACCATAGCATCTTGAGTATATGAAAACTCTCCTCCTTGAGGAATGTAATCCATAGACCCACCGGGTTCAATTTCAATATATTTTTTACCCATTAGTCCAGAACTGACGATGGAGGCACTGCTATCATCGGGAATCTTTACGTTTTCTTTAATGTCCAAAGTTAATATTGCTTTGAAATGTTCGTCAAGTTTTGCGCCGACAACTCTTCCGATATCAACACCGGCCAATCTTACTTGGTCGCCGACAAGCAATCCGTCAGTCCGGTTAAAACGAGCATCAACGGTATAATATTTTCCGCTTTCTTTATGTGCCATACTATCTTTATTGACTACATAAATACCGGAAATTAAAGCAAGAATCATGGCGGTATAGATTCCGACTTTTAAGTGTCTTGCTTCATCTTTTGTATAAACTTCTTCGTTCATATCTGCTCCTAGAAATATTTATTTGCTATATAAATAACGTAAAATAAATATTTTGTCATCAAACATTTTGAAAAATGAAAATAATTGTTAAAATTTAAAAAAAAATTGATTAATATACAGTTGATGAAAGTAAAGAAAGAAATGAAATGATTGTGGTTAAAAACTTATGTAAAAATTATGGCAACAAACAAGCCGTAAACAATGTTAATTTCTGTATATCCAAAGGAGAGGTGGTTTCTCTTCTGGGGCCTAACGGTGCCGGAAAAACAACATTGATGCGTCTTCTTACCGGCTATATTGAACCGACATCAGGTGAAGTGCGCATCTTTGATAAGGATATCAAAACCGAACGAAAGTTTTGTTTGAAAAAAATCGGTTATGTCCCTGAAAGCGGTTTCTTGTATAATGATATGACAGTTGCCGATTTTTTGCGTTATGCCTCTCAATTAAGAGGTATGAAAAAAAATGAATTTGAGCAGAATCTAAAAAAAGTAGTGGAAAATTTAGAGCTAAAGAGCGTAATCAATCAAAAGATAGAAACTTTGTCAAAGGGTTTTAAACGACGGACGGGAATAGCTGCGGCATTGATTCACAATCCGGAAATTTTAATTTTAGATGAACCTACCGAAGGTTTGGATCCGAATCAAAAATTCAGTATCAGAAATTATTTAAAAAATTATGGAAAAGATAAGATTATCATTATATCCACTCATATTATGGAAGAAGTGGAAGCCATGGCCGACAGAGTGATCTTACTCAATCACGGAAAATTGGTTAAAGATACGTCACCGACCGAGCTGAAAGAGCTTTTCCCCGAACACAATATTGAAACCGCATTTTACAAAATTACCAGTGAGGCTGAATAGCATGAGCAGAGAGTGGAATATTATATTTAAAAAAGAAGTGTTTTCTTTTTTTGAAGGGGTGCAGGCATGGGTCGTTTTGGCGGTTTATATCCTGATATCCATGTTCTTAACCTTTTTCGGCGGCGGTTTTTTTAGTATAAACAATGCCGGATTATTTTCATTCTTTTATTTTCAACCCTATATAATGGCTTTTTTGATTCCTGCCGTGACCATGCGTCTGTGGGCAGAAGAACGAAAAAACGGAACTTTGGAATTTTTGCTTACACAACCTATATCACTCTTTTCAATAATCTTTGGTAAGTTTTTGGCTGCGTGGTTTATGTGTGTATGTATGTTGTTCTTAAGTACTCCTTTGTGGATATATATGAATGTATATTTTCAAACCGATAATTTGAATATTGTTGCCGGATATATCGCCGTTTTGATGGTGTCAGGAAGTTTTTGTGCTTTGTGCTGTTTAATCTCAACATTTTGTTCATCTCCGGCCGTGTCTTATTTGTGGGGAGTAATGGTTTTGCTCTTTGTTAATGTATATGATTTTTCAAAGCTTATCAAAATCATTAACATGCCTATATCTGCAGAAAGCAAATTGTCTAATATGTTAAATTTGAATAATCATTATTATGATTTGATTACAGGACAAATCAGTTTGGACAATATATTATTTTTTGTATTATCCGTTTTAATTTGTTTGTTGCTGAATTTTGCCGTTGTCGATTTTAAAAAGAATTAAGGAGGTGCGCAAAATGGATAAAAAGAAATATTTAAAATTTTTATCGTTGTCGGCATTAATCCTTATGGCCGGCGTGGTATTTATTGCTTTGATGAGCAGTTTCACGTTGATTTTCGGCAGCAAAAAAACAGATGTTACAACTTTGCAAAGATACGGATTAACAAAAGCTTCGGAAAAAATAGCAAAGGATATGGTTCAGCCGACAAATATTACGATTTATGTTTCGGATGATTTGGATGCCGAGTATCCTGAGCTTGATTTATATCGGCAAAGTATATTGCGAATGCTGGAAAAATATCAAGCTTTGTCAGGTGGAAAAATTAGTATAAACATTAAGAATCCCGAACCTTATTCTCCGGCTGAATATGAGGCAAAAAGAGAAGGAATCCGTCCGTTTCCCGATTCTGAAAATACCAAAAATATGTATTTTGGAGCTGTCTTTTCTAACGGAGACGGGAAACGCTTTGTTATACCTTATTTTTCTTTACAAAGACAAAATTATGCCGAGTATGACATAAGCAGAATTTTAGCTAAACTCAACGGCGCACAGCAAAAAACTATAGGTGTTATATCTTTTGGCGGAAATATATCCGATTGGCAAATATTTAATAAAATAAAAGCAGATTATAAACTTGCATTTTTGGATAAAAGAATATCGCTGATTCCGCAGAATATTAATATTTTATTGGTCTTTAATCCACAACAAGTTGACGTTAATTTTGTTTATGCTTTAGATCAATTTATTATGCGTGGCGGAAACTTAGTCTTGTTTATAGACTCGTATGCCGAAACCATTGCAGAAAAATACTCCTATACAAAGAAAAACCATAATATGTTGCTGCCGTTGTTGGAAAAATGGGGGGTAAAGTCGGACGACCAAAAAATAGTAGCAGATGAAACATTAAGCCGCCCGGCATATCAAACAACTTTAAGTAATCAGACTAATCCGACATATTTAAATTTATCAGCCGAGAATATGAATATTCCATCTTTTTTAGGAAAGAGTTGGTCTTCAATATCTTTTCGTTCATCCGGAAATTTGGAAATCGGAGTTCCTCAAAATGAAGCAAAATATCAGGCCATTTTCTTTACTTCTGAGCAGGGCAACCTGATAGAGGCTGATGTTGTTAAATATAATGATGTTGAAACAATATATAATGCTCTTTCTCCCGAACATCAAAAATATAATTTAGCATATTGGATTGACGGGATGTTTACGTCTTCATTTGAGCAGAGCATTGTTCAAAATACATCCTTGGCGCAAAGTTTTCCTCCGCATTTATCTGTCAGTGCAAAACCGGCGCAGATTATGGTTATTGCCGATAGTGATTTTATTGCAGATGAAACGTGGAATTTGACCGGATATCAAAAAGAGGCCGTGGTTTATGATCAGGTTCCGGCTAACAACAATGCTGATTTTATCTTGAGTGTGATTGATTATATGAGCGGAAATGACGAAATGGCAAAACTCAGAGTAAAATATTTAATCAATCAAGATAAAAATATTGCCGAACAAATTTATGAACAAACCTTTGCTTCTTTTTCTGAGGAATATAAGCATAAGGAAGAAGAAGTTTCCAACTTGAAAAAAGATTTGTCAGCCTTTCAGCAAAAGCTTCGTTCCGGAGAAATCGGCATGTCTTTATTAAAAATTCAAGAATTGGATAAATATAATCGCCGGCAGCAAGAGATAATGGAAGAGTTAAAAGCCTTAAACTATAAGATACAACAGAAAAGCGGACAGAAAGTTACGGCAATAATTTTGGCTAATATGCTGTTTATTCCGCTTGGCTTGTTGCTTTTGGCTTTTGTTTTTGTAAAAATGTATGTTTATCATCGTAGACAGGAAAATGTAAGGATTATAAATGAATAAAAAGATACTTATCATTAGTTTGTTCATAACCTGTGTTTCTATTGGCATTACATATTTTTTATTTAACGAAAAAAATGTGTATGTTAACGAAAATCCAATCGGAAATTTTCTTTTTGAAAAAACAAATAAACAAGGAACGAATATTAACAAAATTGTTATAAAATTTCCAAAATTGCAGATTAGTTTGTATTATCATGACAAGTTTTGGCGGGTTAAAGAAGCTGACGGATATTATGCGGATCTTATGACCGTCAATCAACTGTTTCAAGATATAAATCAAGCTAAAATTGAAGCTTTGCCTGTTGATATAACGGCAAAAGAGGCAGAAGTTTTATCAGAAAACGATGCCAAGGGAATCCAAATAAAAACATATAACGAAAAAGGAAAATTACTCGATTTTATTACAATCGGAAAGAAAAAAAATGAGTTCCGATACGCTTCTGAATATGGAAAAAAACAAATATATTTAATTTCAGGAAATTTTGATTTGCCGGACCGGCTGTATTATTGGTTGCAACAGCCAATAGTAAGCATTCTGCCGGATAATATTGAAAAATTTATTATTCAAAGTTCAACCGGACAACAGTTGGCTTATCGCTTATCTCCCAAAACACCTTTTTTTAACTTAAGACAAAAAGAGGTGAATGTCATTCCTTTGTTGGATAAGTTCGTTTATTTTTCGTATAAAAATGTAAAGCAGATAAAAAATACGCCGTTAGATAGTTTAAAGCCTGATAGAATAATTGTTTTGTTTCCATATTCCGGACTTATTTATGGCTTTGAAATATTTAAAATAGAAGGTGAATATTGGGTAAAAATAGATTTATCAATAACAAAACTACCAACTCGAGCTGCCAGTGATTATATAAAAGATAGTCAGTTCTTGTATCAGGGCTGGGCGTTTAAAATTGATAAAAATTTAGGTGAATATTTAATAAATTATAAGATTAATTAGATATGCAGTACGAAAAATTTTTGAATGATGTATCTGAAGATATTTTGTTTGTAACAGATGAGAAAGGCATTATAACCGATGCCAACCGTCAAGCACGGAAAATATTTGAGGTAAACGGAAAAAAACTAAAAATAGAAAAGATTTTTGATAATCAACATCAACATCTTTTCTTGCAATATGTTACGGAAAGTATCCTCAAACAAGTTGAACGGCAATTTTCAATAATATATCATTCAAAATACTATAATGTTAAAATTGTTCCTTATCAGAAGCAGGTTGCAATATGTATGCGTGATGTTACAGATAATCAAAACTTGCGCCACACCTTATCTGAAATGATGCAAAGATTAACATTTGCTTCAAAAATTGCAAAAATCGGTTATTGGGAATTGGATTTGGTCGCCAAAGAAATCTCATGGTCTTCCGAAATGTTCAGAATTTTCGGAATAGATGACAAAGAAATCTCATCAAAGAAAAATATCATTCGCGAACAGATGCACAAAGATGATCTTCCGCGTTATAAAAAAAATTTACGAAAAATAATAAAAACAGGACAGCCGGAAGAAGGTTTTGTCAGAATAATACGCCCGAACGGTAATATCATATATTGTCGATATATGGCAGATTATTTTAATTATGATAAATATAATCGAAAAATTGTCGGAATATTTCAAGATTTAACAGAGCTGCTGGAAATTCAACATGCCTTAGAGGCGGCAAAAGAATCTGCTGAACGACTGAATATAGAAAAATCATATTTTTTGGCTCAAGCAAGTCACGATTTACAACAACCAGTGTCTGCCATGGGCTTGTTTATCAATAACTTATTAAATGCTAATCTAACCGGAAAACAACAAATTTTGGTTGAAAGGATATATGATTCGGCACAAGCCCTGCATCATTTGCTTAACAATCTTTTGGATATATCTAATCTGGATGCAAGAGGGACAAAAGCCAAATTCAAAGAATTTGATTTATATAATATAATAAGCCGCATTGAAAAAGAAATTCGCTATAAGTTACGTAATGGAAAAATAAAATTTAAGACTGTGAATTGTCATCAAAAAATTATCAGTGATGAGTTTTTGGTAGAAAGAATTTTAAGAAATTTGATAAGCAATGCCTTAAAATATGCCAAAGACAAGATATTGATAGGTTGTCGGAAAAGCAAAGATAGCATTAGAATTGTGGTCTTGGATAATGGAATAGGGATAGACAAACATGAGCTATCTCTTATCTTTGATCCTTATTATCAAAGTCCCAAAATACCGGATAATCATCGTAAAGGTTCCGGATTAGGGTTGGCAATAGCCAAAAAAACCGCCGACATTCTGGGGGCAGAAATCGGCGTTGTATCCCAAGAAGGGAAAGGAAGTAATTTTTATTTAGAAATAAAAACTAATATTTAGAAATGTTTTGTAAAATAACATCCATATCTTTATTTTGACGCTTTGTCAGCTCTAAAATACACTCAGCGCCCGTTAGTTGGACAATATTGCCTTGCTCAACATCCGGAGACATTGAATATCCATATAAAGAACAGTATTTATCACGGTATTGTAACCAAGAAGAATAAAGTTCTTTGAAATTTCCGTTAAACATACCTGCACCTTGATTCCAAGATTTAAATTGTTCGGAATTAGCCATTTTTTCATATTTTCCTTCAAGAATTTTCAAAATGCGATTGGCTTCATTAACGGTACAAGTTGTCATTTTAATATTATTTCCGGCTGCAGCATCCAAGCATTGTTCGTAAGATGCTCCGGTATTAGTCAAAGTTTGTGCTTGAGCGGAGGTCGCGATTAAAGCGGCGGAGAGCAAAGCCAAAGCAGAACAGTAAGATATTTTCATAATTTTAATCCTTTATAACAACGATTATATAAACATAAAATAATTTAATACTCTTAACATGGAGTTAAAAAAATAAATAACAAAAAAGAAAAAAGTTGTTGCAAAAAAAAATAATAGAGGTATATTTCAGCCATTGTTTATGGGTGCGTAGCTCAGTTGGTAGAGCAACTGACTCTTAATCAGTGGGTCTGGGGTTCGAACCCCCACGCGCCTACCAGTAGTGGAAGTCGTCTTAGAAAATCAAGACGACTTTTTTATTAAAAGGAAAGGGGTTCTCACCCTGAAGGGTTCGCTCTTGCTTGTAAGTTCGCATTAGCTCACTAACTGCGCTGCGGTCACTCCATTTGTAACGTTTCTCGTCTACGCTGTCGCTTGTCTCCAAACTAACAAATGTTCGCCTGTCGTTAAAATAATCTCCACCGGAGATTATTTTTTCCTCCTCTTGCTCGTAAGCTCAAGTTTTTCACTTTTGCTAACTCGCTGCGGTCACTTGTTTTGTAACGCTTTATCGAAAGCGCTATCGCTTTTCTCAAAGCTAACAAAACTGCGCCTGTCGTCAAAATAATCTCCACCGGAGATTATTTTTTCCTCCAGCCCCACGCGCCTACCAGTAATAGAAGTCGTCTTAGAAAATCAAGACGACTTTTTTGTTTTTAAAAGTTAGCATAATTTTAAGATTATTGATTGTAAAAGAAGAAAGATTGTATTACATTTTGAATATCTGAAACAACAAGGAAGGAATAAAAATGAAAAAATATATTTTCGGATTCTTGATTTTGGTGATTGCCGCAGCATGGTATTTCACGCCGTCTCTTGAAACAATCGTCAAAAAAGTTGTCAATAAATATGGCAGTGAAATCACCGGTACTGAGGTTAATCTGCAAGGTTTCAAATTGAGTTTGACCAAAGGCGAGGGTGAAATCAGCGAAATTACCGTTGCCAACCCAAAAAACTATTCTGCTCCGTATATTTTTAGCTTGGGTGATATTTTTGTTAAAGTAGATTTGAAAAGCTTGACCACAGATACCATCATTATTGATAAAATTGCCATCAATAAACCGATTATCACCTATGAAATGTTGTCTTTAACTCAAAACAACATCAGCCAAATCCAAAAGAATATTGCTGCCAACACGGCTTCCGCAGAAGCAAAACCGGCTCAAACGGAAGACACTGCTTCAAAAGACGAAGCTTCTTCCAAAAAAGTGATAATCAAAGAATTGGTTGTTGAAGGCGGTGAAATTCAAGCCGTAGCAAATATTAACGGCAAAGCCAACAGTCTGACGGTTCCGTTGCCGAAAATCGTGATGAAAAACATTGGTGAAGAAAAGAAAGGCGAGAGCATTGCTTCTTCAATCAGCAAGATTTTAAATAACATTTTGACAACCGCATCCAAAACTGTTGTTGAGAGTCAGCTCGGTGATTTGAAATCCGTTGCCAGCGAAAACTTGGATAAAGTTGTCGGCGGTGTTAAAGACCGAGTTAAAGAATTGGGAATTTTTGGTAAATAAATTTCCGATAAAAAAAAGAAAAACCTCGCTAATCAGCGAGGTTTTTTTGTGCTTGAGCAATGAGCTCATCTACATATTTCGGTAGAGTTTCTCCGGCTCTTCCGATAATATGTTTATCAAAAAGATAATTATTGGCGGTCATATCAAGAGTAAATTCTATTGTATCAGCGCCGTAATATTTTGCGGTTTGAACAAAACCGGCGGCTGGATAAACCACACCGGACGTCCCGATTGAGATAAACAAGTCGCATTTTCTCAAAAATTCTTCCACCTTGTCCATGCACAAGAGATTCTCTCCAAAAAAGACAATGTTTGGTTTCATCATTCCGGCAACTTCACATTGCGGACAAACCGTTTCTGTATCGACATCGCCCCAAGTTTCCAAAACATGACCACAATTAAGGCAAACGGCTTGATTGATTTGTCCGTGAACGTGATAAACATTTTTGTTTCCGGCTTTTTCATGAAGCGTATCCACATTTTGCGTCACAATATTAATCTCTGCCGGATATTCTTGTTGAAGTTTTGTCAAAGCCAAATGAGCTGGGTTGGGTTTTGCTTTTTGTACTTCGACTTTGAGCTCATTATAAAAATCGTGCACAAGAGCGGGGTTGCGTTCAAAGCCTTCGATTGTTGCCACATCTTCAACTTTGTGATTATTCCAAAGCCCGTTAGAGCTTCTAAAAGTTGCCAAGCCGGATTCGGCAGAAATGCCGGCACCGGTCAAAATCAAAATATTTTTATAAATTTTTGTCATGGTTCTTCTCCTGAATGTATTAAAGATTATATATGTTAAAAAAACAACTTTTTTGTTTTGTTATCCGCTTGATATAGGCTAAATTAAGAGAAAATAAGGAGAAAAATATGGCATTTTGGAGTAGTTGGTTTATTCCCAAACCATTTAATGAAGGCTATTTGCCGGAGTTAGACGGACATAGAGTATATTATCGCGAATTTGGCAACCCAAAAGGCGAAGCAATCATCTGTTTTCA
Source organism: uncultured Pseudomonadota bacterium (assembly GCA_949295915.1). Taxonomy (GTDB): domain Bacteria; phylum Pseudomonadota; class Alphaproteobacteria; order RF32; family CAG-239; genus CAJLXD01. The sequence goes on along the minus strand of CASFNB010000002.1, from coordinate 40,925 downwards.
CGGCGGGCCGGGCTTTTGGTCACGTGCCGAAACGGCAAAGAAATTTGACTTAAAAAAATATCGCGTGGTGATGTTTGACCAAAGGGGTTGCGGAAAATCAGAACCTGCCGGTTGTATGGAACATAACACCACCCAAGATAATGTTGATGATGTCGTGCGTTTGTTGGAACTCTTGGAAATAAACGATAAAGTCATTCTTTTTGGCGGCTCTTGGGGCTCGACTCTTGCTTTGATGTTTGCCATTACTTATCCTAAAGTTGTCAAGGCGATGATTTTATCCAAAATCTTTTTAGCCAATAAAGCTTCTTTAAATTGGGAATTAAAGCAAAGCGGTTTATTTTATCCGGATATGCTGGATGGCTTAAAAGGCAATATCTCGGATAATTATTTGATTCCCGAATATTATGCCAAACAAATCAATTCCGAAAATTTGGAGCAACAAACTGAAGCTTCAACTAAATATGGTTGTTGGGAACGAATTTTAGGAAGTTTGGATCCAAAGTTCGGCGACTATATTCCTGATGAAAAAGAAATTAATATGCAAAAAATATATATCAATTACGCCGCAGAAAATTTTATGCTTGAAGATGATGAAATAATTGATAATGCTTATAAAATTGATAATATCCCGACGCTTATTTTGCATAATCGTCTGGACTTTATCTGCCCGCCGATAAATGCTTATCGTTTACATAAGGCATTACCGATGTCTAAACTGATATTTGTTCCGACTAAAGGACATTCGAGCAAGTTGTTGGATGAAACCATGCGCACCGAAATGAGAGAATTTTTGCAAAAATTAGATTAATTTATACCAGAAAGAGCATAAAAATGAAAAAAATTGCCATTATTGCCGCGATGAGCAGCGAAATTAACTCAATCAAAGCCTTGTTGTCAAATAGAGAAGAAAAAGACGGATATATCACGGGGGGTATCGGTGATAAAGAAATCATCTTAATTCAAAGCGGCATCGGCAAAGTCTGCGCTGCCGTTAAAACAACTGAGCTGATTGATAAGTTCAGTCCCGATTGCGTTATAAACTCAGGTGTTGCCGGCGGTGTGGGAGATGAGGTTAAACAAATGGATATTGTCGTAAGCACTCAAACCGTCTATAATGATGTTTGGTGCTTGGAGCCCAATGCTTATGGTCAGGTGCAAGATTTTCCGCTTTATTTTGAGGCCGATAAAAATTTGTCTGACAAAATAGACGAGGGCAATCATAATGGTATTACCATTCATAAGGGGTTGATTGCAAGCGGAGATAAATTTGTTGCAGGAATTGAAGAAGCCAAAAACATTCGCCGCTTGTTTCAGGCGACGCTGGCTGTGGATATGGAATCTTGCGCCGTGGCTCAGGTTTGCTATATGAAAAAAACACCCTTTATCAGTTTGCGTATAATCAGTGATAATCCTTTGAGAAGCAATGACAATCATCAGCAATATGCTGATTTTTGGGGCGAAATGGCCAATAAATCTTTTGCCGTATTGAAAAATTTATTAAACCGCATTTAGGAGAATGAATTTGCTTGATAAAAATTTAGTTGCGGAAATTTTAAATGAGGCTTTGTCGACAGGCGGCGATTATGCCGAGATTTTTGTTGAAAACATATTGGCTAACAGCTTGTTTACATCAAATGGAAAAATCAAAAATTCTTCATCCGGTTTGAGCTATGGTGCCGGCATTCGCATTTTTGACGGCGTAAATTTTGTTTATGCTTACACCAATTTGATGGACAGAGAAAATTTGCTCAAAACGGCAAAAAAAGCCGCCTTAGGCGTAAAATCAAGCAAAAAGGATATTACTTTTGATTTAAGAGATTTGGAACTTGAAAGAAAGCACCAAATTCTTAAACCTTTTAACACCAAAAGCAAAAAAGAAAAAGCAGACTTGATGCTCAAAATCAGCGAATATGCCTTGAATGCCAGCCCGCTTGTTTGCAAAGCCGATGCCAATTATCAAGAAACAACGCGCCACACTTTGCTTGCCAACTCCTTGGGCGTTTGGACAGAAGATACCATTGCGCGTAGCCGCTTTCATTTAGCAAGCATTGCTCAAAAGGATAATGTAATTGAAAAAGCCGCTGATATTTTTGGCGGATTATATGGATTAGAGTTATTTGAGGGCAGAAACATGCAAGAGTTTGCCGAAAATGTGGCGGCAGATTCCGTATCTCGACTTTCAGCAGAGTTTTGCCCATCCGGCAAAATGGATGCGGTGATTGCCAATGGTATGGGCGGCATTATCTTTCACGAAGCTTGCGGTCATAGTCTTGAAGCGACAAGTGTTGCCATAAACGCGTCCGTCATGTGCGGAAAACTCGGTCAACAAATAGCTTCTCCTTTAGTGACCGCTTATGATGATGCTACCATTGACCACGCTTGGGGCTCAATTAATGTCGATGATGAAGGCGTTAAAGGCCAAAGAAAACTCTTGATAGAAAACGGCATTTTGAAATCTTATATGGTCGATAGATTAAACGGACGCCGTATGGGAATGGAACCAAATGGCTGTAGCCGTCGCCAAAATTATACTTTCGCGCCGACATCGCGCATGAGCAACACCTTTATTGCTAATGGTAAATCCACACATGATGAAATTATTGCCAATACCGAAAAAGGTATTTATGCCGTAAGAATGGGCGGTGGTTCGGTAAAGACAATGACCGGAGATTTTAACTTTTCCGTCGATAAAGCTTTTCTGATAGAAAAAGGAAAAATCACTAAACAAGTCAAAGGCGCCAAATTAATCGGTTCCGAATTAGAAGTTTTGCAAAATATTGATATGGTCGGCAACAATATGTGTCTGGCATATGGAACATGTAGCTCGATTTCAGGAATCGTCCCTGTTTCGTTCGGACAACCGACAATCCGCGTCAGAAATATCACCGTCGGAGGACAAAAATAATGCAGGCACAAGAATTTATTGAAAAATTATATCAAGCAAGTTTAGCTCAAGGCATCAAGCAATTTCAAATAGATTATAGCCAAAATGAAAAATTGTCCTTAAAAGCGATGGACGGCAAAGTTGAAAAACGTAGCTTCAACAATACGCAGCATTTGGATTTTTCTGTTAAAGAGGACAAAAATATCGGTTCTTTTAGTTGCGGTGAATTAGAAGAAAAAAATATTCCGCTTATCATCAAAGAAGCCAAAGAAAATGCCTTGCTGATGAATAACGAAGAAGAAAATTTCTTTTTTGGCGAAAAGAGAAAATATCCTGTTGTTAAAAGAAACACCCCGATAAAAGAGTATGAAGCACTGGATAAAGAACAATTTTTGCTCGATTTGGAAAAAGCGGCTTATGCTCAAGACAAACGCGTAAAAAAGGTTATTTTTTGTTTTATGGACGAAGGAAAATATCAAGGCGCAATTCGCAATTCTTTAGGCTTGGATGTGAATGAAAGGATAGCATGGGCGTATGGCGGAATCTATTTATCTGTAGAAGAAAACGGCATTATCAAAACCGCTTCCGAATTTGTTACGTTTGATAAAGAAGAAGATTATAATCCCGAATTTATAGCACAAAAAGCGGTTGAAAAAGCTTTGAAAAAACTGAACCCGATTTCAATTCCAAGCGGCAAATATAAAATTGTTTTTGAAAACGATTGCTTTGCCGAATTTTTGCAAAAAATGCAACACTTATTTGCGGCATCTTCCGTGGGAGAAAAACAATCTAAACTTAGAGATAAGCTCATGCAAAAAGTTGCCGCTGACAGCGTAACCTTGTTTGATAATCCTTTGTTGGAGAATGGTTATCGCACTCGTGCCTTTGACGGCGAGGGGTATCCGAGCCAAACCAATGTTATCATTAAAAACGGTGTGTTGCAAACCTTACTCCACAACCTAAGAACGGCACATAAGTTTGGTGTTGAACCGACCGGAAACGGTATCGGTAGCGGTTCAAGAGGCGTGTCCTTTTCTAACTTTTATATAGAAAACGGAAATTTAAGCAACGATGAAATTTTGCAACAGACAAAAGATGGCATTTATATTACTAATTTAATTGGTACCAATGGCGGCTATTCACGAGTTTCCGGAGATTTTTCTTTCGGAGCGGAAGGCTTTTTGATTAAAAACGGCAAAATTGATAACGCTTTGAATCCTCTAACTATTTCAGGAAATGTTTACGAGCTTTGGCAAGATATCGAACTAATCGGAAACGACATTAAATTCATTCCCAATGGCTGTGGCTCGCCGACAATAGCCGTTAAACCGATGCAAATTTCTTGTAATTAGGAGCAAAAATGCGAGAAAGCAAGAGATTATACCGCATCAAAGTCGTTTTTGTTGACTGGCATAAGACCTTGTGTTCTCGCGTTTTTTTTCAATTCATCAAACGGCGCAACAAAAAGCTTTTTGACAAGCTCGAACACCGCTTGTTTGAAGAAATGCCTCTCACAAAATTTATCGATTGGATGAAGGGAATCTTAAGCAAAGAGGATATTCTTAAAGAAATCTGCCAAGATGACTTGAATGTGCAAGAAATATCCAAACTTCTTCAATCAAGTTGCGAGAAAATGAAGTTCGACCGACCCGATTATAAAAAATGGATAAAACGTCTCCGCGAAAAAGGCAAAAAAGTGGTCATTGCCACCGATAATGTCGATGTTTTTGAAGAATTTACCGTTCCGGCATTGAAACTCAATAAATATTTTGATGAAATTCTCTGTTCTTCTACCCTAAAATGTTTAAAACACGACAAAAAAGGTAAAAAATTAGCATTTTTTGATGATTTTTTAACCAAAAACAATATTAAATACGAAGAAGCAATTTTGCTCGATGATGATGAAGAACTTATCCGCTTTGTAAAAAAATTCGGTATGCAGGGCAGGGTTATATCATCACCGGAGAACATGTTGCAAAACTTAATGATGATTGAGGCTTCTTGTGACCGATGTGAATTTTGATAAACTGAAAGTCATATTTATAGATTGGTACTTGACTTTAACTTCCGTAACGTTTCTAAACAAGTTAAAGATTGAGGATTATGCTTTGTTCAGAAAATTCATAGAAGTCATTTTTGAAAACAATCCCGAAGGTTGGCAATATGATTGGGCGAGAGGTAAGCTCACCAAAGAAGATGCCGCCGAGAAAATCTCCCAAACCGGTATTATGTCCTATGAGAAAGTGTTGCAAACCTTTGCCGATTGTTGCTCTCATCAAACTTTGGATTATCCCGAGGTTTTGAATGAAATAAATAAAATCCGCCAAAAGGGAATCAAGGTTGTATTGGCAACCGATAATTGGGATGTTTTTACCGACTATACTGTTCCGAGTTTGCAATTAAATAAACATTTTGATGCTGTTTTGTCGTCAAATCAAATCGGTTATCTGAAACGAGATGAGCAAAAGCAAAGCATTCCTTTTTTTGCAGGATATTTAGAGCAAAACAATATTTTTGCGCCGGAAAGCCTATTGATTGATGATAACGTCATTAATACTGAAATGTGCCAAAAGCATCATATTCAAGGAATAAAAGTTCAAAGTACCAAAGATACATTAAATTTGTTGGATATAATCATCAAAGAAAGAACATTTCATGAATGATAATTTAAGTTACTTGATAAATATTTTAGGCAAGCTAAAAGAACTGCAACGCACGGGCTGGGTAAATAAAGGAATTGAACACGCCGAAACCGTGGCGGCACACAGTTATGGTGTCGCTTTACTCGTATTGCTTTTTGCTCCGTCTCATCTTGATAAAGAAAAATGCCTGAAATTGGCTCTTGTTCATGATTTGCAAGAAGCTTTGGTGGGCGATATAACTCCTTTCGACGGCGTATCAGAAGAAGAAAAAGCACAAAGAGAAAAAGCAGCCGTTAAAGAAATTTCGCAAAAACTTCACTTTGCCGAATTGGAAGATTTATTTACCGAATATGAAAACAACCAAACAGCAGAAGCTCGTTTTGTTAAAGACATGGATAAATTAGATACCGTTTTGCAAGCTAAATATTATGATAATAATCAAAGACCGGAAGATAAAATTTTTAACGAGTTTTATGACTATGCCAGCCTTCATATCAATAAAGATGATGCCATTACAGCTCAACTGTTTGAAACGGCATCAAAATCATGCTGTTTGTTTTCAAAATAGCGTTTAATAGTATCCATGACTTTGACATAGTAACTGTCTTCATGCGGCACAAAGTCTTTGATGGCTACGGCACCGGTATAGGGGATGTAGTTGTTAAACTCATCAAGGAGCAAGCCGGAAACATAAATGGAATTAACCTTATGATTGAACAAGTTTTTCAGATCATCAACCGAGGCTTCCAACACGCCGTCAACTTCCATCGGGTTGAGTTCCAGTTCAGATAAGTTTTTTTCGGTTTCAAGCAGATAGGTCGGATTAAACTCATGATTGATGTATCCATCTTTTTCATAAACATGATTAATGGTAAAGAGCTTGTTTAAGCTTTCAAAATCAACTTTAATACCGAGTTCTTCTTCAATATTCTTAATGCCGTCATGAGGTGTTTCTCCGACTTTAAGGTGTCCGGCTGCGGAAATATCCATTAAGCTCGGGTGAGTATCCTTGTTTTTGCTACGTAATTGCAACAATACACGGTGATGTCCATCAGAGGCTCGTTTAACAATCCAACAATGAAAAGATTTGTGCCACAAACCTTCTTTATGTGCTTGTGAGCGTAAGGCAGAACCCAGAGGTTTCATATTTTCATCATAAATATCTATCATATAATCTTCAGACATGGTGCGTCTCCGTCAGATTTATTAAAAATATAACTTATGGTAAATCAAGAAATATTAATAAATATATAATTATAAATTGTTATTTTTCAAAAGGTTGATATTCAAGGTGCAAAATCGGGTGAGGGCGACCGTTGCCGTCCTTTTCATCTCGAGAGATTATTTTGTATCCCATGTGCCGATAAAAACTGAGCGCGGCAGGGTTTTCCTCATTAACATCAACCAAGAAAATATGCAGTTCGTTAAGCACAAAGGTAAGAAGCTTTTTTCCCAACCCTTTTCCGATAAATTCCGGTGCAATAAAAAGCATTTCCACTTTATAAGATGAAACGGCCATATAGCCGGCAAGTTTCTTTTCTATGTGTATTCCCCAAACTTGCATGGAAGGTAGGGCATATTTCAAAACCAAAGGCTTATAGAAAGCAATTTCATCATTAGTTAAAAAGTGGTGCGTTGCCCGAACAGAAGCCTCCCAAACTTCTATGATTTCGTCGAAATCATCAGAAGAAAGAGACTCTATTTGCGGATTATTAGGCAAAGAAGAGCAATCCGTTGACATCTTTTCCGTCCTCTTGGCGCAGCACAACATCATATTTGTTTATTTGGGTAAAACCGTTTTGTTGTAATAAGTTGGTTATATATGCTTCATTATAAAGATATCTGCCTGCCTCATTAAGTTTATAATCACCGTTTTCATCAAAAACTTCAACCGAAAAGCAGATTTTTCTTCCTCTTAAAGCAGATAAGACGGGGGCTAAATTTCCAATATAGCCAAAAACATCGGCTGCAACTATAAGGTCAGGGTTGATTTCAGCTATTTTTTTCTGACAGAAGGCCGTTATATCTCCTTTAATTAATTGCTTGTAAACGCCTTTTTGTGCTGCCAGATGTAGCATATTGCGGGAGATATCAACTCCGATTATTTGATTTTCAGGCGTTTTAAGAGCTTGACCGATAAGCCCCGAACCACACCCCAAATCCACAACGGTACCTTTAACATTTCCTGCAAGGTCTCGTATGCGTCTTGGAAGGCTATAATTAATCTTCTCAAGCACCAGCTCATAATTATCAGCAAAGTTGTCAAAAAGCTTTTCAGCAAAAATTTGATTATTCTCAAGTTTTTCTCCTTTGAGTGATGCGCAAATATGTTGAGCAAAAAGATTGTCCGGCATGTTTTTTAGCCAGTTTTCAGCTACTTGAACGGCAATTTCTTTGTTTTGGCGATATAAAAGAACTAATGTTTCAGATATATTTATAGCGTATTCTTCTCGTGTTTGGTCTCGAGCCAAAGCGTTAAAGAAAAGCCCCAGAGCATCCTCATATTGTTGCAAATCTTTTAGGATAACCCCGATATTATTGCTGACAGGGGCAGCCTCCGGATTAATGATGACGGCGGCTCGGTACTCTTCCAATGCCTCGTTTAAGCGATGTTGTTGGTAAAGCATATTGGCATAATTCAAATGAACATCAAAGTTTTGGGGTGCAATATCAAGTAATTTTTTATAAATTTTCTCGGCGTTGTCAAAATCTTTTTCATTTGTTTCCAAATTGGCCAAATTGAGCCAAGCCCCAATATTATAAGAGTTTTGTTCAGTTGCTGATTGAAAATACATTTTGGCATCAGTAATATTTTGTTTTTGCAAGGCAAGCAGTCCGAGCATAAACAAAACCTCATCCGAAGAGGGATTTAAATTGTGAGCCTGCATGGCATATTTTTGCGCATTTTCATAATCTTGCTTATCAAAAAACAAGGTGCAGAGATAATACCTGCAAGTAACGTCTTCAGAAAATTGATTGGCAATTTCCTGCAAAAAGGCAATAGCTTTTTCCGGATTTGATTCGGCATAAGTCAGAGCCAAATTTGTTTTGGCTTCGGCATAATTTTCATCCAGTTGTAAAGCTTTTAAAAAAGCTTGCTGAGCTTCGGTTATACGTTTTAATTTTTGCAAAACCAATCCTTGTTGATTATAGATTTCTTTTTCATCCGGCTCTATATCACATGCTTTTTGTAAATTATCCAGAGCTTCGACATCATGTCCGGAAGCCGCCAAAGAAATAGCTAAATTAAAGTAAAAAGGCGCATGTTTCGGTGCTTGCTTTATGGCTTTATAAAAAAGCTCAATCGCTTGATTGTGAACGCCTTTAGCCTGAGCAACAAGCCCGAGTAAATTTAAAACATCGGGATTCTCCGGAGCGGTTTCTAAAATTTGGCGATAAATTTGTTCTGCTTCATCAAAATGACCTTGTTCATGAGCGGCGAGAGCTTGTTGAAATAATAAATCGTAAGACATTGAAACTCCTGATAATCTTTTGTTTTGAACACATCATAGCAAATTTAATAAGAAAATCCAGTCATTTTTAAAATATCTCTTGAAATTATGATATTTTTGGTGTAGTTATCAACATACTTCCGGGAATGAGGGCAAAACACCCCGTTTGGAAAAATAACCAAAACTACCGGGACAATAACTAATAACAAAATATAAAGGATTTTTTTATGAAAAGTATTGTTACTGCAAAAAAGAAATTAGACCGTCGTTTCGGTGTTAATTTGTGGGGAAACACAAAATCTCCATTGGATAAAAGAGAATATGCTCCGGGTCAACATGGTCAAAGAAGAAAAAAACCAACCGACTATGGTGAGCAATTAATCGCTAAACAAAAAATGAAATTCTACTATGGTAATGTTTCTGAAAAACAATTTCATAAATATTATGTAGAAGCTATCAGAAGATCCGGCGATGCTGCTGAAAACTTTGTCGGCATTTTGGAATCTCGTTTAGATAACTTGGTTTGGAAAGCGAAATTTGTTTCTACAATTTTTGCTGCTCGCCAATTTGTAAACCATGGTCATATCTTGGTTAACGGCAAAAGAGTAAACATTCCGTCTTATATGGTAAAAGCCGGTGATGTTATCGAAATCCGTGAAAAATCTAAGTCTTTGGCTATTGTCGCTGCTGCTTTGGAATCCGGTAACAGAGATTTCCCCGGTTACTTGGAAGTAGATTCTAAGAAAATGACTGCTAAATACTCTTTCGTACCTAAGTTCGCTGATATTCCGTATGCTGCTCAAATGGAGCCGAACCTGGTTATCGAATACTATTCAAGATAATAAATCTTGCAGAAGTAAAATTAAAAGCCTTGAGATTGTATATATCTCAAGGCTTTTTCTTTAAAAGAATAAAAACATGTGCTTTTATATTTATAGTGTATATTGAATATTAAAGAAAAGGCAAAAATTAATGCACGACGTAATTATTGATGATACCCCAAACAGTTTCATTGCAACAACTCAAATGGAACAAAGACAAGAAAAACTGAAAAAAGAAGCCAAACCAAAAAATAAACGTATGGAAAAGCTTTTTAATTATTTAATTGATTGGATTGAAAAAGCTTTAATTATTGCTTCTCTTATTAGTCTGAACTTTTTGATATATATCGGTGCCGGAAGCTATGATATGTTTTCTTCTCTTTCAATTTTTACGCCTGAAGTATGGTACATTTTAGCAGGAATTCTTGTCTTATCCATTATCTTAATTTATTGTCTCTCGTTTTTTAAATTTTTACAAAATTTAGCGGTTGCTGCCGTGACTTTCTATTTTGTTATTGCCATGCTCAACCAATTTGCCGCTTTTGATAAAAATACCATGCTGGCTAGCTTAGCCGCTACCTATATTTCTCAAGATTTAGGGCTGTTGTTAACCTATGTTTCTCATATTGTTGCTGCTTTAGTTATAGCCGTGATTATGTTTTTGTTTGTCTGTTTTGCCTCTAAGTTAAGCATTTTTTTCCTATTGGTCTGCTTAATCATTTGTAATATTTCCGTTGTTTTTGTTCAAATGTTAGATAACGGCGAACACCAAAAATTTAATATCATAAAAGAAGATGTGCTTAATGCTAAAATTCAACCCGGTAAAAAATTTATCTATATCGGTTTGCAAGGTTTAAGTTCTTACGCATATCTGGATAAGCTGCAAAATGATCTGCAACAAAAATCCTCAGAATTATCAGAAATTCAGAAAACAAAAGATATTATGTTAGGATTTTATATGAAAAACGGTTTTTCCTTTTATCCGCAAGCCTATGTTATGTATGACAATGCCTCCAGAAACTTTGCTCACGTGTTGAATGCTAACAGTCTGAAAAAAGAAGATGATTATATTCTGAAAAACGTATATCCAGAAAGTTTTTGGATTTTTAATCGGCTCAACAAAAAAGAGACATATTTAAAAGAAAGCAGTTTGTATGATAGCTTTAAAAAAGCTAAATTTAATATAAATGCGTATCAATCATCGGGAATCGATCTTTGTAAAATTAATAATGAAATGTCGGTTCAGCGTTGTGTAGAAAGAAATTCCACACCGATTGATTTTGACAATATGAATATATCCACACTTCAAAAAGTTGAGGTTATATTAGCTCAATGGCTCGAAAGCACTGGATTGTTTAATGATTTTTCTTTGCTCTACAAATCCATCCGACCTTTTGCCGAGGTCGATAAACTCCCAATGATTGGTTTATCTTATCAAAATATGGGTATAAAAAATTCGGCAGAGGTTTTAGATATGGTTGCGGAAGATTTAGAAAAAGATAGTGGCAATTCCGCTTATTTCGTAAAAATTGATTTGCCGGATGATACTTATATCTATGATGAATTTTGTCAGATAAAACCCTTAAATCAGTGGGCTAATAAAAATGATTTGCCGTGGGTTAAAAAAATATCTGCCGATGATAAAAGAAAAGCCTATTTACAGCAGGTTCGCTGCTTGTATGGAAAGTTACAAGAGTTTGTCGATAAAGTTTACAAAGAAAATTCTCCTAAAAATGCCGTCATTTTTATTCAAGGTATCAGTGGTCTAAACGGTATGGATATTCCAAATAATAATGCCGACTTTTTTAATGATTTTATGAATAAAAGCTTTGTAGATTCTGCTGTTATTGATCCGTTGAAAAAAGAATTTCAAGTTAAAACAGAAAGTTGTTCAACCGCAGATATTTTAACACAATATTTATATCGTAAAAAGAAATGCCAAGAATTTGATTTGAAATTTGATGAAAATTTAAAGAAAAAAGCTCTTAAAAAATTACATGATTTTTCAATTGCGCCGGAAGAAATGACCAAAGCTCAAAAAGATTTTGATCTTTGGTATAAAGAATGGCAAAAGAAACAATCCGCCTCAAAATTTCTGAAAAAACCGATGAGAAAAGATGCTGGCTCTCAGTCAGTGACTAAAGAAAAAAATAATAAGAAAGAAGTTATAGAAAACAAAGAAGTTAAAAAGGCTCCTGCAATTACACAACCGGTTAAAGAGGAGGCGGAAGATGTTACCGAGCCTTTAAGCCAAAAGACAAATGATACAGAAAAGAAAGATACAGAAGTTTCTAAAGAAAATGATAAAAAAGCCCCCCCTAAAAAGGAAGAAAATAAGTGAACTTCAGTCTTTCTAAAGCACATACAGAGCAAATAAAAGCTTTTAAAAAGAACAAAAGAGCTTTAATTTCGTTTTATATCTTTTTGATTTTGTTTGTTATTTCTTTGCTGTCCGAGTTTATCGCCAATGACAAACCTTTAATTTTAAAGTATCAAAATAATTTTTATTTTCCCATCTTTAAAACCTATATGGATAAAGATTTCGGCGGCGATTTTCCAACTCCGGCTGATTATAAAGACCCGTTTATAATCAAAAATATAGAGCAAAACGGATGGATGCTTATGCCAATAATTCCTTTTTCTTTCAATACGGTAGATTATGATATTAATGTTCCGACACCATCTGCTCCCGACGCCAAACACTGGCTCGGAACCGATGATGAGGGAAGGGATATTGTTGCGCGAATTTTGTATGGTTTCAGATTATCGGTTATTTTTTCTTTTTTACTTACTCTTATATCTTCCATTATCGGCATCATAACCGGAGCCATTCAAGGTTATTTTGGAGGTAAAATAGATTTGATTTTTCAAAGAGTTATGGAAATATGGGAAACCTTACCGCAACTTTTTATCATCATTATTATCGCCAGCATTTTTACGCCGAGTTTTTGGTCTTTACTGATAATTTTAATTGCCTTTTCTTGGCTGAGCCTGACGGGGTTAGTGAGAGCCGAATTTTTACGTACCCGCAATATGGAATATGTGAAAGCCGCCAGAGCCATGGGTGCGAGCAATTTTCGCATCATGTTCAGACATATTTTACCCAATGCCGTAATTGCAACCATAACATTTGTTCCGTTTTTGTTAGCAGAAGGCATTACCGCTTTGACCGCACTAGATTTTTTGGGCTTAGGCTTGCCGGCAGAATATCCTTCTTTGGGCGATTTGGTCAGACAAGGCAAAGATAACTTACAAGCCCCGTGGATTGGTATAACCATCTTCATTGTTTTATCCATGCTATTGAGTTTGCTCATTTTTATAGGAGAGGGCGTGCGTGATGCCTTCGATACCAGAAAGAACAACTAATGTCGATATTGAGTGTTGAACATTTATCTATAGGCTTTCATAAGAAAAATGGGGATGTTTTTCAGGCCGTTAGAGATATTTCTTTTAAGCTGAACGCGGGTGAGGTGTTGGGCATAGTTGGTGAATCCGGCTCGGGAAAATCTGTAACTGCACTGTCTGTTTTGGGCTTACTACCGTATCCAAAGGCTTTTCACACAAAAGAATCTTCCATAAAATTCAACGGGCAAGAGCTCTTAAATTCTAAAGAAGATGAGCTAAGACAAATTCGCGGCGGAAAAATAGGCTTCATTTTTCAAGAGCCGATGTCTTCTCTTAATCCGTTACACAAAATTGGCAAACAAATTGCTGAAACAATTATGATACATCAAGGCGTTAGTAAAAAAATTGCGATGCAAAAAGCGTTAAAGCTTCTTATTACCGTAGGCATCAAAAATGCCAGACAAAGATTAAAAGCATTTCCGCATGAGTTGTCCGGCGGGCAACGTCAACGCGTGATGATAGCCATGGCTATCGCAAATCATCCCGATATTTTGATTGCAGATGAACCTACAACCGCTTTAGATGTAACGATTCAAAAGCAAATCATTGAATTGCTGATAAATTTAAAACAAAAACTCAACATGTCTATCATCTTCATCAGCCATGATTTACAAGTGATAAAGAAGATTGCCGATCGCGTTTGTGTGATGAAAGACGGAAAAATTGTCGAAACCGGAGCTGTTGATGATATATTTAATGCTCCTCAAAATAGTTATACTAAAACTTTAATTGAATCGCGCAGTTTATTGAATATTAATAATAAAGAATCAGACAACAATATTCTTAAAATAGAACATCTTAAGGTTTGGTATCCATTAAAGAAAAACTTTTGGGGTAAATGTACGGAGTATGTTAAGGCGGTAAATGATATATCGTTAAAGCTAAAAGCAGGACAAACCTTAGGCATAGTCGGAGAATCAGGTTCAGGCAAATCAACTCTTGGGCAAGCAATCGTCGGATTAAATAAATATATCGGAGATATTTTTATTAATAATCAAAATATTAGCGACATATCTTCACAACAAAGAGCTTTTGTGCAAATTGTCTTTCAAGATCCGTATAATTCATTGAATCCGCGAATGAATATTGAAGAAATCGTAAAAGAAGGGCTAGATATTCACCACCCAAAACTAAGCCCTCAAGAAAAGCGTAATCGAGTTGTTGAGGTATTGAAAGAAGTAGGCTTAAAAGAAACTGATTTGAATAAATATCCACACGAATTTTCCGGTGGCCAAAAACAAAGAATTGCCATTGCCAGAGCCTTGATACTAAAGCCGCAGTTATTGATTTTAGATGAGCCGACATCAGCATTAGATGTTACCATTCAAGCGCAAGTCTTAAAACTTTTACAAAAGATACAACAAGAAAGACATTTGACATACATTTTTATCTCACATGATATGAACGCCATCAAAACCATGTCTGATAAAATTGCCGTTATGAAAGACGGTAAGATTGTCGAACTTGGAAGCCGCGAAGAAATATTCAATCATCCCAAACAAGAATATACTCAAAATCTGATTGCCGCCGCAATATAAAATATGTGCTGTCAGAAACGCTAAGATTGATATTTATACGAAGAAAATCATTCAGCTCGTTCTGTGCGACCAAATAAATGAGAATTTGCTGCGTGAATAAATGGTGGCTTTTCTTCTTTTTCCTTTTTATAATACTCCCTAATTTAACATAATATATATTATGCGACAAATTGTGTGAAAGATAAAAGAGCACTTCTCTATATAAATATGCAAAATCAAAGAGTTGATTGTTTTGTCAAATATTAATAAGCACTGCGTAAATTTATTTAAGATTATACTAAGAACAATTTAAAACTAAAAGCGCAAGTGAACTTCCTTAAGCTCAAATGCGCTTTTCTTTTTTAATATTTTTCTTCAATAATAAAGACAGTGTCTTTTACTTCTCCTGTCTTATCATTAGCAAATTTTACCGGACAATGGCGGATAATACCTTCATCCGTTTCTTCAGTCATTTCCTCACCTTTGATCGAGAAGATGTTTTCATTTTCTTTCTCAATTTTGGAGAGTTCAACATCTAGAGGATCAACGGCATAAACTATACCCTTGTCCTCATAGACATTGTTTTTAACATCATTGTCTGTACACGCTGTTGCTAGTAATATAACAAACAGCAATACTCCGCAGACTGCGGAAAAAGCTAATTTTTTCATATATATATATTTAATAATTGTTTTCTGAAAGGCTCTTATACCACAAAAAAGACCTTCATACAAGCATTTTTTTTGTCAAATTATACAAAAAAGCATATTTTTCAATATGCTTTTTCAAAGACAAAACAAAATTTATCTCGTAATCAGTATCTTAGCCAAGTTTAGAATATAAACAACGGTTAAAAAGGCTAAAGTTTTATATAAAACGACCCAAAACGTAACCATTCCGCCATAAACAAAAATCTGCAAAATGACGGCAGCCAAAACACCACAAGCAATATTCATAAACCAATAATACTTGTTATCTGTTAAAATAAAAGCAGCTGCGGCAGACAAAGCCAAAATCCAAAGACTTTGAATATTCGCAACAACGCCCGCAACAATATTTTTAATCATGACAATATTCAAAATATAGGCCAAAGCAACCACAATGGCAATAACAGCCAGCAAAACCAAATAAGTCGATTTTTTTCGCATAATACCCTCTTCTCTTTAGTTATTCATCCTGGCTGAACATTAACAAAAAAACATTTAACTTTGAAGTTTTTTATATATAATATGCCCATAAAAAACAAAGGAGAAAGAATATGCCGTTTATATGCCCCAACAGTGATTGCAACTTATGTCCGCGCTTGGTCAAATATCGCCTGAATAATCGCTTGAAATTTCCGACATATTATAATGGTCCGGTTCCTCCTTTTGGCAATTTAGATGCCGAAATTTTAATTGTCGGGCTTGCCCCCGGCTTAAACGGCGCCAATCAAACCGCCCGCCCCTTCACCAATGATTATGCCGGTGATATTCTTTATCCGATTTTGAAAGAATTTGGACTTGCTCAGGGAAACTACCAAAAAAGAAAAGATGACGGTTTTGAGCTGATTAACGTGCGTATCACCAATTCTGTTCGTTGCGCTCCGCCCAAGAACCTTGTTACCGGCGATGAGGTTAAAACTTGCGGCAAATTTCTGATTGACGAAATTAATGATATGAAACGCTTAAAAATCATTCTCACTCTCGGCGGTGTGGCTCATAATGCCGTTTTGGGCGTTTTGGGTTATAAAAAAGCAGCCTTCAAATTTGCGCACAATGCCGTTCATAAATTAGACAAACATAATTTACTTATGGTTAATTCTTATCATACCTCAAGATACAATATAAATACAGGTGTTTTAACACCGGATATGTTTCGTGATGTTATAAAAAATATTTTAAATTTGCTAAAATAGTCTTGCTTTTTTAGACAAAATGATGTTTATTATAAAACGTTTATTTAATTATTTTAGCTATGAAAAAGAAAGTATTATTCTCAATTCCGTTGTTTCGCGGAACAAAAAAACAAAAAAAATTCATTTACAACAATTTTCGTCAGGCTCTGCAAGGGATTATCGATGAAAATCTTTTTTTCGTTGAACATTTTGCCGATATCAATTTCTATATTGACGGTTGTGAAAAAGTCAAAAAATTGGAAATAAAAAGAATCTACTTAGCTGATGTAAAACCTTATGATGAGCTTTGGTATCGCGCCGTTAATGACAAATGGCTCAAAGTTCCGGATGATTTTATGTATGATAAAGAAAAATATAAAAATCAAAAATTTTTATTTTCCAAAAGAGCCCGGAAAATATCAGAGTTTTATAAAGGTGAAATGGTCATTTTGACAGAAAAATATATTCAAGCCTTAAATGGAGAATATCAAATTGAACTAAAAGAACAAGAAAAAATTGCAAATGAGTTTTTTCCCATTCAGCAAGATGTAGAATGTTATGTATCAAATGATGGACTCGATTTTAAAGCCATATCTCCAAATAAAGATATAAATTCGGTACGGGCATTTATACAAAATCAACCTGAAAGTTTTATGGCTTTGAATCTGGATGTTGTTGATTTTAAGTTTGATGGAAAGGTGAAATGTCTGAAAAGCATTAATGTTTATGCCAAAGAAGATAAAATTACAGTTTCTAAAGCGCTGAAAAAGTCAAAAAATTCTTCTCATATCCGTATGGCAGTAGAGAAAGGAGAAAAAAATTTTATTTATAATGCACAAATAGGTTGTGTCCTTCCGGCTCCGAATGCTGTTTTTGTTCCCAGAAATACCATTTTAAATGAATGGAAATTCTAATAAACATATGAAAGAAAAAGGTTTGAGAAAATATCTCAAACCTTTTTTAATATCAATTTCCGATACCTGAAAATCCCATAAACGCCATGGATAGCAACCCCGCCGTAATTAAGGCTATCGGCGCACCTTGCACGGCTTTAGGCAAGGCAACAAAAGCTAGTCTTTCACGCAAACCGGCAAACAAGATAATGGCCAAAGTAAACCCCATTGAGTTGGCTAAGGCAAAGCAAACGCCGTGAGCCAAATCAAAATCTTTTTGAACTACCAACAAAGACACGCCCAAAACCGTGCAGTTTGTGGTGATAAGCGGCAAAAAGATTCCCAAGGCTTGATACAAAGTCGGTGACATTTTCTTCAAAATGATTTCCACCATTTGCACCAAAGACGCGATTACCAAAATGAACACAACCGTTATCATAAAAGTTAAATTATAAGGAAGTAAAATTCCATGATAAACCAGATAGGTAACGATGGTTGATAAAACCATAACAAACATCACGGCGCCTCCCATACCGGCGGCAGTAGATATCTTTTTAGAAACACCTAAAAACGGACAAATTCCTAAAAACTGAGATAAGACAATGTTGTTTACGAAAATTGCCGTAATAAAAATCATCAAATAACTCATTTATCGGCTCCTCTCAGTTGATTAACCAATACAATCAAACCGGCCAATGCCAAAAATGCTCCGGGCGGCATAATAAACATCAGCATGGTCTCTGTCCCCTCTTCCACAAAACTGTAACCAAATGCCGAACCGGAACCGAGCAGTTCTCGAATCAACCCTAATAAAGTCAAAGCCAAAGTAAAACCAATTCCCATGCCCAAGGCATCGAGAGCTGACTGAAAAACCGTATTTTTAGATGCAAAAGCCTCAGCGCGACCAAGAATTAAGCAGTTGACAACAATAAGCGGAATGAAGATTCCGAGTGTGGCATGCAAATTCGGGAAATATGCCGCCATCAGCAAATCGACAACCGTAACAAAAGTAGCGGCAATCACAATAAAGCAAGGAATCCGAACTTTATTTGGTATGAGGTCTTTTACCAAAGAAATGGCGCAATTAGAAAGTATTAAGACAAAAAGTGTTGCTATTCCCATGCCCAATCCGTTTAAGGAAGAAGTTGTCACGCCCAAAGTCGGACACATTCCCAAAAGCATGACAAAAGTCGGGTTCTCTCTGATAATACCGCGTGTCAAATTTTCATAACTGGTGTTATTCATGTTATTTCCCCATACTG
The DNA here is from genome assembly GCA_949295915.1 of uncultured Pseudomonadota bacterium. Taxonomy (GTDB): domain Bacteria; phylum Pseudomonadota; class Alphaproteobacteria; order RF32; family CAG-239; genus CAJLXD01. Next base: position 22,173 of record CASFNB010000002.1, on the reverse strand, counting down.
AGTTTATTTAAGGCTTTATAACCGCGATTAATGGCATCGACCACGGCACGAGAGCTAATGGTTGCCGCGGTAACGGCATCAATATCTCCTCCGTCTTGTTTTACCTTAAAGACCTGTTTCCCCGGATTCATCCCATGGAATTGATCACTAAACCGACTTTCGGTAATTTTTGTACCTAAGCCCGGAGTTTCTTTTTGTTCAATAATTTTATATTTATTAATTGTTCCATCCACAAGCAAGCCGAGCATCATTTCTATTCTGCCTCCGAAACCGTTTTTGCTGTAGGTTTTAATAGCCACGGAAGTAATCTTGCCGTTTTCATCTCGAGCCGGAAATAACACAACTTTTCCTTTGCCGTGAGAAACCGAAATTTCATGACGTTCTTCATAGGGATTATTGGAAAAATCACCATAGACGACTTCGCGGATTGCCTCAAGTTCGCGATTGCTTTTAGCCTGCTTAATCGGCTTCAGCGTTAACTGATACACGCTTCCGATAATCAAAGCAGAAAAAACGGCAACAGAAACAAGTACCAATGCCATGTTAAAAGCACTAGATTTAATGGGTTTTGTCATTTTACTTTCTCCCCGTTCCGTAAACGCGCGGATAAAAGAACTTATCAATTAAAGGCACGAAAGCGTTCATAATTAAAATGGCAAAAGATACACCTTCGGGATAAGCACTGTAAAAACGAATGATGAAGGTGAGTAAACCGCAACCGATGGCAAAAATGATCTTTCCTTTAATAGACATTGGAGACGTGGTATAATCCGTTGCCATAAAAATGGCGCCGAGCATTAAACCTCCGGATAATAAATGCGTCAGAGGTTCATAGCGTACATTATCGGTAAAGAGCCACATAATTGAGGTTAAAATAAACATGGTTGCTAAATAGTAGAAAGGTATATGCCATGTAATAACACGACGATACAAAAGATATGCCCCGCCCAAAAGCAAAGCCAAAGCCGAAACCTCACCCAAAGAACCGCCGGTATAACCGATAAACATCTGCAAATAGTTTGGAATATCGTGGATGGCTTCCACTTCATGAGTTAAAGAAGTGGCTGAAGATGATGTGTCTAAGTGTTTGAGAATGCCTAAAGTTGTTGCTGCCGTTTGAACGTCTGCATTAAAGAAATCATGCCAATTTGGTTTCATCCACATTGTCATTTGTACCGGAAAAGAAATGAACAAAAAGACACGTCCGACCAATGCCGGATTAAAAATATTCTTTCCCAAACCACCAAATGCCATTTTTGCAACCACAATTGCCATAAAGGCACCGACAAATACCATCCAAATCGGCATGGTCGCAGGAAGATTAAAAGCAAGCAACATACCTGTAATTATTGCTGAATAGTTATTTATGGTAGATTTTTGTTTAAGCAAATAGCGCACAAACAAATATTCCCACATAACGCAAGCGGCTACGGAAGTAAGAATAACAATCAACGCATTCAAACCGAAAAAGGAAACGGCAACTATTGCTGCCGGAATTAACGCGATAACCACATCCAGCATCAGGCGTTGCGTATCAATCGGTGAAAACATATGAGGCGCAGTTGCAACTTTCAACATTTTACTTTCCTTTTTGTTTTTTTCTTATTTCTATTTTGCTTAATTTGCAAAAATCGAGCAAAGGAATGTGCGCCGGACAAATATAAGCGCAACACCCACATTCGATACAATTCATAACGTGAATATTTTTAAGTTCGTCAATCATATTGTTACGCAAACAGATTCCGATAAGAAACGGTCGAAGCCCCATCGGACAAGCATCGACGCATTTACCGCAACGAATGCAATCCATCATATCGGGACGATGCGTTTCTTTTTCTGATAACAATAAGATACCGGAAGTCAATTTAGTAACAGGAGCATTAATATTAATAATGGTTTGCCCCATCATCGGTCCGCCAAAAATAATCTCTGCCGTTTCATCAGGAACACCGCCGCATTTTTCAATTAAATAGGAAGCCGGAGTACCAACTCTGACTCGGAAATTTTTGGGTTCGGCACATTCATCACCGCTCACTGTAACAATACGTTCAAACAGAGGTTTGTTTTTCATCACGGCTTCATAAACGGCAAAAACGGTTCCTACGTTTTGCACGATATAACCGGCATCAATCGGTAATTTTCCGGACGGCACTTCGCGCCCCGTAATTGCCGAAACAAGTTGTTTTTCCCCGCCTTGCGGATATTTTGTTTTGCAAACGCGGACATTAACGCCGACATAGCGTCTGGTTATATTTTGTACGATTTCTATGGCTTCGGACTTATTTTCATCAATAGCGATAATGGCGTTTTGAATGCCGAAAACTTTATTTAAGATTTTTGCCCCGATAACAATCTCTTCGGCATGTTCAATCATCAATCTGTCATCTGCCGTCAGCCAAGGTTCGCATTCAATACCGTTGACTATCAAACAATCAACTTTTTTACCTTCGGGGATGCTTGTTTTAACCGGTGTCGGAAAACCTGCACCGCCCATACCGACAATGCCGGCTTCCCTGATTTTTTGGATAATTTCTTCTGAAGAAAACGGAATATCTTTGATTATGTCGGGATTTTGATTGATAGAAGGCTCAAACTCATCACCTTCCACTTTAATAACAATCATTTTTTCATCATAACCGAAAGCATCTTGCACATCATCAATTTTAACAATCTCACCGGAAACGGAAGAATGGATATCGGAAGACACAATACCGTCAGCATCGGCAAGCAAAGTTCCGACTTTTACTTTATCTCCCTTATTAACCAAAATTTTGGCCGGTGCCCCGGTATGTTGCTTCAACGGAATATAAACATATTCCGGCAAGCCGGCATCAACAATCGGGCTTTGTGAGGTGATTTTATGCTTGTTCGGATGAATACCGCCGATTGAAAAAGTTTTAGTCATGAGCATTCTCCTTTTCAACACCTGTCATAACAATAGCACCGGTTGGGCAAGTTTTGACCAATTCTGCTCCAAACTCTTGAGCCGAAACAGATGTCGGAATATAAGAAAGATTATTTTCAACTTTGATTTTATCGCAAATTTTGGTGCATTTCATACAACCAATACAAGCTACACTGCAATTTTTACGAGCAACTGATCCTTTTTGCGTATTACTGCAAGCCACATAAACTCGTTGACCGTTTTTACCTTTGGGACGAATTTCAAACAAGCCGCGCGGACACATTTTAACGCAAGCTCCGCAAGAAGTGCATTTATTTTCATCCACTTGCGGAATTCCCGTTTCCGGATTGATAGAAAGTGCACCGAACGGACAAGCTTTAACGCAATCGCCTTGGCGCAAACAACCGTTCGGGCAACCGCTCTGACCAACCGAAATCAAATTTGCCAAACGACAAGAAACAGGAGCGTCGTAAGCCAACTTTGCCGGTGCATTTCGGCAAGTTCCGTTACATTTCAGTACGGCAACCGTTTCTTCTTTTTCAACGACATCAAAGCCCAAAGAATCTGCCACTTTTTTCATGGTCGAAGCACCGCCGACCGGACAATATAAATTTTTAAAACCTTCGGCATCGGCTTTAACACAAGCTTCGGCAAAATTATGACAGCCGGCTTTTCCACAGGCGCCGCAATTTGCTCCCGGTAAAATCTGTTCAATTTCATCAATTTTGGGATTTTCTTCCACTTTGAACTTTTGTGAAACAAAATATAAAACCATAGCGGATAAAAAAGCGATTAAGCCCAAAGCTATAACATCAGAAACGATTATATCCATAGTAAAAAACTCTATTTTTTTGGCAGATTTATTCTTTGTCGATAATTTTAAAGTTAAGCTTTCTTGCAAAAAAATTCTTTTTCAAAAATACTCCAAAATAATATGGAATCAAGACAATTATACTACATATTCCACTTATAATTTCGCTTGTGCCGCTCATAAGGCTTATAAAGAGCGTTAGCAAAACCAAAAGCAAAGGCAAAATGTAAGCATAAAAAGCTACGAGCATTCCCTCATTAAGCGATATGGCGACTTCTACCACCTCTCCTTTATGATAAGTTCTACCGCGTTCAAGCGGAATGATGACTTTGCGTTGCGATACTTCGTGCATTTGACAAGCATTTTGCAGAGCACATTGAGTACAGGCTGATTTGACTTCTATTTCTGCTTCAACCGAATTTGTATTAACTTGAACTATTTTTGCTTTGTGTTTGATTTTCTGCATTATTTTTTTAATTCTCCACCAAAGTTTTTGCTGCCGTTGAATAAACTATTTCGGCCGTTTTAGGATTACCTCCCACAAACATAATAGCAGGAACGTCATATTTTTCGGCAAAAGCCAAACCTTCTTTTTCCCCCATGGACATCAAAGCCGTGGCATAAGCATCTGCCATCATGCAATCAGGCGCAAAAACGCTGACCGAAAGCAGATTATGTCGGACCGGATATCCGGTTTTCGGGTTGATTGTATGAGCATATTTTTTGCCGTTTATATAATAAAAGTTGCGGTAATTTCCCGAAGTTGCCACGGCCATATTGCTTATTGTTACGGCAAAAGAATTTTCATATTCTTTCTCTGCCGGAACGGCAATACCGACATTCCAGCCCTGCTCTTTTTCATTACGCGCGCCGGCAGCATATATTTCTCCGCCAATATCCACCAAAAAGTCTTTATACCCTTTATCAAATAAAGCTTTTGCAACCATATCAACGGCATATCCTTTGGCAATGGCCGATAAATTAAGCGTCAAATTCGGCTGTGTTTTCATCACCTCTTGATTAGGAAGCAATTTTATTTTATCAAAGCCGACAGAAGCTAAAGTTTTTTGAATTTGCTCATTATCAGGTACTTTATGTTCTTTATTCACACCAAAGCCCCAAAGTTCAATTAACGGTCCGACAGTTGGGTCAAACATTCCGTTGCTTTGCTGATAAACTTGTTGTGATGCTTCAAGTAACAAATACAATTCTGTGGAAACTTTTTGTTTTTGATATGCTGTGGTTAAATTGAATCTATTAAGTTCCGAATTTTTTTCAAAAACCGAAAGATGTGCATTAATTTTATTAAACTCGGCATCAACCATAGCGGAAAAATCTTTGATTGGATCAGAGGTGCGAACCTTCACCACATAATAGGTTCCGAAAATATACCCCCGCAAAGTCTGATATTCGGCTTTGTCTTGCTTAACAAACAAAACTCCCGAGATAAGAGCAATCAAAAAAACAAAAAAGGTAAAAAGTTTCATACTTATTTACACCCGTCAGAATTAAATATTTCAATTAATTTAAATTTATTTTATGATAAGTGCAATTAAAACATTGTTAGAAAGGTTAGTATAATGTTAAACAAATTAAAATCAATGGCAAAACAAGCCAAAGCAAAATTAGATAATCCCAAATTGCAAAAATTTAACCGTGAATGTGCAAAACTTTGCCAAACAGCGGTTGATAAGAGTTGTTCCTTAATCTCCGTTGCCGCCAAATATCTTCATAAATTAGGCATTTCTGCCAATATGATTAGTATTTTGGGCTTTATTATCGGTTTATTGGCAATCAACTTTTTGGCTATGTCAAGCTTTGGTATTGCTTTAATCTGCATTTTGTTAAACCGCTTGTTTGATGCTTTGGACGGTGCTTTGGCTCGTCATACCAAAGTAACCGAGTTCGGCATTTTCTTAGATGCCACATTGGATTATGTTTTCTATGCCGGTCTGATTTTTGGTTTTGCTCTGGCAAATCCGTATGAAAATGCCGTTGCTGCAAGCTTTTTGTTGTTTGCTTTCACCTCTTCTGCCTGCGCTATGTTGGCATACGCTATTGTCGCTTATAAAAACAACTCCCGCCAAAAGTTAGAAATTACCAAATCACCATTCTATCTCGGCGGTTTCGCTCAAGGTTTTGAAACCTTGGTCGGTATGATCATCTTGTGTGTGCTTCCGTCAGCATTTTTGCCCATTGCCATCATCTTGGGTGTTTTATGCTTTATCAAAGCCTGCAGTGTCGTTATCACCGCATATTATAACTTTGTAATTGCTCAACGCGCACCGAAAGAATAATGCCGATGAAGTTCAAAAATTACCTGTTTTTAGCGCTTCTGTTCTTTACTTTGTCTTATGCCGAAGACGGTAAAGCTTTTATGCAACACTACGAAACAGATAAGGTAAAAGCCACTCTGTTGACCGGTTTTGATGAAATTAACCCTCGCCAAAATTTAGACGTTATCGTTAAATTTGAAATGAAAAACGGTTGGCACATTTTTGCGCAAAACCCCGGAGATATTGGAATTCCTACCACTGTTGAATGGCAACTTCCAGCTTGGTTCGAGTTAGGCCCCGTTGAATGGAGCCGTTTCCAACGCTTTGAAACCGAAGGTATTGTTCAATATGGCTATGATAAAACAGCTTACTATCGCACTTCAATCAAACCCTATCACGCAGCCATCGGTCGATTAAACTTCAGGGGACAAGTCAGCTGGCTTGCTTGCAAAGACGAGTGCATTCCCGAAAAATTTGACTTTAGTTTCACGCTTCCGGTCACCCCAAAAGATATGCTCGTTTCTCAAGATTTTGCCGAAATGTCTATGGCTTCGCAAAAAATGTTTCAAGAGCATAAAACTGACATAGAAGATCAAAGCTTCTTGGGGGTTATGCTCATGGCTTTTTTGGGCGGCTTAATTTTGAACTTCATGCCTTGCGTGTTCCCGATTCTGACATTAAAAGCCGTTTCTTTGGCTCAAGGAACTTATAATAAAATCAAATGTCGGATTGAGGCATTAATCTACTTTGCCGGCGTGGTTTCTTCTTTTATGCTGATGGCAACGCTGTTATTATGGTTCCGTCATACCGGAGAAGAAATCGGCTGGGGCTTTCAGCTTCAATCACCGATTTTTGTGGCTATCATGATTGTGGTTTTCAGCATCATCTTTTTGATGTTGTTAGACGTGGTTAACGTCAACAATCCGTTTGCCAACAAAGTCGGGCGCATTTCTTTTGCCAAACGCCGAATCAATGCTTTTGTTACCGGCTTTTTTGCGGTTTTGGTAGCAAGTCCCTGCACAGCGCCGTTTATGGGGATTGCCATCGGTTACACGCTTTCGCAACCGCTTTATATCTTCTATCCGGTCTTTTTAGCTTTAAGTATCGGCTATGCCTTACCTTTCACTCTGGCCGGATTTTACCCCAAAGCCGTACACAAAATTTTACCCAAACCGGGAAAATGGATGGAAATATTCAAAAAAATCTTTGCCATTCCGGTCTTTTTAACCGTTGTTTGGTTGGTTTGGGTGCTGTTCAATCAGTTGCAAGGAACGCCACAAGAAATGCCCCGCCGTATGAATTGGCAAAAGTTTGATGCGGCAAAGGTAGAAACCTTGGTTCAAGATAATCAAAAAGTCTTTATCGATTTTACCGCTAAATGGTGCATCACTTGTTTGGTTAATAAAAAATTGGCTCTGCAATCAGAAACTTTCGGTGAGATTGTCGCGGAAAAGAACATTCATTTGTTTATGGCCGATTGGACCAACCATGATGAAGAAATATCCAAAGCCTTAGAAGCTTATGGCAGAAACAGCATTCCCTTGTATATCTATTATGACGGACATGGTAATGATTATAAAATTCTACAGCAGCTTCTGACAGAGGATATTTTGAGGAAAGAGCTGAATTAAAATAAAAAAACTTCATAATAATTTATGAAGTTTTTTTATTTTATTTTCTCCAAAAATTTTTGGTGAATACAACCAAAATGGTCATAACTTCCAAACGTCCCAGCAACATAGCAAAGGCACAAATATATTTGGCAAAATCTGATAACGGTGCAAACGTTCCTGCCGGTCCGACAATATTCCCTACTCCAGGTCCGGCACTGGTAATACAACCGATTATAGCACTAAAAGCCGTCGTATAGTCGACACCGGTTATTGCTACTAAGGTTGTTAACAGAACGATACTGAATGCAAACGCCAGAACAAAAATAAATACCGAGTTGATAACTTTGTCATCAACATTCATATTTTTAATCTTAACCGGCAATATGCGGCTGGGTTCCGTCATGTTGATAATAGACTTTTTGAAAAAAGCAAAAATCACCTGCCAACGAAACGATTTTACCCCTCCAGATGTTGAACCGGAACACCCTCCGGTAACCGCAAAAATAAGGAAAATGGTTTGAGCAAATAACCCCCACTTCATATAATCCGTTGAAGCAAAACCTGTGTCCGTCGTTATAGAAATAACATTAAAAGCAGAAACCCTTAATGCTTGCCAAAAGTTGTAATCTGAATTAGAAAAACTTAACCAACAAGTGGTAAATAATACATAAAAGCATAGTGTTTTTAAGAAAAACGGTACCTGAGCGCTGCGAAAAGAATTGTTGTTTCTATTTTTCAATACAACTAAATACCATGTTAATGGTAAAGAGCCGGCAATCATGCCCAGCATTAAGACAATTTCCACCCATATGTTATTAAAGTAGCCGACCGAGGCATTTTTAGTGGAAAACCCTCCGGTTGAAACGGCTGACATGGCATGATTGAGCGCATCAAATTTTCCCATTCCGGCAAGAATCAAGCCTCCAAACGTAAGAGTTAAGAGTATGACGTAAACAACAATGATTCTTTTAGCAATATAACTGATTTTAGGCATGAGTTTTTCATTCAAATCGGAACTTTCGCGTTGGAAAATTTGCATTCCGCCGATCCCCAAAAACGGAAGCAAGGCAACGGCAAAAATAACAATACCCACACCACCCAAGGCATTGAGCAACGAACGCCAAAGTAAAATGGCTTTAGATGATTTTTCAATATCGGTTAAAATTGTTGCTCCCGTCGTTGTGATTCCTGAAGTTGCTTCAAATATGGCATCGGCCCAATATGTTGTAGTTTCCGTCAACATAAACGGCAGAGCAGAAAGTAAAGATAAAGCAAACCAGCTAATAGTTGTTATCAGATAACCTTGCCTTATGGATATTTTTTCTATTTTTGTCCGGTTTCCTAAATATAAAGAAACCCCAATGAATAAGGATATGATTGCAGAGGTTATAAACGGAGACCAATCTTGTTTGGTATAATACATATCTACGGCAGCCGGAATTAACATTGATAATCCAAGAATACTAACAAAGTATCCGCTAATCATAAATATCGGCTGCCACATGTTTTTATCCTTATTTTTCCAAGGCCACGTTTTTAGAATATCCGCGATTAACCAGTAGCCAGTTGATGTTTTCTCCGTTTACGCTGCAAATCAGTGTTCCGACACCTTGATAGGTATAGGCTTTTACCTGACACTGAATAATATTTTGAGCAATAACGGATTTTAAGAAATTTTTAGCTTCTAAACCTTTAGGTGACTTCGGATCAACATATATGCCGTGTAAAAAATATGTCTTTCCGTTTATTTTCAATTCATTAGCATTGATTACCTCTGCCGTATCATTGATTTGTTCTTTATTATTTACAAAGACTAACGGCAATTTTTTTGGTGTTTCTTCTTTGAAAGAACGCATATTTTCTCTTGGTGAAGATGTCTTTTGGCGCAGACGCATTCTTTCTTCTTGTAACTGTGCCGTGCGCAACGCATCTACCGTATTAGGAATTTCTTTTGATTTTTCAAAAATTTGACGTCTTATTTCTTGTGTGTTCGGTGTTGGGGCTTCAGCCAATTCTTCAGTTTTGTCTTCCTTAGAGTTTGCTCCGATTGATTTTAATGTCGGCATAGATATTTTAAAACTATCAACATTTGGCATCATTTCTTGCGTTTTTTCGGAAATGGTTGAGCCAATGCTTTGAGATTTGGCTTTTATTTTATTCCAATACCACAAGTGGACTTCGGTCGGCTTGGCTCCCATAAAGGTAGGAGCCAAATAACCGAACATTAAAATCGGGACAAAAATCAGCGGTTTGCGGATGGGAAATGTAATGAACAGAAAAAGTCCGTGAAAAAACTTTCCCCAACCTCTGAGGCGCAAGCCCTCGCTTATTCTCTCCCTCTTTTTCATTATTTTGCACTTCCGTATTTTTGTTTCAACTCTTCAACACGTTCCGGAGTGATTCTTTCAAATAAGGCATCACCAACGCTGAATTTATATCCGGCTTGCAAAGCATTTATTTCTTTTGCGACGTTGAAATCTTTGATTGAACCGACGTCTTTTAAGCTCAAGCCCAATTTATTCATCATATCTTCTGCTATTTTTGGCATAATCGGTGCGCTCAAAATGGCAAAAATACGAATCAAATTGATGCAGTTTCTTAAAATAGCGGCAGCTCGAGCCGGATTTTCTTTAATCACGGTCCAAGGTTCGGCAACGGAAATGTAGTTGTTGCCTTCAACCCAGATAGCACGCAATTCATTGGTAGCTTTGCGGAACTCTAACTCATTCATATATTTAAAATAGTCATTAACATGCTCTTGCAAAGTTTTAATCAAATCGGTTTCAAGCTCGGTATTTTCTCCGCCTGAGGGAACTTCCTCGCCGATTTTAGAGGCAGTCATTTTCAATACTCTAGAAACAAAGTTGCCCAAAACGCCGTTTAAATCTTTATTGACGACTCCGGCAAACAAATCAAAGCTGAAAGAACTGTCTGAGCTTTCCGGAGCGTTTGCCATCAGCCAATAACGCCAATAATCCGCAGGATATTCTTTGACGGCGTCTTCGGCAAAAATGCCGCGCTTTTCCGATTTTGAAAACTTGCCGCCCTCATAGGTCAAATAGCTAAAACCTTTCAAATTTTTTACAAAAGTCCATGGCTCCCCTGTTCCAAGTAAAGTAGCCGGAAAAGAAATGGAGTGATAAGGAACATTGTCTTTGCCCATAAATTCAACATAGTCGACATCTTTGGCGCCATACCACCATTCTTTCCAATCTTTCCCGTTAGCATCTGCCCATTGTTTGGTTATGCCGATATAACCAATCGGAGCATCAAACCAAACGTAGAAAACTTTGTCTTCATAGCCCGGTTTATTAACTGGAAAGCCCCATTTCAAATCACGAGTAATGCAGCGTTCCTGCAAACCTTCTTTGAGCCATTTTTGAGCAATGGAATAAGCAATTTCCGGCCAATAAGGTTCTCTTGTTTTTACCCATTCGGCCAATTTGGGTTCAATTTTCGGCAGATTTAAGAATAAATGCTTGGTTTCTCTCACTTCCAAATTGGTGGAGCCGGAAATGGTTGAACGTGGGTTAATCAAATCGGTCGGTTCCAAGACTTTGGTGCAGTTTTCACATTGGTCACCCCTAGCCTTATCATAGCCGCAATAAGGACAAGTACCGGTTACGTATCTATCCGGCAAAAAGCGCTCATCATCAATGGAATAGATTTGTTTGATGGTCTTTTCTTCAATCATACCATTTTTATCTAGAGCTTCAAAAATGTGATAAACCATTTCTTTGTTGGCATCAGAGCTGGTACGACCGAAGCAATCAAAAGAAAGTTCAAAGTCTTCATAGGTCTTTTTGTGGCGTTGGTGATAGCCGTTACAATATTCTTCTACGGGCATTCCTTCTTTGGCAGCTCCGACTTCGGACGGTGTGCCGTGTTCATCGGTTCCGCCAATGTACAAAACCTCGTTACCCATCATTCGCATGAAACGCGCATAAACATCTGAGGGTAACAAACAGCCAACCATATGGCCCAAATGCGGCACGCCGTTTACATACGGTAATGCAGAAGTAACTAAAGTTTTAGACATTATAAAATTCTCCAATTAAAAATTTATTTTTTATTTTGTTTTTAACGTTGCGATTTTACAACAATTTGTAAATTTCTCAAGCAAAATTCTTACTTTTTTCGTCCTTTTAAGATGATTTTTTTCTTGTTGACGCAAAAAATTATTTTTAGTATCTTTTTCTTAAAATCTAATTATTTACATAACTATTAACTTTAAAAACTTCTTATTATGAAAAATTTTAATTTTATCGACAAAAATGCCAAAATTTACGGAACAATCGGTAATTTTAACAGTATTGGGGATGCTTCCCAAATCGGTGAAAAATCACTCATCGGAAATTGTTGTAATATCGGGAATAATGTCCGGATAATCTATGCTGAGTTAGGCGATTTTAACAAGATTGAAAATAACGTTAAAATCGGAGCTAATGTTGTGATAAAAAATTGCTGTCATCTCGGATTTGGCATAACTGTCGGCAAAAATGTTAAAATCGGAAATAACGTGTCAATTGAATGTGATATTCCCGACGGTTGTATTATCGGGAACAATGTAACCATCAAAAAAAGCGTCGTTCTCGGAAAAAACAATATCATCCATGACAACTGCGTGTTGCGCGGTAATACACTTATCGGTGATAATAATGAATTTCTCCCAGGTTGCATTATTGGGTTCTGGCCCAAAGATATTGGCGATCATCACTATGAAGGTTGTCTTAAAATCGGCGATAACAACTTCTTTGGCGAAAATACCATCATTAATGTTGGTGAAAAAACAGACAAAGGTGATGCAACCATCATTGGGAACGGCATATATTCCATGGACAAAGTGACCATCAATCACAACGACCTGATAGCTGTGGGCAACGAAATCCCCGATAGTCCGCGAGCTTTTACAACCATTATTTCATCCGGAGTTTCACTTGCCGGTCATGTTGAAGTTGGTAAAGGTGCAAATCTCGGTATGCAGACAGTTGCGCATCAGTTTAGCAAAATCGGTGCCGGTGCCATGATTGGTATGAATGCCAACATCACTAAAAACGTACCGCCTTTTGCCAAAGTGATTGCTACAAAAGTTGTTGGCTACAACAAGCGTCCTTTGGCTGAAAACCTAGGCTTTGGTACATACGAAGATGAGTACCTTGAACTTGTCGGCTATATGCTTGAAACAGCATGTAAATCCGAAAATGCTGAAGATGCAATCGATAAGCTTCGGAAGTACAAAGGCCGTGGTCAGTGGTATGACAAAGCCCTTGAGGTTATTGTTAATTTCCTGGAAAGCGATCAAAACGGACGCGAGCTAATGAAGTGCAGAAAATAAGCTTTATTCTTTAATTTAAAGGCGTTGTCTCTCAGCAACGCCTTTTTTTTATTTTCTTGACAGACCTTTCTAAAATATTTATTACTCGTAATGAATACAATAAATTATGTCTAATTAATATCCGTATCATTATGAAACAAATTGAAAAAGACAAATCAAATGATGAATATATTTCTCATTTGATTGACGACTCAATTTTGCATCCCCAAAATTTGCTTGATTTTTTGCAAAAAAACGGGAAATTGACACCTGCTCTTGAGGCTAAACTGTTTTTTGACGCTCATACGGATGTACGAAATTTTTATAACGAAAGTCCGACTCTCGGTTTCAATTTTGTATATTTGTTGAAAAATGCGGCGGAATACGGTGCTTTTGAGCATGAAGCCAGTGATTTAAAAATCATCTATCAACATTTCTATGATCATGAAAAACTTAAAGATGATTTTTTGCAATCGGCAAAGATTAATATCTTGTTGCCTCAAAATTGGCTTGCGGAAGAATCTACATTGTCTCTTATTCAAAATGGAAACATTCTGTTGCCTTATGCTCATATTTTGGCTATTTTGAAAAATATTTCCGATCGAAATTTCAATCTCAGAAAGGAAATGTGCGAAATCAAAAAGAAAATTTGCGAAAATTTGAACAACAGCTCTGAAAAACAGTAACCAAAGAAACGCCCCGATTGTTCTCAATCGAGGCGTTTGCTTTTTAATATTGCGGTAACAACTTGCCTTTTAACAAAAATTCCGGCAATTTTTCGAGTTTTGATGCGCCGGCTGCTTTTTGGTGTCCGCCGCCGCCAAAACTCATGGCAACCTTTGAAACATCAACATTATCTTTGGCCGTATAAAAAGATAAATTCCACTGATTTTTCTTGTTCATATAGAAATTGACCATGACGTCATAATCTTTGATATTTTCAATAGAATCAAAAAACTCAGAGTATCCCTGCGGCATGTTAGCACAGATGCAGCGCAAACCCATATATTGACTTTCAAAAGCAATGCAGCGAACCAAACGATAGTTTCTAACCTTTATCCATGACAAAATGGCTTTGCCTTTCTCTACCGTTTCTGCAATATCAATTTCATTATTTATCAGCTTTTTCCAGATTTCATCTTGCGGTTTATTCACCCCCATTGACTGAATGGCGTATTCAAACGGGCGCACTCTCTCATCTTCCAACATAAACAAATCATTCAAGCCTAAAAGTTTGATGCCTTCCGGCAAGGGTTTATCGGGATAAAAATATTCCCAAGTCAGACACATGGCTGCCGTCCCTACTCTTCTTAAACCTTTAATTTCGGGTTTGCCGTTTTTAACGGCTTCTTCATATTCATTAATAATGGAAACATGGTGGTCAATCCATGTAAAATCTTTGGTTTCACTTAGTTCAAACATAAAATCAAGTGGTAAAGCAATATCGCAGACAATGATTTTATCATGTTTACGTATTTCATCATAAGGGATTTCCATATCATGATTAAGACCAAAAAATTCTATTTCAGGGTAAACACTTTTAACAATTCCTCCCGAACCTTTACCGTCATGGTCGGCGACGTGATAAATACATAACATATTATTTCCCTTTCTTCTTTCTTACCATTCAATTTTCATTCCGTCAAATGCCGGAGTTACAAAATCAGGCGTTCTTTCATTTATTTCATCATAATCGCATTCGGTTGCCATATGATTAATGACTGCTTTTTCAGGATTGATTCTTTCTATGACCTTCATCACCATATCAAAACCAGCATGTCCTCTCTGCTCAAACGGTGTTGTCAGTGGTATTACCAACAATTTTGGGCGGACTTTTATTTGCTTAAAAGCCGATGACGGAAGCGTTTTAAAGTCTGATATATGGACATATTCGCCGTCATTAAATATATAGCCGATTGAAGGAACATTATGTCCCATTTGTTTTAATGGTGTGATTTTTACGTTATTGATATAAAATGGATGATTGCTCTTTACCTCCGTAAACTTAAAGCTCGGCGTATAAAAAACATTCTTTTTCTTAGAAAGCAGCGTATCTACCAAATATGAAAATCTTTTACGAATGACTTTGGTCGTGACTTTATCTGCATAGCAATGAATACTTAGATCGCCGATTTTATCTAAGCTGTTAAAATTATAATTTCCATGATGATACGCTATTTCTCCTTGAGTCTGATAAGCTTCGTGCAGACGAATGCGGTTAATTTCGCGCAAATCATCAATGCCGTGCAAATGGTCAGCATGCGCGTGCGTATATAATACGGCATCCAAGTGTTTGATGTCGTTATTGAGCAGATGTTGTCTGATATCGGGTGATGTATCTATCAAAAATTTGGTATCATCAATCTCAACATAAGTATCCGTGCGTGTGCGAATGTTTTTGATATTGCTTGCATTGCAATCTCCCCATCCGCAACTTAAAGACGGAACTCCGGGAGCTGCTCCCGCACCTAGAATAATTACCTTAGCCATTAGAACTCATATCTCCCTTTATCACTGGCTTTTCTAAACAATCTAAAAAAGTTGTCTGAAGTGATTTCGGCAATTTTATCCAAACTCACACCTCTGATTTGAGCTAATTTTTCAGCCGTATGCAATACAAATGCCGGCTCGTTTCTTCTGCCTCTTAACGGAACAGGCGCTAAAAACGGCGAATCTGTTTCCACCAACAATCTGTCTTCCGGAACTTTTGCAAAAATATCTCGCAATTTACCGGATTTATTAAAGGTGATCATTCCCGAAGCCGATAGATAAAAACCTATCGACAAAGCATAGTCTGCCAAAGCTTTACCTGATGAAAAACAATGCAGCTCTCCGGTAAATGGCTTTTGTTTATACATTTCATCCAAAACCGAAATGGTGTCTTCATCGGCATCGCGGGTATGAATAATCAGCGGTAAACCTGTTTCTTGCGCCGCTTTTATCTGTTCTTTGAAAACTTTTATCTGCACATCTTTGGGCGAATAGTCATAGTAATAGTCCAAACCACATTCCCCGATAGCAACAATTTTTTTATGTTCGGTTTGCTTGATAAAATCTTCGGCTTTGATGTTTTCGTATTCACTTGCATTATGAGGATGAACACCTACTGCCGTGTAAATAAACGGATATTTTTCCGATAGTTCTATTTGCTCTGCAATTTCGCCAATATTGTTGCCGGCATTAAGTATTGTCGTAACACCGTTTTCTTTGGCTCGCTCTATCATTTCGGTAAAATCTTCTTCAAAATCGTCATAACTCAAATGACAATGACTATCGACTAACATTCTATATCCTTTTACACAAATTTACGATTATATTCATCAATGCTTGGCGTTTATCTAAGTTCAGATTTGCGGTTTCGCTGAATGTTTTTATTGTTTCATCCCAAGATTTGGCAAACTCTTCCAAATTTGCAGTTTGATAAACATTTTCGGCAATAAATTTTAAAATCAATTCTTGCGCTAAATCATAGCTTTCATCATCAGCGCTATACGTATTGCAAAAATCTATCACATCGCCAAGCACAAATTTATCTTTGGCATACACAATCTTACTCAATTTTTGATAGACATTCAAGGCATCATTATCAGCATACATAATTGCCTTACCAATGCTTCCCGATGACAATTCTGCCAGTTCTTTAACCTCTTTTTCATTCAACTCCGGTCGGTACCTTCTGAGCAACGATGCAACATCATTTTCTGCTAACGGGTGCAGATTGAGTTTGGCACATCGGGACTTGATGGTCGGTAATAATCGATTGGGATTATGGCTTATCAAAAGCATTAAGGTTTTGTGCGGCGGCTCTTCCAATATTTTTAAAATGGCATTGGCACTCGCGGTGTTCATATCATCTATACTATCTATAATTACCACGCGCCAGCCGTCATTTCCCGAGCATTTGGCTAAAAACTCATTGACGGTGCGCACGTCATCAATGCGGATAAATGCCGATTTTTTCAAACCTTTCAGCTCGTCATCACTTAATTGTTCTCCGTCTTTTATGGCTTTGAGAACTTTCTTCTTATCCGTATCGGTATAATCTCTCTCAATGATTTTCAAATCGGGATGAGAATTGTTTGATACCAAATTAAACACTCCGGAATCTTCAGGGATATTCAGCGAAGTATATGAATCTTTTTTAGCATAATCGGCATATAAAACAAAACGTGCAAATTTGTAAGCCAAAGTGGCTTTGCCGATACCTTCGATTCCCGAAAACAGCCATGAATTGTGCAAAGTTTTGTTCTTCCATGCCTCCAGCAAGAATTGCTCTTCTTTCTCAAAACCCAAAAGATAGCCGTTTTTGCGCGGAATTAAATCGAATGTATCGCTTTGCCCCATTAGTCCAACTTAAACCTTTCCGTAACTGTTTTGACAATTTCTTGATGCAAATCTTCTATCGTTTTATCGGCATTCAATACGACAAAGCGCTCCGGTTCCTTTTGTGCCATTTCTAAATAGCCGTTGCGCAAATTATTATGAAATTCCAGAGCTCTGCTTTCATGTCTGGTTTCTTTCACCGCCATATGTCCGGCTTTGGCAAGAGAACGTGCCAAACCGATTTCGGGATTGATGTCTAATAAAATCGTCAAATCGGGCTTAAAATCACCGACGGCTAATTTATACAAATTTTCCAAAGTTTGGTAAGGAACTCTTTTATTATAACCATAATATTGATAAGCAACCGTAGAATCGGCAAATCTGTCACTCAAGACCCATTTTCCTTCTTCCAATGCCGGCCATACTTTTTTGGTCATGTGGATTCTTCTGTCAGCATAGTATAGCAAAGCCTCTGCCACGGCATCCATTTTATCTTTGTCTCCGGTTACCAAAATGCGGCGCAATTCCTGTCCAACTTCGGTACCGCCCGGTTCTTTAGTTGTTATTACCGGAATATTCCGTTGCGCCAAAAAATCTGCCAATAGCTTAAGTTGGGTTGACTTTCCGGTCCCTTCTCCACCTTCAAAGGTGATAAAAAGCCCTTTTTGTGCCATTATTCTGCTCCAAACAATAAATATTTGATATTTTCCATAATTTTCCCAAACCAGCCTAACTTTTTGACATCTTGTGAAGCAATCAACGGAACTTCGACCGTGTTACGTCCGGGGATCTCAACACGAACAAAACCCAATTTGTCCCCTTGTGCAATCGGAGCTTTTACCGGTTTGTCATAGACGGCGGTCATTTTTACTTTAGAGGCTTTGCTTTTTTTGATGGTTGTCACAACATCTTGATTAACCAACAAATCAACACTCTTTGCTTCGCCGAACCAAACAGGAACTTCTGCCACTTTTTGACCTTGCTTCAAAATCTTGTAGTTATCAAATTCTCTAAAGCCCCAGTTCATAATTTTTTCGGCTTCTTCCGAACGCTCTTTATTGGATGATAAACCACTCATAACGCTGATTAAACGTCTGTCGCCTCTTTTGGCTGAACCGGTTAAACAAAAACCGGCTTCTTCTGTATGTCCGGTTTTCAAGCCATCTGCCTCGGGCATGCTGTATAATAACGGATTGCGATTGCCTTGTCTGATGTTGTTATGCGTATAGTTCCGCTCGGAAAAAAGATGATAATATTCAGGAAAATCCCTGATGATGATGCGGGCCAACTTTGCCAAGTCTTCAACCGACATTCTCTGGTCGGGGTGCGGCCAACCGGTTGAATTGGCAAAAGAGGTATTATTCATTCCCAATCGTTTAGCCGTATCGTTCATCATGCGGGCAAAATCTTCTTCCGAACCGGCTATGTTTTCGGCGGCAACGATACAGGCATCATTTCCTGATTGAATTATGATTCCTTGAATCAAATCTCCGACACGGACTTTTTCTTTTACATTTAAAAACATCGTAGAGCTACCGCTGGCGGCTCCGCCTTTGCGCCAAGCATTCTCACTCACCGTGAAAACATCATCTTCGCTCAGAGAGCCGTCTTTGAGCTTGGAAAAAATGATGTAAACCGTCATCAATTTACTCATTGATGCCGGCGGAATCATTTTTTGGGCATCTTTCTCGTATAAATATTCTCCGGTTTCATAATCCATCAAAATCAAGTTTTTGGCTTTGGTCTCAATGGCTTGCGCAAAAGAAACATTACCCAAAATGGCTCCTGAAACAATTAAGGTTGAAAGATATAACTTGCTTTTTGATAACATTCTAAAATTCCTTATCTTTTTATATTATTCGCTAATCAATTTGGCATCAATCAAACCGGCATTGCGGATTCTTGCCAAAGCCGTATCTGCGGCAGATTGTTCACTGAACGGGCCGACACGAACACGATAAAAAGTATTGCCGTTGACATCAGCCGGCATAATTTTAATTTGTCCGTATTTTCGCAACTGATTTTTTAAGTTTTCGGCCATATTCATGTTTGAAAATGAACCGGCTTGGACATAATATCCGCCGCTGTTTACGACATTCGGCGTATAATTTTCATATGCACTGACCTTCTTGGGAATGGTGATAATCTTTCCGGTATTGGATTTTGGACTTGCCGATGCGTAACTTGTTGTCTTTTGCCCGGTTAAAGCCGCTTTTAAGGCTTTACTTTCTTCTGCCATAATTTCAACTTTTACTTTGGCCGTGCCTTGAGTTTGAAAGCCGAGCAACTGAGAAGCTCGTTTAGAAACATCGATGATTCGGTTTTTAGCAAACGGACCTCGGTCGTTCACGCGTAAGACCAGTGAGCGTCCGTTTTCCAAGTTGGTTACACGTACAATAGAAGGTAAAGGCAAGGTTCTGTGCGCTGCCGTCAATGTATTCATATCATAAATTTCGCCGTTTGCGGTATATTTGGCATGAAAATCTTTGCCGTACCAAGATGCGGTGCCGGTTTCGACATAATCATAATCTTCTTCAGGATAATACCATTTGCCGCTGATTTGATAAGGTTTTCCTACCTTATATGTGCCGCCTTTACCGCTGATTGCTGCCGATTGCGAATATAAATCAAGCTTATCACTGGCGCATGATGTCAAAAACATTGTTGCACAAGATAAAACGATAAATAATTTGCTTTTTTGTAGTTTCATAATTTTCCTATTCTTTTCTCAAATAAATTTGGGTTTAATCTAAACTGATTTTTAGCTTTCGTAAAGAAGCTTTACTGTTGCTTGTGTAATTTTTTCGGTGGTACGGGAATCGCAAAACCAACTTCCGGATTATATTGTTTGATTCTTTCTATCAATACGGCATCAGGATAGCCGTCTTGCGGCATTTGCGCTTTCTCTTGCACTTGTTTAATGGCTTCTCTGGTTTGAGCTCCCAGCATACCGTCTTCTTCAAGTTTTTTATCAAACCAACCCAGTTTGTTTATAAAACTTTGAATTTGTAAGATATCATCCGTTTTTAGCCGAACTGCCGGATTTTCTTTGACCGGTTGCCATGTATTTCCGCTGCGGATATAATCAGCCAATAAGCCAATTGCCAAAGCATAGTTTTCGGAACGATTCCAAATCATTATCTTGTTGAAGTTATTAAAAACAAGATACGCATTTCCTTTTTTGCCCTCGGGAACAATTATGGCTGCTTTTATGTCTTCTGCAGGCAATTTTTGCCCATTTAGCGGTTTTATGCCCATTTTTTTCCATTCTTTGACCGTTTTAATATTTTTGCGTCCGCTGTTTTTGAAATCAAAGTTCCATGGCAATGTAACTCTTTGCCCCCATTCTTGATTGTTTTTCCAACCGATTTTTGACAAATAGTTTGCTGCTGAGGCGGCTGCATCCTCAAAAGAATACCAAATATCTATCGTATTATCATTATTATAATCTACGGCGTAGGCATTAAATGTTGAAGGCATAAACTGAAAATTTCCCATTGCCCCTGCCCATGAGCCTTGCATTTTGGTATGGTCAATGTTCCATGTATCAATAATTTTCAAGGCTTGATACAATTCTTCTTTGAAAAACTTGGGTCTTCTTTGGTCATAGCTTAAGGTTGTTAAAGCCTCAATCACATCATAACCGCCGAAATTTTGCCCAAAATTGGTTTCAACGCCCCAAAACGCAATAATATAATGCGGCTGCACCCCATATTTATCGGAAATCGGTTTTAAAATCGGGTAAAGTTCTTTATATTTTTTTTGTGCGGTTTCAACTCTTTTTTTATTTACCACACGGTTGAGATAAGCCGTTGATGTTAAAGCAAACTCTGCTTGTTTTCGATCGATTTTCACAATTTGAGGATTGGGTTTGTAATAATTATCTTCATAGACCTTATCAATGGTTTTGTGAGAGATTCCTCTTTCGACCATTTCTTGTTTTAAGTTATCCAGCCATTCTAAATATTCTTTCGGTGCTTGCGGTGCAGATGATGCGCAAGCCGCCGTACTGAACAACAATAAAGCAGACAAACCTATGATATGTCCTGAAAAACGCATATTTAACCTCAGATAAAACTTTTTTTGTTTTTTAGATATTAAACTTGATTGTTTTAGAAAACCTTAATTTAAATATTAAAAATTTGTTTTCTTAAAGATATTGGTATGTAAATATTTTTTTTGAAAAATGTAAAAAAAAGTCTTGACCTTTTACATTCTTTTGAGTAAAAAGTCTTTCAGAAATCGCAAAAACATTGGAGAGGTGGCAGAGCGGTTTAATGCAGCGGTCTTGAAAACCGTCGTGGGGGCGACCCCACCCAGAGTTCGAATCTCTGCCTCTCCGCCATTTTAGTAAAAACGAGGTTCATCGTCAAAGTATGGGGCAAGTTGCAAAGGTTCATCGTCAAAGTATGGGGCAAGTTGCAAAAAAGTAGGTTCATCGTCAAAGTATGGGGCAAGTTGCAAAAAAGTATCATAATCAAAACACCAAATTAAAATAAATTAAGCACATAAAGCAAAAAAGTATCATAATCAAAACACCAAATTAAAATAAATTAAGCACATAAAATTCGAACACGCAAGCGATAGTTTTCAAAATTTCTAAAACCGTACGCTCGCCGTTGAATAAGTTTCATTTTTCGATGGAAACCTTCGGTAATGCCGTTACTCCGAGTAAACCTAAACATTCTTCCGATTTCTTCCTGCCAAAATTCTATCGTTCTTCCGAGTTTCCGGAATAATTCAAAACCGCAATTCTTGAGTAATTCTATAAATTTCAACAGTTTTGGAATTAACCTCTGTTTGCAATCCTTAAATTTACACTTCTTTTCATTCATCAAATTCATCAGTTCTTGCGTGATGTCATAAAGTATTTTAATCGTTGGATTTTCCTTAAAATAACTCTCTAATTTCAGCCTTTGCGTGGAATCTAA
>CASFNB010000001.1:628-175135 GCA_949295915.1 uncultured Pseudomonadota bacterium | reverse complement strand
CTTTTTTATAAATTTCTAAAAAACTTATTGAAATATAGAAGTTTTTTATATATATTGATAACAAAGGAGATTTGCTATGATAGATAGACCATTATATTTAAATAAGTTAATGTCTTGGAAAGATAAGGATATTATCAAGGTCATTACAGGTATTAGACGATGCGGAAAATCTAGAATATTAGATAGCTTTGCCTTGAAATTGAAAGAACAGGGAATCACGGAAGAACAAATTATTCACCTGAATTTTGAAGAAATGGGTGATGAGCAAATTTCCGATGCAAAAACTTTGCACGATATGATTGATAGCCGCCTAAAAGCAAATAAAGATAAAATGACTTATATTATGCTTGATGAAGTGCAAAAAATACCTGAATGGGAAAAAGCTGTTGCATCTCTGCGTTTGCGAAAGAATGCTGATTTATATTTAACCGGTTCAAATGCTTATATGCTTTCTTCAGAATTGGCTACTTTCTTATCAGGAAGATATGTCGAAATAAAAATGCTTCCTTTATCTTTTAAGGAATTTTTGACGTTTCATAAATTTCCTAATGATATGTCAATGGAACGCAAATTTGCCTTATATATTAAATTTGGCGGAATGCCATCGTTAAAAGATTTTGATTTTAGCGAAAGACAGTCTTATGAAGTTCTTGATGGTATATATAATACGGTTTTGGTAAAAGATGTAGCTTCTAGAGCTAAGAATACAAATACCCAAGTAATTGAAAAAATCATCCATTTTCTAGCTGATAACATTGCCAACATAAGCAGCGTCAACAGTATTACGAACACATTATATAGTGAAAAGAGTATCGAAAGTAAAAATAATGCTTATGTAAATGATTGTATTGGCTTATTAGAAAAAGCTTTTATTTTTTATCCTGTCCAACGCTATGATGCTAAAGGAAAAGAACTTTTACGAAGTTTGGAAAAATACTATATTGTTGATAATGGATTGCGGTATCGTATTTTAAACCGAGTTTCCGATAATGGTCGGATTCTGGAAAATATTGTTTATTTTGAGCTTTTAAGACGTGGTTATACAGTTTTTATTGGTAAGTATGAAGATAAAGAAATAGACTTTATTGCAACCAAACAAGATGAAAAGCTATATATTCAAGTAAATGATAGAATGGATGCCAACAAAACATTTAGTCGCGAATTAGGAGTTTTACAGCAGATTCGCGATAGTCATCCCAAAATGGTTTTAACGAATGATGAAATGTTGGTCGGTAGCACAGAAGATGGTATAAAGATAGTGTCTTTACTTGAATGGCTATTAAAGGATTATGAAGCATAACCCAATAAGAGTAAACACTATTCGTCTAATGTTCTATTGATAAAAAAAGGAATAAACCTCTTTGCAGAACTGTCAGAAAATCCTTGATTTTTAAGTATCTTTGACTAATATAACTACATAATATTTGGAGTAGAGATACTTCGCAATCTAGGCACTAGAAAGGCACCGAAAATTCTATCAGCTTGCGAACACTAATAAAAACAATGTGAATCAACATCTTATCAAGTTATTATAGCATTGGTTTATATAGTTTCCTAAACTGTGGGTAGGAGGTTCGAGTCCTCTCGGGGACGCCAAATTTTTCAAATTTCTCGTCCAGAGAGGACTATCCCTTAAGTATCTAATTTTTGCCGCGGTCGTTGTCACTTCCCTTGCAAAACCAAGATAGTCAAGATGTTACAGAAAAAAATATGATGTCTGTATCATATTTTTTCTTAGCCATTCTCTCGGGGACGCCAAATTTTTCAAATTTCTCAGCGAAAGAGGACTATTCTAATTTTTTGTTCTCTTAATCTTTATTTAAATTATCTTGCTTAAAATATCCTCAAACTATTGTCGAGGAGATGAAAAAAAATATCATTATCGGAATTGGTGAAATTTTGTGGGATATGCTGCCTTCCGGAAAACGTGCCGGCGGTGCGCCCGTTAATTTTGTTTACCATGCCATTCAGGCCGGTGCTGATGGTTATGCTGTTTCTAAAATCGGTCATGACAAAAATGGTGTTGAAATTATTGAGGAACTCAAAAAAAATAAAATCAAATTTTTGATTGAAGAATCTCATCTTCCGACCAGTACCGTTGAAGTCGAGCTTGAAAACGGTATTCCTACTTATAAAATTATTGAAAATGTGGCTTGGGATGATATTAAGGTGACACCGGAAGCCTTAGATTTGATCAAAAAATGTGACGTGATTTGTTTTGGGACTTTGGCTCTCCGCTCTCAAGAATCTAAAAAAAGCATTTTGACCTTGATTGATGCTGCTCCGGATAATGCATTTAAGGTGTTTGATATCAATTTACGTCAAGACTTCTTCTCAAAAGAGTTGATCGAAGAATTGCTCACAAAATCTAACGTATT
This sequence comes from uncultured Pseudomonadota bacterium, assembly GCA_949295915.1. Lineage (GTDB taxonomy): Bacteria > Pseudomonadota > Alphaproteobacteria > RF32 > CAG-239 > CAJLXD01. The sequence continues at coordinate 172,757 of CASFNB010000001.1, read as the reverse complement.
TAAAATCAATGATGTGGAGCTTGCTATTTTAAGACAATTGTTCTCTCTTAAAGGAACGGATGAAAAAGTCTGTGATAACCTTTTGAAAGAATATAATCTGCAATATCTTATCTATACCGTCGGAGATAAATATAGCATCATTTATTCGCCACATGATTGCACTTTGATTGAAACACCAAAAGTTAAAGTAGCTGACACTATCGGTGCAGGGGATGCTTTTGCCGCAACGTTTATTCAATCCGTTCTCAACGGAAAATCTCAACTTGAAGCGCATAAAGACGCCGTTGCCGTTGCCGCTTTTGTTTGCACTAAATCAGGTGCTTGGCCTAAATATAATCGTAAAAAAATTGAGAAAATTGAAAATTCTATTTAATGAAAATTATTCCGGACTTTTGGCTTTGTATTAAAAAGTCCGCAGAAATTTCAGAAGTCGTCGTTGCCATGATTGCACACCGGTTACGGCGGCTTTCAATTTTTAAAATTGCCAACAAAATATCCGTATTATATTTTTCTTCTTTATCAGAAAAAGGAATATTCTCACAAATATTTCGTTCCAAACATTCAAAATCATTTATCATCAAAACATCTGTTTCCTGCATAGCAATTCTTATTTTTTCTATTATCGGACAATAAAAGTTCTCCGTTAACATTTGCGAATCGTAAGGAACATAATTTTTATTTTTTCGGCAGGGCTTGCTAAGCAAAATTTTTTTGTTTTGCCAACCTTCAAAACTTTGATAATCTGCTGCTGTCAGCATGGAAAGATACGATATAACCTTATTCCCTTGTCGGTGCAGATAGTTTTTGCTCTTTTGCAAATAGGTCTGAACCTCTGCTATAATCCCTGCTGCTTGTGCTATATTTTTTGAATTTTGCCGCGCAAATTCTTTGCATTTGTAAGAATTGATTTTATTAAAATCGTAACACCGATTACACCAATCTTGAAAATCGCGATTGATTTTATATTGTTTTTTCAACGCTAAAAACAAAGCATACTCCGAAATATCTGCATTGTTGTTTTCTGTAAACAACTGCAAGCGGTAGATTGCCGCCAAATCAGCAAAGCGCGGGAAAGGGAAGAAATAATGCAAATTTGATTTTTCTTGCAAAACTTGCCTTAATTGTTTCAAAGAATTTATCGGTGGTTGCGGAGTGATTGTTGTGTGGGTTTCATAAGCTTTTTGCGGCGCAATAATTATCAAGCTATCTTGTTGGTTATCTTTGTCTTGCAAACGCAAATGATAATATCCTACACCCAATTTTGGCAATGTAAAATCTGTGGATGTTTCAATGCTTCCACTGATAATGCGACCATATTCATCTTCAATTTCATAAGCAAGACTTTGCGGCATAGTTTGTGTTTGCCACGATAAGATATAAGCTTGTCCGTTTTGCTCAAAAACTGAAATTAATGATACATAATTGGTCATTGAAAACATCCTTTTTGCGTTGATAAGATATATGAATAATATTTTTTAGTAAAGTTGTAATTATTTTCTTGCTTTTCAAAATCAAATATGCTTAATTGTCGTTGTCGCCGGATAGATGGCCGAGTGGTCGAAGGCGCACGATTGGAAATCGTGTGTACGTCTAAAGCGTACCGTGAGTTCGAATCTCACTCTATCCGCCATTTCTTTTATAAAAGCACCCTCCTTTGGGTGTTTTTTTTGTGTTCAAGGCATGGGTGAGGTTCGAACTCACGGGGCGTGAGTTTGACCTGCAGTCCGCAGGCAGACGGGAGTATGCCGATGGCTTGCCAGCGGACAAAGGAGGCGAGCGAAGCCGAGCCAATCGAGCTCTATCCGCCATTTCTTTTATAAAGACACCCTCCTTTGGGTGTTTTTTTGTGCCAAACAAAAAGCCCTAACTTTTTCAAGTTAAGGCTTTTTTCTTTCATTTTCTCTTTTCAATCTCAGCAAAAACTTTAGAATAATCTTTATAAGATTTGCATTTTATCGTTTTAATTTCATTGTTTTGCAAAAAGTCTTTTATTTCAGCTGAAATTTCACATCCGCTTAAATCATATTCTCTTATTTTCTTGAATGTAATTTTGCGATAATGATAAGCTTGGACAGGTAAATCCTTATCTATCTCCTTACCTATCAGTTTTTTAGCTTTCATAAATCTTAAAGTAAAACGCCAGATAGCAACCAAGCGATTTATACGCATATCTACAATTAAATCCGGCGTCATTTTTTCGTACAAATAACGTTGGCATCCTTCTACCACCCATGAACTATTATTTTGCAGAAAAGAAGCCAATTTGGCAAATTGTTCTTCTCTTGGATAATATCTACCATCTTCGGGACAACGACAGATTTCATCAAGATTCAGCCGTGGAAGTTTATATCTTTTATTTATGGCATAGGCTAATGAAGATTTACCTGCTCCTAACGGTCCAATAATTAATATCTTCATCAGTTTTTACCGAACTCACGGGCGGGAACATGCTCACGCCAGTTCTTTTCTATCTTCTCCAAAGAAATGCCTTTGGTTTCCGGTACCAGATAGTAAGTAAACAGCAAGCTCAATGCGGCTATTCCGGCATAAATCCAGAAGGTATAAGCCTCGCCGATATTATGTATCAACGGCAAGAAGCTTAATACCACAATGAAGTTAAAGCCAAAGTTGGCTACCGTGCAAACGCTCATGGCAAATCCTCTAATTTGCAACGGCAAAACCTCAGATACCATAATCCAGCCAATCGGTCCTAAGCTCATGGCAAAGCACATGATGTATAAAATCACACTGCCGACGGCAACCCATTTTAATTTATCTCCCAAGACATCGGCAAAGTAGAAAGAAGAACCAAGCGCAATCAAAGCAATCAAAATTCCCCACAAGCCAATATACAACAATGGTTTTCTGCCCCATTTATCGGTAAAGAAAATGGCAACAAAGGTCATTAAGAAATTGACGGCACCAACACCGATGGTCGCGTAAATGGCACTGATGTTATCTGCGAATCCTGCGGTTTTGAAAATCGTCGTGGTGTAAAAGATTATCGTATTAATACCGGTACAAATTTGCATAAACATCATGCCGACACCGACAAAAACCGGCATCAACATCCATTTTTGGAAAATGTGTTTTTTACCCGAATTTTCAGCAGTTTGTAAAGTGGCTTTAATTTCTTTGACATGAGCCTCGGCATCATCATCAGGATTGATTTTTTTGAAAATTTCTTTAGCTTCTTTATCTCTTTGTTTGCTAATCAGCCAGCGCGGCGTATCGCCCAAAAAGCTGATACCGATCAGCAAAATAATTGCCGGAATCAAACCTGCACCAACCATCCAGCGCCAGTTATATTCGGTATTGGCAAAAATACGGTTGATGAGATAAGAAAACAAAATACCGCCGGTAATGGCTAACTGATACAATGAAACCAGCATACCTCTAATTTTTTGCGGGGCAATTTCCGACAAATACATCGGAACAACAAAGTTAACCATGCCAACAGCTAAACCGATTAACCCGCGAGATAAAATTAAAGCCATCGGCGTATGAGCATAGCCGCAGAGAATCGAGCCAACGGCAAAAATAATACCGGTGGCGACAATAATCTTCTTACGGCCATAAATATCGGATAAAGAGCCATTAATGGCAGCACCAATTACGGCACCGACAATGGCAGAACTCACAATCCAGCCCTGCTCCCATGCACTCATGTTCCAAGTTTCATTTATATAAAGCAAAGCGCCTGAGATAACACCGGTATCAAAACCCGATAACAAACCGCCCAGTGATGCCACAACGGCAATCACGTAAAGCCAAAAATGTTTGATTTTTATCACCTTGGTGGTGCTGTAAGTTGCCGCTGACATAACTTTTCTCCTTCTAGGGTTGTTTTTTATTATCTTATGCTTCTAAATCTAAAATTTCAAGGCATGCCTCAAAATTTGATTTTTGCGGAGAAGCAAGATAAGCTCCGACCTTTATTTTTCCTAAATCGCTCGGCAGATAAAATAATCGATGCTGGAAATATTTTACACCATCTAATGAATAGTAAGCAATATAATCATCTTGATTGCGGACCAGTTTATACCAGATTTCGGTTACGGGATAGGGCAAATCTATCACCGCCCAATCGGAACTACCATTCACCGTTAAACTGCTGCCTAATTTGGCTTGTTCTTTGTTTTCTGACATCAGGCTGAATTTGAACCAATTTTTTTCATCCAAGCGCAACATTAGTCCGCTTTGGCAAAAAGAATCCGAGGGTTCATTTAATTGCCATTTAGCAATCAACCTAAAATCTCCTTTGCTCTCACAAAAGAAAAAATGCCCGTCATCTTTTTGAAAATGGTGTCCTTTGCTTTGCCAAAAATCTGTTTTACTCTTACTTAAAACAGACATTCCATTTTCATTGAAGCGGACATTTTCCGGTTCATTTTGCCATTCAAAATCTTTTAGGGCGTCAAGCAGCATTAAAAACTCCGAATCGTCTCATCGCTCATGGAAGATAACGCTTTTTCCAAAGCTTCATTTTTAATTTTCGGGGTAACAACCTTCAAAGTAATAATTTCATCCCCAACGCCACTTTGGTTTTTTATACCCTTGCCTTTCAAACGCAATTTTTCGCCACTGGTAGAATAAGGCGGGATATTCACATTGACTTTACCGCTTATGGTCGGAACGGTGATTTTTCCTCCCAAAACAGCCTCCTTAAAACTAATCGGCAGTTCTAAATGAATATCCAATCCTTGCGCCTCAAAATATGGATGTTTATCAACATTAATCGTGATTAAAACATCGCCGTTTTCGCCGCCATTTAAACTCGGCTGTCCCAAACCGCGCAGGCGCAGAGTTTGACCATCGGTTGTTCCCGCCGGAATTTTGACATTGATTGCTTTTCCGCCGATATTAACTTTCTTTTCTGCACCTTGCGTTGCACTTAAGAAATCAACTCGCATTGAGTATGAAATATCTTCGCCTTTACGCGGACGGCCGGTTCTTGAACTGAATCCGGAAAAACCGCGGCTCTGTCCGCCCGAAAATTGAGAAAAGATATCATCTCCGAAGATGGATGAAAAATCAAAACCTTGAGCGTTATTGCCAAAAGGATTACCGCTGGTAGAATAATTATAATATGTTCCGCCGTTGCCTCCGCCGAAACCGGCTCCGAAACCTGTAGGTTTACCTTCATCATCTATTTCATTATTATCATACTTCTGACGCTTTTCCTTATTTCCCAAAATATCATAAGCGCAGGAAATTTCTTTGAATTTATCTGCGGCTTCTTTGCTGTCTTTATTAACATCCGGATGGTACTTACGTGCCAATTTTCGATAAGCGGATTTTATCTCCGCATCGGTTGCATCTTTGCTTACGCCTAAAATATGATATAAATTTTTGCTCATCTGTTTATGCCATAAATTAACTGTTCTTTTTTTTATTTTATATAGGAAGCAGCCTATATTTTTGCAAGAGAGTTGCTCTAGCGGCACATAAATTTTGCACGACGGGCGTTGTTATGATAAAGCGTGATATTATCCAAATAAGCTCTGGTAGAATTGTGATCTTTACAATATAATGCTGCCAACACGGCCAAATCATCTACTCTGATATTGCGATATTCATAGATGACATAATTATCTCCTTGAGCTGCAACCGTTACATTTTTGGCATAATCAGCATAATCAACATCTGTCAAAACCGGCGTTTCTTGATCTTGGAACATATCCGTAAAATCGGAAAAATATGAACAACCGCAAAGCGATATAAACGCAAAACTCAGAAAAAAACTTTTAATCATGCGTTTATCTCTTTTTGTTTATCTTTTATAATATGCAACTGATTTTTATGCTCTTCATCCAAATCCAAAGGCGGCAAGCCTTCCTCAGATTTACCATCCTTCATCATAATGACAGAAAAACGCATTTCTTTGATATGTTGCAAACTTTCTTCCGCATTAAACATTTGTTTGTCCTCAAATATTTATGATATCTAATTATGGCAAATTTATTTTAAGATATCGTAAATTTCTTTACCGGCATCTTCCAATATTTTTAACACTCTTTTGTTATCGCTGTTTTTGGTTTTGGTATTTTGCAATTTGTTCAACATACCTTGCAATTTTTCATTAAAACGTGCATCTTGGCGCAATCTTTCTACGTTTTTATATTCTTCTTCATCATTAATTTTATAGTTGGCAACAGCTTTGATGGTTGCTAAATATTGCGCATTTTTGGTTGATGAATATTGTGCCTGAGCCGATGAAGCACAGATTGCAACTGCCATTATTGTTATCAAAGAAAGAAAACGCATGCTACCCTCCAATAAAAAGATTGTATTAACCATTTATCTGTAATATTACTGATTATATAATCTTTTTACTATTTATTTTTTAGAGTTATCAAACATGAAAAAAACTATTTGGGCTTTAATTGACTCTCGTATCGGCAGTGCTAATGCCATTCGCGGTGTTTTGCAAAATTTTTCGCAAAACCAATTTGAAATTATTGAAAAGCAGATTGCTTACACTTGTTGGGCAAAACTGCCAAACTGGCTCAAAGGAGCTTCGCTTATCGGCTTGACCGATGAGGCAAAAAAGGAAGTTGCCGCTCCTTTTCCCGATTTGGTCATTGCTGCATCCAGACGCACCTCTTCCGTGGCTCGCTGGATAAAAAAACAATCTAACGGAAAAACCAAAATCGTGCAAATTTTGCACCCCGGTCCGGGCTCTCATCTCAAAGATTTTGACCTGATTTTCGTGCCCGAACATGATAAATCTAAAGAATCTACGCCAAATATGATTTATACCATCGGTTCTCCGACTCGCACCAACCCTAAAACCATGAAAGAAGCTAAAGCCAAATGGGAAAAAGTGTTTGAAAACCTCCCTCACCCTTGGACAGTGGTCATTGTCGGCGGCGCCGTTAAAGGGAAACCGCTTTCTATGGGTAACGCAGAAGGTTTTGCCAATGAAGTCCTTAAGCTCAAAAATGAAATCGGCGGCTCTATCCTGATTACCGACTCTCGCAGAACAGGTGAACAAGCCAGAGAAAAAATAATGTCCATGCTTAAAGATATTCCCGCTTATACATACCTTTTCGGAGAAGAGAAGGAAAACCCATATATGGGATATTTGGCTTGTGCCGACAACATTATTGTTTCGGGGGATTCTGTTTCCATGACTTGCGACGCTTGCGGAACAGGAAAACCGGTTTATATCTATACAGGTTTTGAGTGGCTGACACCAAAGCAAATGCGCTTTGTGCAATCACTTTATGATAACGGCTATGCCGTACCATGTATCTCACCAAAAAAATTAGATTTCGAAGGCGGAAAATGTCTGAATGTTGCTGAAGATGTTGCCAACAAAATCAAAGAGTTATGCAAATAATTTGACAAAGAAACAAACACATTTCATACTAATAGGGATAATTTACTATATTGTTTAATTTTTAATCCCTTATTATATGAAAAAAATTGTCCTTTGGGCATTGTTGCTTCTATCGGGGGCAACGGCCTCGGCTCAGTATTACTATGAAGATGTTTATAACAACTCTTCATACGAATACACAATCGGACCGGAAATTGATTTAACCGGTGAACAATGGCATTTGGCTCAAATGTCTATCTTGGCTGCCGCTAATAATCTTTATTTGATTATTGACGGAACTAACAGATTTGTTCGGACTTTGCACCATTTTGACCGTGGATATTATGAAAGATTGTGGCGTTGCCGGATTTCTTCCTATCGTCCCTATTATCATAACGGCACTTTAGGATGGTATATTGTGGCCGGCCTCATTAACTATTTTGTTTATCCAAACGGGCATTGGGTTCGATTAAGTTCTGCACCTTGCTATTACGCTTATCATTATGATATTGCGCATCGGCATCGGTTGAATTTCTATGATTGGCATTTCCGGAAGCACCTCAACAGACCATATAAGTATGCTCCCAGATATCGTGCTCATCCTAAATACAGACAAGAGAATCGATATCTTCCGCAAAGAAAAGAATATCGTGATAAAAAAGAGTATCGTCGTCTCGAATATCGACACAAACAAAACGTGCGAACTCATCGATCTTCTGCCTCTACCCGACATGAGCAAAGAGAGGTGAGGGTTCGGCGCTGACAAATAAAAAAAAGACTCTCATATTTTTTTGAGAGTCTTTTTTATAATAAAAATGAGCTTTGACTAACTATTAAAATGCTGATATATTTTGTTTCAGAAAAATATTAAATATAAATAATTATGAAAACAAAAATCTTTTCTTTAATGCTGATTTTGACGCTCAGCGCAATCAGCATAAGTATGGTTTCATCTTGCGATCGCTTGGAATCTCCGATTTATGGAGCAGAAGCTATTTCCGGTCCTTGGGAAAATAACGGATATTCCATCCGCGAAATTGCATGGGGCGAGTATGAGGTTTATGAATATAAATCCAATACTTATTGGGTTGAATATCTTGACCCATTTGCCTACTATGAGGACTGCGTCCCCGCCGGATGTTGGGCTGAAAGATATGAGCCCTATTATTCCACAACAAAAGACGAGCTTTGCTGGCATGTCTATTGTCGAGGGGCATATAAAGAAATTCTTATATTTCAGAGTGGAAAATATGCTCCGAAATATTAGTTCGTAACAAAAAAAAACTCTCGGCAAATTACCGAGAGTTTTTTTGTTTTCAAGCTTTAGTGAAAATTAAGCGTTCTTTTTCAAAGCTTCGCCCAAAACATCACCCAAAGAAGAACCTGTGGAAGCAGATGTGTATTCTTCCAAAGCTTTCTTCTCTTCTTCAACTTCCAAAGCTTTGATAGAAAGACCAAGTTTGTTGTTCTTTTTATCAACGGAAGTTACTTTAGCTTCTACAACATCACCTTCGTTAAAGTTTTCAGGATTTTGCCCTGCTTTTTCGCGAGACAAATCTGCTTTTTTGATGGTAGCGTTAACGCCGTTTACTTCAACGGTAACACCTTTGTCATCTTTAGCAACAACGGTAGCTTTTACAACATCACCTTTTTTGATGTTTTCCAAAGCAGTTGCCAAAGTGTTTTCGGTTAATTGTTTGATGCCCAAAGAAATGCGTTCTTTTTCAACATCAACATCAATGATTTTAGCTTGGATGTCTTGACCTTTGGTGTAGTCTTTAACAGCTTCTTCACCGGCTTTATCCCAAGAGATATCGCTCAAGTGAATCATACCGTCGATTTCATCAGACAAGCCAACGAACAAACCGAATTCGGTAATGTTTTTGATTTTGCCTTCGATTACGGAACCGACCGGATGCTCTTCAACATAAGCAGCCCAAGGGTTCGGTGTGCATTGTTTGATACCCAAAGAGATACGACGTTTGTCAGCATCAACTTCCAAAACCTTAACTTCAACTTCTTGAGAAGTAGAAACGATTTTGCCCGGGTGTACGTTTTTGCGAGTCCAGCTCATTTCTGAAACGTGTACCAAACCTTCGATACCGTCTTCCAACTCAACAAATGCACCGTAATCGGTAATGTTGGTAACTTTACCTTTGTAAATTTCACCAACTTTGTATTTTTCTTCAACACCGGCCCAAGGATCTGCTTCGAGTTGTTTCATACCCAAAGAGATGCGTTGGTTGTCTTCGTTGAATTTGATAACTTGTACTTTAACGGTTTGACCAACAGAGAGAACTTCTGCAGGATGATTGATACGTTTCCAAGAAATGTCGGTAACGTGCAACAAACCGTCAACACCGCCCAAATCAATGAATGCACCGTAGTCAGTGATGTTTTTAACAACACCGTCCAATACGGAACCTTCTTTGAGGTCATTAATGAGTTCGGCACGAGCTTCGGCGCGAGTTTCTTCCAAAACAACACGACGAGAAACAACGATATTGCCGCGAACTTTATCCATTTTCAAAATTTGGAACGGTTGAGAAATGCCCATTAACGGAGTGATATCGCGAATCGGGCGAATATCAATTTGAGAACCGGGCAAGAATGCAACTGCGCCATTGAGGTCAACAGTGAAGCCGCCTTTAACGCGACCGAAGATAACACCGTTAACTCTTTCGCCGGAATTGAGGCATTTTTCCAAATCATGCCAAGCTTCTTCACGACGAGCTTTTTCACGAGAAAGAACAATGTTGCCGTCTTTGTCTTCGTAACGATCAACATAAACTTCTACTTGGTCGCCAACTTTCAATTCAGCATTTTGACCAAACTCGCGAAGCGGAATACGACCTTCTGATTTCAAACCAACATCAACGGTTGCAAAATCAGGAGTAACGCGGATAATTGTACCTTTAACAACAGAACCTGTGATGCCCTGAGAGCCGAATTGTTCGTTCAACAAAGCTTCAAAGTTTTCATTAGTTTCAGGAATTTGGAATTCTGTATTTGTCATTAAATATTTAATTTCAAAAAAATGCCAACTCTAAGATAAAAAAGCGAGTGGACTTGTGCGGGGTTAAATACTCAAAAAGCCTTAGCGCACCCTAAGGCTTTTTCGTTTTTCTTTTATACACGCAAATTCTTATTTTTCAAGTGTTTTTTGCTCTTCTTCGCCATTTTCTTCATTTTCATGATGATCATCTGGCAATATACCTTTTTTTGCCAGCATATCCACTATTTTGTTGCGTCCCTGAACGGCGGCATGCAATGCCGGATTGTAGCCGTTATGCGGATAAATATCACCGCCGTTTTCGATGATTTTTTCTGCAACATCTTCCATATTGTATGTAATTGCCCAAAACAGCATGGAACTGCCGAGCGGAACCTCGGCTTTGACATCTGCGCCGCTGTTAATTAGATACATGGCAATCTCGGGACGGTTGCTGAAAACAGCCCAACCTAAAGCCGTGAAACCATTGTCTTGTTTTTCTTCCGAGGTGTCAAACGGGGTTTCCAAATTGACTCCGTTTTTGACTAAAAATTCAACGGCATCTATATTGTTTAGGGAAATGGCTTCTCGTAATGAAGATATTTGCGCCGAATTCTCTTTTGATGTACTATTCTGTGGCATATTTTGATAATATTGATAGCCGAAATAGCCGCCTAAACCCAAGACGACTATGATAATCAAGCCCAAAATCAGTTTAACTCTTTTGTTTTTCATCTATCACCTCGCATGCTTTCTTGGTTACTTCTTGGATATTTAACTTTGATGTATCAAATATAATAGCATCGGCTGCCGGTTTCATCGGAGCGGCGGCACGATTGCTATCTCTTGCATCCCGCGCTTTTACATCCGCCAAAACCTCATTATAATCGGCAGCAATGCCTTTTTGCAAAAATTCTTTATATCTTCTTTCCGCTCTCACTTCGGGAGATGCCGTAATGAAAAATTTGATATCCGCTTGCGGACAAACTACCGTTCCGGTATCTCTGCCGTCATAAATTACACCTTTGGCCGGCCTGCCATCCGCAAAAACCGGATTTTGAGCAAAGTCTTGCTGCATTTTTAACAAAGCTGCACGAACTTTGGGATATGCCGATACGATAGAAGCATTTTTACCACCCAATGCCGAACGAAAATCCGGATGTTTTGCCAACTCTTGCATTTGTTCAAAGGTCAAATTTTGTGCAACCTCTAAAGCGGCATTTTCATCTTCTAAATTTTTTCCCAATAAGTGCATTTCAAGCCCAACGGCTCGATAAACCATACCCGTATCAAAATAAGCATAGTCATATTTTTGCGACAAATTGTTGGCTAAGGTTCCTTTTCCGGCGGCTGCCGGTCCGTCTATCGTAATAATCATGATATATCTTTCAAAAAATTTTATTATGTAACGAAAAGTTTACTTTATATTTTGTATAATTTCCAGTATAATAAGTAAAGAAACAAATTTATTTTGCATGAGGCTCAGCGTGAAACACTTTTTTTTATTCTGCTTCTTCGGATGTTCTTTTATATTCCTCCTGCTTTTCAACGCAAATGCAGCCGTGGTTCAATCTGCAAAAGATGCCTTATCTTATGATATTTTTGTTCCCGGGCCTCAATCTTCCGTTAAAGCTAAAAAAACTTCAAAAGCACGTCATAAAAGCTCTGAAAAAAAAGCTACCAAAAATTATAATCAAAACCTCAACACCTCTTCTTCCGGTGATAATTCTTCTTATGAATATTCTTCCGATGATAAAGAAAATATTGAAACAAGAACCGAACAGATTTTTCCTCAAAATCCCGATGCCGGATACGGCTACACAAAAAAATATGCTTCAAAACTATTTAAAACATATAGCGGCTATATTACCATTGAACAAAAAAACATTCCAAATCGCCTAAGTGTGACTCAAGGATCGACCATTCAAATTAATTTGCTAGAAAAACCTGATACAATTTGGTATGTAGAACTTAATGAAGATGTCGGAAGAATTATGTTAAATAAAGTTGAAGGAAATAAAAGGACTCTGGTTATCAGAACCATAAATGAAGGAAAAACACGACTTTTCTTAGATAATATTTCAATAAAAAATAACAAATATAAAGTTATTTTTAGCAAAAAAATGTCTCTTTTAGTGGAAAAAAAATAAATGAAAACAAATATCAAAGTTCGACTTTTTTCTTCTCAAACATTAAGTACCGATACTTTATGGCAGCCGGATGATCGGCAAATACATTATTTATTAAACGTTTTACGTTTGAATGTTGGTGATGAAATCAAAATTTTTGACGGGCAAAGCGGAGAATATATCGGACAAATTTATGCTATCGGGAAAAAAAATTGCTCCGTAAAAATTATGCAAAAAATCAGAGAAATGGAACATAGTCCCGATTTATGGCTTTTGTTTGCTCCGGTCAAAAAAGATAAAACCGATTTTATTATTGCCGGCGCAACCGAGCTCGGCGTGTCTCGAATCTTACCGACAATGACCGAACGTACAATCTGCGAGCGCGTTAATAAAGAGAGATTTGAAGCTCAAGTCATTGAAGCTGCTGAACAGTGCCGCAGGCTTGATATTCCTCAGGTTTCTAATCCTCAACCTTTGGAAAAAATTTTGCAAACATGGCCTCAAGACCGAATGTTGTTTTTTATGGATGAAACCGGAAGCGGCGGTGATATTTGTAATATTTTTCAAAATACACCAAACACCAAAGTTGCCGTTTTGGTCGGTCCGGAAGGGGGATTCTCAGAAAAAGAACTGGCATTGTTGCGCAAACAAAGTTTTACCAAAGCTGTTTCTATGGGCAAAAGAATCTTACGCGCGGAAACTGCCGTCCTTGCTGCCTTGTCCTGCTGGCAAGCCATTTGCGGCGATTGGAATGAGAGGAAATCAAAATGAAAATTTTAATTGCTGATGATCATGAGCTTTTTTTAAAAGGTTTGGAACTGATTTTATCCGATTTAGAGCCAAAGACTGAAATTTCTTTAGCACATAACTATTCTGAAATTTTTGAAATCATCAAAACTCAAAAAGATTTTGACCTTATCGTAACCGATTTAGCCATGCCCGGCGCAAATTGGCTGGATGCGCTGAAACTTATCCATGAGACTCTTCCCGAAACTCCCGTCATCATTCTTTCTGCCGTGTTTGATAAAGAAATCGTGCAAAAAACTCTTGAGCTGGGTGCGGCCGGATATATTCCCAAAACCTCTTCCAATGCCGTAATTATGAGTGCAGTCAGACTCGTCCTTTCCGGCGGCGCTTATATTCCGCCCGAGCTTTTGAACAACTCGCTTAAAGATCAATTTTCGGCTCTGGAGCAAATTAGTCCGAATTTTGAAAATAAAGATAATAGTGTGTCTCTCACTCCACGGCAAATTGATGTTTTGAAATTGATAGCCAAGGGATGTTCCAATAAAATTATTGCTCACGAGCTCGGACTGACCGAAGGTACCGTCAAACTTCACGTTACCGCAATTTTGAAAATTTTGAATGTTTATAATCGTACCGGCGCTGTGGTCGAAGCTACAAAAAGAGGGATTATTTCGGAAAATGGATAAACAAGAAAATTTAAATATGAGTGAATATCGCCGTATTTTCGGTTCGGCAAAAATGCAGAAACTTTGGCAAGAATTTATTACCGAAGCTCAAAATTATCTGCGTAATATTGAAAATGAAGATGCCGAAAAACAACAAATTTGTTTTCATAATTTGCGTGCTTATGCTTTGGTTTTTGATATGCTTGAATTTACGCGCATTTGTACCGAAATGGAAGAAAGCATTATTGAGTTCGGCGCAATTTCTCATTTGGAAGCTCAAAACGTGCGCAACATTTTGCAAAAAAGCATTACGGAAGTGGAACAAAAATTGGCAGGTTAAAATATGGTTGAAAAGAAATTACCTCTTTATCTCAAAGAAGTTTACGGTGACTTTTATAATAAAGCCAAACTCTCCGCTTGGTTTGATAAAAATTGGATGCAATCTTTATTAACTCTCGGAAACAATAAAACTCTTACCAATGCTTTACTTAAAGAAATTTACCCTTCTTGCAAAGTTTTGCAACTCGGTTGCACTTTCGGCAGACAAATGCTCGAAACTGCCGCAAAAATCGGAACTTACGGAATTTATGACGTTTTAGATATCAGTAATATTCAGCTCAAACGCTGCAAAGAAAAATTTGATCATTTGTTTCCGCAAGTTCGCTATGTGCAAATGAATGCCAACACACCTCTGAAAAAAAATTATGATGTGGTGATTTTGTATATGTTGTTGCATGAAGTTCCGCATCGGCAGAAGGCTAAAATTTTGCAAGCGGCACTTGATAGTCTTAAAGAAGGTGGAAAAGTGGTGTTTATTGATTATCATAAACCAAAAATTTGGCATCCTCTGCGTTGGCCGGTCAAGCTTTTTAATCGGCTATATCAGCCTTTTGCCGAAATTTTATGGGACAGAGAAGTAGACACCTTTGTCAAAGACAAAAGCAAATATATTTGGAAAAAAACACTCTATTTTGGCGGATTTTATCAAAAAATGGTGGTTCAAAAGAAATTCAGTGATGAATTTGCCGATGAAAAGCCTTTTGTTCCTTATCAACCGTAAGCCTTAAAAAAAGCGGAAAGCCCTGAAGTTCTATCCGAACTTGAGGGCTTTTTTCTTAATAGACTTTGGCATATTTTCCGTTTATCACTTGATATATGCCTTTATTTGTCGGAATGAGCCAACCCAATCGCTCGTCCCTTTTTCTAAATGTTGGTCGGCAGGTATCCCAAGATAGCACCTGCAAAGCGGCTCCGCCCGGCAAGCATTTTACAGCCTCGTTCAGAGGCTCAAGATAGTAAGCATTGGCCACACCGTTGCGGTCGGTAACGGTGTACCAGTTTGGTCGCGCCGTTACGGTGATGGTCGTACGAGATGACTCGTCATACCAAGAGCCGGCGGCGGATTCAATCATATCCCCTATTATACCACCTCTTTGCCCTGTTACACCAATAGCATAATCAGATGCAACACCAGCAAGAGTACCGCTTCCGATATAATTACCAAGGCTCCCGCAAGAGCTCAAGGACATCATCATTGCGCTGAGCGCCAAAATGATGATGAAATTTATTTTTTTTAACATAATATATATAATTTAATATTTTTCCATTTTTATCATAGCAGATTTCATATACCTTGTCAAAAGTTTGATTGTTAAATAAATATGACAAACGCAGCGCGTTTGATCGCATCGGTTTGATTGCCGAGCTGCCCGTGCCCTGAAAACGCGTTGCTGTCTATGTGCAAGGCGGAACGAAAGTGCCGCGTTCATTCGTCATTGTCATCCCGAACACACCCTTATCGTTATCCCAAACACGCACTCATCGTCACCCTGAACTTGTTTCAGGGTCTCTTTTTTTCATTTCTTATTATCGCCTATCGATAGGCGATAATATAAGCAATATCAATATATTATAAATAAGATTCCGAAACAAGTTCGGAATGACCTCAAAGAGGTGTTTTTGGCTGCCGCCAACCAAGCTGACGTCAGCTTGACCACGCAAACACGGCGTGTTTGACGGCAAAAGTTTGACAAGCTGAGCCAGCTTCAAACGCAGCGCGTTTGATCGCATCGGTTTGATTGCCGAGCTGTTCGTGCCGCGAACAAACATCATTCTGGGCGTATCTTCCGTGCCTTGTTCCGGCAAAAAGCCTCCCCGCGCTGCTATCCCTCGCCCTCGGCACAGTAATAAAAAACGGACTTGCTTATCTCTAACAAGTCCGTTCTTTGCTCTTTACCAAATTAATGTTTGATAAAATTCTCCGATTTGGTGCATGGCTTTCAGCAATCGTTCTTGCGTCTCTGCTTTCGGTCTGACTCTTTTTAACTTATAGTCTTGAATGTCAGATACGGAAATACCACTATATTCTGCCAGCAAGTTTTCATTGGAACACAGATCAAAATCAGGTACATTCAAGGCACAAATCTTTTCCCCTATTTGATTTATCCCTTTAAAAATTTTATTCAATCTCAGTCCGTTTAACTTTCTGGTATAATCCGCATATCCTTTTAAATGCAAAAGCGGAATCTTTGTCTCTTTCGATAATAGCGATAAATCCGGCATCAAGGTAAAAGCCGCATAAATACTGTATCTTTTTACAATTTCATATTCGCCTTTTAAAACTTCGGGATAATTATATTTTTTCATCCGACAAAATATAATATGATCTTTAATCATCTGCGGTAATGTCAACAACAGCACCGTGATATGTTCATCTCCGGCCTTAAATTGATGAAAACCTTTAATCCTAGCGTTGAAATGTCCATTGACACAACTGATGTAAACTTCCAGTCGATTACTCTTTTCCATAACTTTTAATTTTTTAATGATAAAACAAAATACTTAATTGATTTTGATAAACTATGCCTTCTTTTTTTTATTGTCAATATTCCGCCGACAAAAAAGCACCCCTTGCGGGGTGCTTGGTGTCTGAAAGAATAATCTCCTATTCGGAAATTTCTTCGACCATGGCATATAAATCTTTGAAACGATAAATAGAGGGAGATTGTCCGCTCCCCCTTTCTTCCACCTCCAAAATGTCCAAATTTTCCATTTGTTTTAATAAAACACGCGCCGTACTTGGATTGATGTGCGTTTCTTCTATAAATTTGGTAGTATTAAACTTAATCCTCTTAAATAAAAAATTGATTATTTGAATGGAAAATTGCGATTTTAATTCATTTATTTTATTTTCCGCTAATTGCCGAATTTCTTTCAATCGTCTTAGCATTTTGATTAAAATTTCCGTTTGCTTTTGCATGGCTTCCACAAAAAATACAATCCACGGCTGCCAATCATTATCTTTTGATATTGCCTCCAGCGTGGAAATATATCTTTCTCGATTTTTTGATAAATAATAGCTGATGTAAAAATAGGGCGTTGTCAAAATATTGTATTTTTTTAGCAATATCGGGACCAAAATTCTGCCAACGCGACCATTACCGTCTTCAAACGGGTGAATCAGCTCAAAATAGGCATGAATGATGGCTACTTTGATTAACGGATTGAGCTTGTCTTCTTTGTTAATAAATGCCACCAAATTGCTCATATATTCTTCCGTATGCAAATATGAAACCGGTGTATAGGTAATTTCATTGTTATATCGATTGCCAATATAATTTTGCTTTTTCTTAAATTCTCCCTTCAATTTTCCATCTCCGCGAGAATGATTTAAAATTATATATTGAATGTTTTTTATCAAATTATTGCTGATTTGAAAATTGCTCTGTTCTGCCTCTTTGACACAATAGCCCAGCGCATCTTTATAATTTTCAATTTCCGTTACATCTTTGCCGATTTGCTCAGATAAATCTTTGCCTACTTTATAATTCAAAATATCCGTAATGGTGGCAACCGTTCCTTCTAACCTTGATGACATGACAGATTCTTGATAAAACAGTATGGTTGTCAGCACCTCAGGCGAATATACAAATTCTACCATTCCATCATATTTATACAGATATTTTTCTGCCTCATTGGTGGGGTAATTTAGTTCTATGTCTTTTAATATTTCAGGAAATTTTTTTAAGATAAATTCTGCCATATATTTTCCTTTGCTTTTTATATAATGTCAGCTATGCCATTTGTCGCTAATATAATATAAGCTGATGTGTTTATCAACAATATAATATAAGCTATCGCATTTATCAACAATATAATATAAGCTAACTATGTATCTAATATTAAAATATAAACAAAAAAAGCACCCCTTGCGGGGTGCTTGGTGCCTGAAAAACATCTTTGAGATAAGCTTATTTGCTTAGTTGAGCGGCAACTTCGGCGGCAAAGTCTTCTTCTTTCTTTTGCAAGCCTTCGCCCAAACGATAGCAAATATAACCCTTCAAAACAATATCAGAGCCGAGTTCTTTAGCTGCATCGGCAATGACTTGTTTAACCTTCTTGTCCGGATCCATAATATAGGCTTGTTCTTCCAAAACAACTTCATCATAGTATTTGCGAACACGACCTTCAACCATCTTCTCAATGATGTTTGCCGGTTTGCCTGTTGCAGCAGCTTGTTCGGCAAAAATTGATTTTTCGTGTTCAACCGCAGCCGGATCAACATCGGCAATGGTTTGGAACAGAGGTGCAGAGGCAGCAACGTGCATGGCAATGTGTTTGCCGAGCTCAGCTAATTTGGCTTTATCTCCATTTGATTCCAAAGCAACCAAAACGCCGATTTTACCAATGTTCGGACCGGCAGCATTGTGAATGTATGAAGCGACAACACCGTCTTTAACTTCCAAAACGGCAGCGCGACGCAAGTTCATGTTTTCACCGATTTTGGCAATCAAGTCGGTCAAGCGTTCTTCAAAAGATTTGTTTACTTTCGGGCATTGGAAAGTTTTCATATCGCAAAGTTCGCCATTGTTCATCAAAGCAACTTTGGCGGCATCGGCAACATATTCTTGGAAAAGTTCGTTTTTGGCAACGAAGTCGGTTTCGGAGTTAACTTCAACAACAGCACCTTTGTTACCTTCAACAGCAACGGCTACCAAACCTTCGGCAGCAATACGGCTGGCTTTTTTGGCAGCAGAGGCCAAACCTTTTTTGCGCAACCAGTCAACAGCTGCTTCCATATCTCCGTTGCATTCGGTCAAGGCTTTTTTGCAGTCCAACATACCTGCACTTGTGCTTTCGCGCAGTTCTTTTACCATAGCGGCTGTAATATTTGTCATGAATAAAATCCTCTTAAGATATTTTTGAATGCGGCGGCATCTTAGCTCATACCTAAAATACCGCCGCGTTTTTGATAAAATTTATAACTCTTAGATATTATAAATTATTCTTCGGTTTTGGCGGCTTTTTTAGAAGCTCTTTTTTTCGGAGCTTTTTCTGCGGCAGCTTCAACCATCTCGTCTACTTTAACGCCTTGAGCAGCGATTTCGGCTTGCATACCGTCCAAAACTGCGCTTGATACGAGTTCAGAGTAGAATTGGATGGCGCGGATGGCATCATCGTTACCCGGAACGGCATAGTCAACGGCATAAGGATCAGAGTTGGTATCGCAAATACCGATTACGGGAATACCCAATTTCTTGGCTTCTTTAATGGCCAAGCTTTCTTTCGGGGTATCGATAACGAACAACAAGTCCGGTTGTCCGCCCATGTTCATGATACCGCCCAATTCGGCATTCAATTTTTCTTGTTCTTTTTTCAAGTTCAAGATTTCTTTTTTGGTGTAGCCTTCATAAGCGTTCTTTTCAGACATTTCATTGAGCTTTGCCAAACGAGAAATTGATTTGTAAACGGTTTTCCAGTTTGTCAACATACCGCCTAACCAACGGTGATTGACATAATATTGACCGCAACGCTCGGCATTTTCTTTGATGATGTCTTGAGCTTGTCTCTTGGTGCCGACAAACAATACTTTACCGCCGTTGGCTGCAATTTCGCGCGCAGCGTTCAATGCGGTGTAGAGCATCGGGTAAGTTTTTTGCAAGTCAATGATATGAACGTTATCTTTTTTTCCGTAAATAAACGGAGCCATTTTCGGGTTCCAACGACGAGCGTGGTGTCCGAAATGTACGCCAGCTTCAATCATCTGACGCATTGTAAAAGTCGGAAGTGTCATATTTATATTTTCCTTTTTCCGGTTAATCCTCCGCAAGCTCTTTGGTTGCACCTACAACACCGGAGTGAGGCTTAAAAAGCAGCCCCCGCAGCTTGCGTGTGAGTTATAAGGGCGCACCATGCACCCTTTTCGAAGACTCTTTTTATACTATCTGTTTATAAATGCAAGAGTTTTTTGCTTAAATCTTCATATTTTTTAAGGCTAAATACAACTTTTGTGCCAATAGCTCTACTTCCGATAATTTTAAGCCATATTCATCTTGCCAAGCTTTGATTTGCTTTTGGTTTATGCCGTTTTGCTCATCAAGCCGATAAACTTGCTGTTTATAATCCTTAAAAACCGAATAATAATCACGAAATTTATAGCCATTTCCGACAACTTTGTCCGAAACCTCTATCCATTTATTCGGAATGCCGAGCGAATCGGCGGCAATCAAGCCGTGCATGGCTGACGATACGATAAAATCGCACGAGGCAATTTGCTCTAAAACCTGCATCGGCTCTTGTCTGACATCTATCAAAAGGCTCTTTGGCAAAACTTCCGTCAGCTTTTTTATCTGCGGATGTTCAAAATCGACCATATGCGGCACAATACCGACGGCATATTTCTTTTCCGGAATTTTATCCAACAATTTGGAAAATAACAAGCCTCCGTCGCCGAGCGGAATATCAAGTTTTTTTCCGATAATTCCTTCCGCTCTTTCCAAAGAAATTTTGCCCCGCAAAGCGGCAAAACGCAAATTTTTACGGAATGTTTCTTTATATTTAACTTCTTTGATAAATCCCGAGGTCCAAACAACCGACGAACGTGCAAACAAGTTTTTGATTTTGGCATCTAATCTCGGTCGGCAAAGCGGGGTTAATATACTTCCCATGCCAATGATATCGGCTCTGTACTTACCGGCAAAAACACATTTTTTTCCCAATAGGCGTTCCAACAGAATCGGGTTCATGGCATCGCCGAAATTGGGAATATGACAATAATGGACTTTTATCATCGGCTTGCCTCCGAAATCAATTCTTTGATTTGGGTGCTCATTTTATCTCGCAGATATTCCTTCAACGACGGCGTAAAAATATTTTGCTTCACGCAAAAATTTTCAACCGCGGCATAACCTTGCATAAGTGACGAAATTTGGCGATAAAGATTATTTTTTTGCAAAACCACCGAGCCCGAGTGGCGACGATAAAAATATAAATATTCCGGCAAAATGCTGATTTTGGGTTTTTGCAAAGCGATTTGCAAAGAAATTGAGCTGTCTTCGCCAAAGCTGCAATTTGATGCAAAAATCACCTTTTCAAAAAACTCTTTTTTGATGATTTTGCACGCGCCGGTAACGTACGGAAACCTTCCTAATCCGGCGATTTTGATATTTCTGATTTTCTTTTTATGCTTTTTAAGTTTTCCTTCAAAATCTTCATAATAGTAACAAAAAACCACGTCGGCTTTTTCTTTTTGGGCATGGTCGTACAATTTTTGCAAATAGTTTGCCGCTACATAATCATCGGCATCCACATAAGCAATCCACGCACCGCGTGCTTTTTGTATACCCTGCTCGCGTGCTTTGGCCGTACCTTGATTTTCTTGATTGAAAACCCTTATTCTTTTGTCTTTGTTCTGATAATAATTTAGAATTTCCGAACTGTTGTCGGTTGAGCCGTCATTGATACAGATTGCTTCAAAGTCGGCATAGGTTTGTTTTAATAAACTCTCCAAACATTCCGCCAAATGTTCTGAGGCATTATAAACCGGAATGATAACGGAGATTTCGGATTGCGTAGTCATCCTTCCTCCTATGTCTTTATAACAAAAAACCACCTTATCAAAGGTGGTCGGAGAGTTCAGAAATCATCCTACGCAATGACCCCGCAACCTTTAAGACTTGCGTCTCTGGACATACGTTGCGGCTCCCCAACCGTTTGATTGGGGATATGTTGAAGGACATATCTATTTATGTATATAGATACGTCAATCTTTCGGTGAATATCCACACCGACGTAGGATAAAAGCCTCTGACAGCTCCGCACCTTTTAACAAGGTACTCGGGTAAATTTACCCTAATTTCAGAAAAGCAAATTTTTCTACTTAATGTCAAGATAAAATCTGTTTATTTTTGCCTTTTTTGTTTGTATTTTGCGCTTAAGTCTTGATTTTCGTAGGGGTTTGCGCTATCTTGCCCCTAGTTTTTGAATTCAGAGGATAAGATGAGCGATTTATTTGATAGTAATGCCGTAAACAATATTGTGCAAGAGTATAGTGCCCAAAGCATTGAGGTTTTGGAAGGATTGGAGCCGGTCAGACACCGCCCCGGAATGTATATCGGCGGCACGGATGAAACCGCTTTGCACCACCTCGTGGCTGAAATTTTGGATAACTCCATGGATGAGGCTGTTGCCGGCTATGCTAACAAAATCGAAGTTTCGCTCCATGCCGATTATTCCATCACCATTACCGATAACGGTCGAGGAATCCCCGTAGACCCGCACCCCAAATATCCGAATATGTCCGCTCTTGAAGTGATTATGACCATGCTCCACTCCGGCGGCAAATTCGGCGGCGGCGCTTATAAAGTTTCCGGCGGTTTGCACGGCGTCGGGCTTTCGGTCGTCAATGCTCTTTCCGAAAAACTGGTGGTGGAAATTGCTCGCGATAAAAAGCTTTATCGCCAAGAATATTCTAAAGGTAAACCTATTACGCCGCTTGAACTTGTCGGTAACGCGCCGAATCGTCGCGGAACGTCTATCACCTTCAAACCCGACCCCGAGATTTTTGGCGCGACTTCCAATCTGCAACCGAATCGAATCTATCGTATGGCGCGCTCAAAGGCTTTCCTCTTCAAGGGAATCCACATTAACTGGAAATGCGCACCCGAGATTTTGACCGACGGCGATATGACGCCGCCCGAAATGGAACTCAACTTCCCCAACGGTCTGCGCGACTTTTTAAATTATCAAATCGGCGCTCGCGCCACCATCAACCGTACCATGTTCTCCGGTGAAGCCGATCTTGCCAATGACGAAGGTAAGGTGGAATGGGCTATCACTTGGCCCGAAGATGAAAACGGTTTTTGCAACTCTTACTGTAACACCGTTATCACACCCCAAGGCGGCACGCACGAAACCGGTTTCAAAGCAGCTCTCTTGCGCGGGCTCAAAGAGTATGGCGATATGGCGAATATCAAAAAAGCTGCTGCCATCACCGCCGAAGACTTTTTGAGCGATGCTTGCATTATGCTCTCGGTTTTCATCCGCGACCCGCAATTTCAAGGGCAAACCAAAGATAAGCTTACCTCTAACAAAGCCGTTCGCTTGGTTGAGCAAGCCGTTAAAGACTCTTTTGACCACTGGCTGACTTCCGATACCGAAAATGCCAATGCCCTCTTGGAATATGTGATTGACCGTGCCGATGCACGCAAAAAGAAAAAAGAAGAAAAAGTACAAAATCGCAAAACCCCGACCAAAAAACTCCGTCTGCCGGGAAAACTTGCCGATTGTTCTCAAGCGGCGGCCGAAGGTACGGAAATTTTCATCGTTGAGGGAGATTCCGCCGGAGGTTCCGCTAAACAAGGACGCGATCGCTTTACGCAAGCCATTCTCCCCTTGCGCGGAAAAATTTTGAACGTGGCCAGCGCTTCTCTTGATAAAATTATGCAAAACCAAGAAATCAAAGATATGTGTGAGGCTCTTGGTTGCGGCACCAAAGATAACTATAAAGAAGAAAATTTGCGTTATGAAAAAATCATCATCATGACCGATGCCGATGTGGACGGGGCGCATATTGCTTCTCTTCTGATGACGTTTTTCTACCAACAAATGCCCAAGCTCATTGAAAACGGGCATCTCTTTATTGCAACTCCTCCTCTTTATAAAATCGTGGTTGGCAACCAAAACTACTATGCTTTGGACGATGAAGATAAAGAGCGAATCCTCAAAAAAGCGGTCAAAGGCAACCAAAAGCCCGATATCAGCCGTTTCAAAGGTTTGGGCGAAATGAGCGCGCAACAGCTCAAAGAAACCACCATGGATAAAAAGAATCGTATGCTTCTTAAAGTGCTTATTCCTTCCACCAACACCGAAGAAGGCAAGGAAGAGGCTTTTGAAACACGCCGTCAAGTGGAACGCTTGATGGGTAAAAATCCGGAAACGCGTTTCAAATTTATTATCGAACGTGCAAAATTTGTGGATGATTTGGATATCTGATGATTAGAAAAGCAAAACCGACCGATATTGATAAAATTATGCAAATTTGGCTCGAAGCCAATATCAAAGCTCATGCCTTTATTGCCTCAGAATATTGGCAAAAACATTTTGATGAAGTGAAAAACAACTATCTACCGCAAGCCGAGACTTTTGTTTTTGAAGACAAACATCAGCTTAAAGGTTTTATCTCCATTCTTCTTGATAATTTTGTCGGTGCGCTTTTTGTTGATCCTCTTTACCAGCGCCAAAATATCGGCTCTAAACTTTTAGATTATGCCCGCAAACAAAAGTCTTCTCTCAACCTTAAGGTTTATGCTCTCAACCAGCCGGCAATCAACTTTTATCAGAAAAATGACTTCAAAATTCTTGCTGAGAAATATGACGAATCCGCACAAACCAAAGAACTGATTATGGGTTGGATGAAGGGCGCAAAAAATCCTTTTCTTAATAAAGCTTCATAAAAAAAGGTTCTGAATTTTTTTATATCAATCAGAACCTCTTTTTATTCATTCTTTGTTTTTCTTATGGATTATTCCAAAGAAGCAACCCAAACACATAATCATTACGGCTAACAGTGTTGAGCATAAGATAATTTTTTGGTTATCAACCCAAACAAAATCTCCGTCACAACCTGTCAGCAAAAGCAAAAACGAACAATATGCAATTGTTCTTAAAAATCTTTGAGACATAAACTTAATATTTTTAATAGTGATAATTATTACTTAGCTGTTTTTAACCTATCAAGCTGATCAAAAATACGCAAGCTAAAAAAATTGTTTGACACTTAAAAAAAGTTTTTCTATATTGCATATCGTTAATGGGGTTATAGCTCAGCTGGGAGAGCGCTTGAATGGCATTCAAGAGGTCAGGAGTTCGATCCTCCTTAGCTCCACCAAATTTCAAGCACTGCATTTTGTTCGCGGTGCTTTTTTATTATATAGGCAAGAGGATCGAACCAAGGTTCGTCTGGCTCATAAGCTCAAGTTTTCAACTTTCGCTAACTCGCTGCGGTCACTCCATTTGTAACGTTTCTCGCCCGCGCTTTCGCTTGCCTCCAAACTAACAAATGTTCGCCTGTCGTTAGAAAATCCTCCACCGGAGAATTTTCTTTCCTCCAGCCTCCTTAGCTCCACCAAATTTCAAGCACTGCATTTTGTTCGCGGTGCTTTTTTATTATATAGGCAAGAGGATCGAACCAAGGTTCGTCTGCCAAGCTGACATCAGCTTGACTACGCAAACACAGCGTGTTTGACGACAAAAGTTTGACAAGCTGAGCCAGCTTGACCGCCCTAATCGATGGTCGCGCGGGCAGTGTCGATAATAAGCTCTGTTCTCAGCGGAGCAATAGCGACTCGTTTGTAACCTGCTTGACCAAATTAATAATATATTTTACCTTCCTCTTTTTCCACCGATTGCTTTTTTGCTTTTATTTTAATTTCTCTGCACTAAGATATTTTTATAAAAACAAAAACAAGGAGAATTCATATGAAAAAACTTTTACTTGCAGCTTTTTTATTTGCTGCATCGCCGGCTTTTGCCGTTGATGATATTAAACTCCCCGCACCGGAAACAACCGGCGGAAAACCCTTAATGGAAGCAATCTCTCAACGTAAATCTACTCGTGAATTCAGCGCCAAAGCTGTTGACGATAAAGATTTGAGTAACATTCTTTATGCCGCTTGGGGAATCTCTCATGACGAAAAAAGAACCATTCCAACCTCTCAAAACAAACAAGACCTTAATGTTTATGTAATTAAAGCCGGCGCAGTTTGGAAATATATTGCCCCTGAAAATACATTGAAATTTGTTGCCGATGATAATGTTTCCCAATACGTCAATTTGCAGGACTATACTAAAGAAGCTCCGATTACACTTATCTTTACCGGAAACGATGTGAAAAGCGCTTCCATGAATGCCGCTGCTGCTTACCAAAATGTCGGTCTCTATTGCGCTTCTCGCGGATTGAATAATGTGGTGCGCGGTTATGTTGATATGGATAAAGTGGCCGAAGCCATGAACTTGGATAAAGAAAAAGTTATCATTACACAAGTTATCGGCTGGCCCTATATGTAAAATATCTTCTTATTACAAAATAGGAATAGTTAAATCTATTCCTATTTTTTTTGTATATATTTCTCTCTTTCTTCTTTTGAGAATCTCTCTATGGCATAACGCAAGCTCGTACGTGGTAATTTGGCAGCATAAATATCCAAAAAATCACACGCAACTTTTTTATCTTGTTTGCCTACTTCTCTTAACATCCAGCCTACCGCTTTATGTATTAAATCGTGCTTATGACTGATGAATTTTTTTGCCAAATTTAAGGTTAAGTCATATTGACCTTGCTTTATGAAATGCCAACTTGCAACAACGGCTATTCTCTCTTGCCAAAGATTGTGCGAATCGGAAAGTTTTATTATTTGACTTATATCTTGAGTTTTATAAGCCCATGTTCCGATGATTTTATGCGCGGAACAATCAACCAGATCCCAGTTGTTAATGCCTTCTAGATTATTCAGGTAAAGTTCTACCAATTCTTTTTGCCTATCTTCATCTACTTTTTCATATTGCAAAACCATACTCTGCAAAGCGGCAAAACGATAATCATGCCATGGAGAATGTAGCATAAAAGCAATATCTTCCGAACTCATGTCTTTATAATATTTTTTAACAATGCTCTTAATTATCGGAACATTTATTCCTAAAAAAATATCTCCTTCTGCATATTGCCCTTTACCTGTCTTAAAAAATTGCGACAAATGTTTGGCTTTTTCTTTATCTGCTTGGGCTTGTAATTCTTGTTCTATGTTCATTTGCCTTCCTAAAAAAATACCCTGCTTTGCATAGCAGGGCATTTTTCCTTCTTTTTATTCTTTATTTTACATAAATTTGAACTTCTGCAGAATTGGCTGCGGGGCTTGTTCTTGATGATAAACTAATTCTTTCGGCTCCTACCCCCATTTCTACCATTTCTTGAAAAATTTGAGTGGCATTGTTTTGTGCAGAATTTTTGCTCAAAGCATTTCCGCTGATCGGAGAAACGGCAACAACCTCAAACATTACACCCGGTTTTCTGGAAATGGCACTGCTCACAGCTTGTTTCAATCCATCTTGATATTTTACGTTAGATTTGTTGAACTTGGCTGTAAACAACGGAGAACCGGATGATTGGGCTGATTTTACGTTAAATTGTGTGGCTGACGCATTGGCATATTGGGCTCCCGGCAAAGGAACATTGCTGATACCATAACTTCCGGCTTTGATAGCAGAGCTCAAATCAACAATGTAGTTGCGTGCGGTTTCAATATATTGCAATTGACGCTCGGCATCAGAATTAACCTCTTGCAATAAACTACCAATCAGAATGGATGTTTGGTTGGTTTCATTTTCCAAAATGCGCAATTGACGGTGATCTTCATCTACGGCACCAGATACACTATATGCGGCTCGAATAGAATCTAATAAATAATTGGTCATTGCAGCATCTGATGCAATTCTGGTTGCCAATTGGTTTAAGGCAATGGTATTGGCATTCATAACTTGTATGTTGTTTTGAGCTCCTTGCAACATACCAAACATTTGCGGATTGCCCGGTGTGGTACCAACTTGTAATTTGGCTTCTATTGTACCAATTAACTTATGATATTGCAAAGCATTGTTAATAACGGAAGCTCGAATCTTTTGCAATTCTTCATTATGTTTGCGAATTGATTCTTGTAATTGAGCTAACTCGTTTCTAAAGGTGATAACTTTTTGTCCGACAAAAGTGCCTGTATTGCCCCCTTGCGAAATTTCCAACGGTTGAAAATTGGTTGTTCCCAACTCCGGTATATCGCCGCTTTTTACTTCTTCTGTATTAACAACAGGAACTTCTTGTGCAGAATCGACACCGACTAATGACGGGAAAAGTGCATCCGATGAATATGAACATCCTCCAAATGTCAAAATTGACAGGGAAGCTAGTGATAATTTTATTGCAATATTTTTCATCTAAACAAGTACCTTTTATAAAAGTTGCCCATAATTTTTATTTACACCTTTATTCTTCTTTGTAAAGATTTTTTATCAAAAAAACAAGGCATAAATCAATATCATAAGCTGAATATAATTCTTTGTCGTGTGCAGAATAGAAAAAATAGATTAAAATTCTTTTAAATTTATAAAAATTTTGCTTGCAAAAAAAAATAAATGGCTGTATTAAGTCTCTTGTTAATGCGATGCGCTCGTAGCTCAATTGGATAGAGCATCTGACTACGGATCAGAAGGTTGTGAGTTCGAATCCCGCCGAGCGCGCCAGTTTTCGAGTTCTTGGCTTGTTGCTGAGAACTCTTTTTTTTATATTTATTCATGCGGGCTTCGAACCAAGGTTCCTTCTGGCAAGCTGGAACCAGCTTGACCGCATCAGTTAGATTGCCTAGATACCGTGTTGCTCTCTTTATTTCTTGGCAAAACTTCTGTACCTCTCTAAAAAATTAAAGCGCTGATTTTTTATCAGCGCTTTTTATCTTTATGCCACAAACAAATCTTTTATTTTATCAAAAAATCCTTTAGCTTCCGGCTGGCAAGAATTTTCTTTGCTTATTTCCTGAAACTCTTGCAGCAATTCTTTTTGCCTATCGGTCAAATTAACCGGTGTTTCAACACGCAATTTTACAAACAAATCACCGCGTCCGGTTGATCGCATAATCGGCATACCTTGCCCTTTAATCTTGACTACTTGGTCGGTTTGCGTTCCGGCCGATATATCCAAATCTATCTTTTCTCCATCTATTGCCGGAATTTCAATTTTTCCGCCCAGCGCTGCCGTGGTCATGGAAATCGGTACGGAGGCATATAAGTTACCGCCTTCGCGGCTATAAAGTTTGTGGTCTTTGACATTTACAAAAACATACAAATCGCCGTTTTCTCCACCGCGCAATCCGGCTTCTCCTTCACCGACAATACGCATTCTTGTTTCATCTTCTATGCCGGCCGGAATTTTTACTTTTAAGGATTTTTCATTAGCGATGAAACCTTGTCCTTTACAAGCTTTACACTTATCCTTAATTATACGTCCGGTTCCGCCGCATTTCGGACAAGTTGTTTCAACAATGAAGAAACCACCTTGTTGGCGTCTGATTTTACCGCTTCCATGACAATTGGCACAAATATCGGCTTCTTTGCCATCTGCCGTACCATGTCCGTGGCAAGCTTCGCATACTTTGGTCGTTGGAATTTTTATTTCTTTTTCGATACCTGTAAAAGCTTCTTCCAAATTTATAGTTAAATTATAGCGCAAATCTGCTCCGCGTTCAGGAGCATTGGGATTTGCTTGCCTTCTGCCACCACCCATAAATTCGGAAAAAATGTCAGAAAAGACATCGGAAAAACCACCTGAGCCGAAATTAAACTCAAAGCCGCCGAACGGATTGCCGCCGGCTCCGTTCATTCCTCCCGTGAAGGCTTGATGACCATATCTGTCATAAGCGGCTCGCTTTTGGGAATCTTTTAAAACTTCATAGGCTTCATTTATCTCTTTGAAGTGCATTTCCGCTTCTTTATCTCCGGGGTGCAAATCCGGATGATATTTCATCGCCAAGCGACGATAGGATTTTTTTATCTCATCCGCCGTCGCACTGTGCGTTACTTCCAACAATTCGTAATAGTCTGCTTCCGTACTCATTTTTTTCACTTTTACTTTGTTTTTTTGGGATTTATCCCTTATTTAGGTTTTTTATTTTTTGAAAGCAAGCTTTTTATATAAAAATTAAGTAATTTCTGTTACATTTTCATTAAAACATAAACTTTATAGACAAAACGTTTGTCAAAAAACAAAAATTGTGCTATGGTTTATTTAAGTATTAATAGGATTCGGAGAACGAACATGGCTAAATACAACATGAACAATATCAGAACCGACCAAAAGTTTCTTGAATTTATTAAGTCTGAATACGGATACAATAATTTTGATGAAATTCCGCCCTTCGAATCTGAAGCTCTGCTTTATAAATTTCGCAGTTTGGAAAATGATTTAGTTAATGCTGACGGTGATTTTGACGGACTTGATGATTATATTCTTTCTAATCCATACGAATATGAAGACGAACTCAAAGAATTATATTTCGGCGACAAAAATGCAGAACTCTCCCCAGAAAATCTTACCTTTATTTTGGCTTTAAGTAAAACCATGAATGAGCATCCGGAATTTTCTTTAGAAGATATAAAAAATCATAGAGCCAATAAAAAAACAATTTCTCCGCAAAATAAAATTAAAGTTGATGAAAATACTTTAGATGACGTTAATCAAAACACCTCAAACGTTGCCACCGACGATTTGGAAAATAATATTGAAATAGTTGAAGAAGGGCAAGTCCAAGATAATATTGCAAGACAACCAGAACGCCCCATGGATGAATATCGCGTCAGAAGCGCGGATTCCGATACGAATGAATTTATGTTCGATACCATTAAATTGGAAGCCTTGAAAGATTTGCAATATATTTCCGAAGAATCTTACAATAACGGTATAAAATCTCCCGAAAATGCTATTGAAGAATTGGGTAAACTTCGTGCTCTTTCCAAAGACGAAACAAAAGCTTTCGAAGATACCGTGGCCGACAAAATGCTCCATAATCAAAAGCTGTTTTTGCTAACTCCACCCAAAATGCTCGGGCAACTCTATGATAAAAAACAGCAAGAAGTGGCCGCTATTCTGCAAAATGATCCAAATGCCAACGTTTCTGCCGAAAAAGCCGATATTAGCAAATTGGAAGAACGAATCGATGATTTGACAAGCCAAGCCGCTCGCGGTGAAGGATTGTTCTTTGCCGATGTAACTAATATTGCCGACACTTATGAAGGCTACAACGTTATGTTTGATGCCCGTTCAAAATATCTCGGCAATAACCCAAATTCGCAAGCCGTTACCCAAAATATGTCTACCGTCCGCTCACAAATTCTTGAGCCGATGATTAAAGAATATGACAGTGATTGGAATATTGAAAATATTACCGAAAAAGATGCTGAAAAATTAAGCCAAAGATATGACGAACTGCAAAAAGATGTCGCAGATATTGAACTTAATGATGAAGCTTATGCTCTGGTTTCCAACTTCAAGTTCTTGGATGAAAAAGGTCAGGTTGAACCTCAATTTGTGGATGAACAAGGTCAACATCATGATATGTGGCAAAAAGGATATAAAATTGCCAAAGGTTCCAAACTTGAAGCTGTTGTTAACTTTACAAAACAAAACTATATTGCTCAAAACTTAACAGCGGCTCAAAAACCAGATAAACAGCAAATCCAAGACGGTATCAGCGAAATTTTGCCCAACACCTTATATGCTTTTCATGTTGCCGACAAAACCGTACAAGGCGCGGAAGAGAAAAAAGACCAATTTACAAACAAGCAATATTTGGCTGACTTCTTAAGAGATTTACGTAACATTGACAAACCTATGACCATATCACATCAAGGTTATGAGAGCGCCTTAGATGCCGCCGTTAATGATACTGCCGGTTTAGCTAATCGTATTGCGCAAAAAGTCGGTCGCGACAAAGCCATTGCCATGAAGGTTATTGACGGTGTGGATAAATATGATAAACGCGCTAAAGACCGCACTGAAGTCAAAGTTGATAAAAAACAAATTCGCAAAGAAATGCTCAGACGTACGGCTATGGGAGGATTGTCTGCATTATTGGTATCCGGTGCTATCACAACTGTCGGAACCATAGCTGCTTCCGATGCCTCTCTTACGGCGGCAACCGGCGGTATGAACAAAGTTGCCGGTGCGGCTATCGGTACAACTCTTGCCGTCTGTATGGCTATTCGCAATTATCGTCATTGGAGCCAAGAGCGTAAAAAAGAAGGTAAGAATACCGGATTCCGCCAATTTATAAAAGAACCGCGCAATTTAGTCTCCTTGACCACCACGGTCTTGGGTGCTGCAGCGCTTGGTTTTGCCGCAACCGGTAACCCAGGCGTCGCCGCCGCTCTCGGTTATGCTTCTTTGGCTATCGGTTCCGCCTCGGGCATTGTTACCAACTATCAAGACTCTAAAAAAGCCGGATTAAGCACAGCAGAATCTGCCGGATGGGCAGTGGCACAAACTGCAACTAACGTTGTTGCCGGTTTTATGGGACGTGAAGCTGCTAACGGATTGATTAACCTATTTAACCAGGCTCATCCTGATAACAGCATTTTCCAACATAAAGCAAACATCGGTGAACATATTGATGAAACCGTTAAGAGCGAAGTTGTTACCGTTTATAAAGACGGCGTAGTGGAAAATGCTCAGAGAATTTTGGGCTCTTGGTATAATGAAAATCCAGACTTGTTGCAACAGCGTGTGGATGCTATTAATGCTTATAATGCCGAACACGGAACCGATATCAACCCGTATCGCTACTTGCTCGCCGCTCATGATGCCGGTGCCTTAACCGCCGATAACAACTTGTTGCACGTTCAAGACGGTCCGGATATTCATTCCAATGCCAACCACAAAGTTTTGGGTGCCGAATGGAGCCAAACTACTGGTGTTTCTCAAGATAGTGTCAACACCTTGGCCGGAAGTGTTCATGGTGACGGCGTTACCATTACCGAAGACTCTATCAAAGCTTTTGAACAGATTGATAAGCATATCAGCAGCATTAACCAAGTCGGACATGTGGCTAGTAATCCTCACCAAGATGACGGTGTTTTGAGTTACAACGCTGAGGTTGACGCCAACGGGGCGGCTGTTCATTCTGACAAAGGTTCTCAATATACAACTTATGCCGACCATGACGGCGTGTTCAAACAAAAAATTATTGATACCGTTATCGATGATGTCGTT
This sequence comes from uncultured Pseudomonadota bacterium, assembly GCA_949295915.1. GTDB lineage: Bacteria > Pseudomonadota > Alphaproteobacteria > RF32 > CAG-239 > CAJLXD01. Next base: position 139,816 of record CASFNB010000001.1, on the reverse strand, counting down.
CAAGATTATGCCATGGTTCGAAATGAAACTGATTTAGGTGTCGGTATGGTTGGTATTGTAACAAATCGACCGAAAAAATCACTGAAAGAAAGAATCGGAAGCTTCTTTGATAAAATTTTACGTAAAGATAAAATTCCGGCTAAAACTCCCGATCCTACACCTCCGGCAGAAGTTCCGGCTTTTGTTCCGACACCTCCGGAAAAACCAAAGGAACAAAAAGCTCCGCGTCCCAAAGAAGACCCCAATAAAAAGCTTCTGCTTGATGAATATAAAATCGTTTATGGGGTTGAACCCAAAACAGACGGAACTGACCAAGCTTGGAATAAATATTGCGAACGTGTGGAGGCTGAACGCAAAGTACAAGCTCCGGAACAAAATATGACGCAATTTTTGCTCCTCAGAAGAGAACGTTTGGATAAAGCCATTATGGATGCCGTTCCGAGTGAATTGACAACAACCCAATCCGGCAAACCAATCCGTAAAGACTATTACATCAAACAAATGACTGACTCCAGAGATAAAGCCGGCGTGGTGATGGAAGCGCGTCAAAGCTTGATGCAAAGTAATTTGACCAAAGATAATTTTGCCAACAAAATTACCTTGTCTCACTTTACCAAATATATTCCGCACTTTATCAATAAACATGATAATGTTGCCGATAATTCCAGAGACATTGCTCTTAATCCGGATATGAAAAAATATTATAATAAACCAAACAGTGATGTTGATATTATCGATTTGAACCAATATCTGGTTGATGGCAAACCTCTTGAACAATCTTCTATCCAAGGCAAAGGAAAAGATGCTCATAAAAATATGGAAGAATTGGCTAAAAATTATGCTCGTCAAAACAATAGTGAAAGTAGATAGGATATAAAACCATGACTGATATTAACATGGATGATTTTGCAAAATCTTTAATTGGAAAAGCGCCTTATGCAATTTATCAGGCTATTCGAGATTTGGATCGAGAAAAAGGCGAAGGAACAGCCATTTCCCTTTTGCAACCAAGCAAAGAATTTGGCAAATATTCTTCTCAACAAATGAAAGCTTTTTTAGAAAATCGTCTGGCTTTAACCAAGCGTGATGCCGATAATATTGATAAATGGTGGAAATTTTCCTTAAATAATTTTTCACTCGAGGATATTCAAAAAGCTCAAAACAAAATTTCTCAAAAAGAGTATATTCGTTCCGAACGTTATTTTGATTTTGATCATAGCAAAACCGTTAAGCTCTTTAAAGATAATATTCTTGATATTCAAGATGAAATGGATATGCCCCCGATTGAAGGAACGGAGCATATTCGTTTGGAACAAAGACAAAAAATCGTTGACTTTATTCGTTTTATGACGCGAGAAGGAAAAACCATCAAATTAATAAATGATAATGACTGGGAGCCGATCAGAAATGAATTTAACGGTTTTCCCAAAATGTCCATGAAATATCTGCTTAGTCGTTACAATAAAAGCAAACAATATAATATCGAGCACCCCCAAAAGCAAAAAACCGAAGAAGAGCTCTTTTTTGCCAGAATTATTGATTATCGAATTAATAATATTCTTGACGGAAAACAAAAAATAAATTTGGAGGAAATTCAACTCGCAGAAACTTACATAAAAAGTTATGATGCCGCAGAAAGCAAAACTGTTCAATCCATTTTAGCAAAACTTGCCGAAATGAAAAAAGAAATTGAATCCTCTCAGGCGGCTCAAGATGAAAATGTTGATGCAAAAAAGAAAGAAACAACTTCTCAAGAAAAAGAAGAAAAAACAAATGAGGTCGCTTCTCAATCTAACGAAACTCAACATGTAGAAAACGCTTCTCATCCTAAGGAAGAACCAAAAGAATCATCTCCTAAACGTAACCAAACAATTATCAATTTCATAGAAGAAGATGATGAGGAAGAAAAAAGTCAAACACTAACCGACGAAAAAGATACAGCAAAAGAATCTGAGATTTCGGCCGAAAAGAATAATATCAGCAAAGAAGAACCTAATGTTTCTGCCCAGAACGATATTCCTTCTGCCGATGAAATCATTAATCAGGTTGAGAATAATGAAAATTCTGATAATAATGTGGATGGAATAGTTCCTCAGGATAATTCTATCCTCAATATTGATGAAATTGAGCCTAATAATGCCAATGAAAATGTTGCTTACAGAGAAGATGACTCAGCTGTAGAATCCCCTGAAGAAAAACCTCAAAAAATTGAGGAAGAAGTACAAATTCCTCTTAATCAATCAAATTCTTGGCAAGGTAAAACTTTGTCTGACTGGAAAGATTGGGGCAAGAAAAACAATAAATTCGTCCAAGAATATAAACCTACAGAAAAAGCTACTCTATCCTTCAAAGTTTATGATAATGCCGAAAAAGCCAAAGCTGATGAGTTTGATGCCGACATCACTTATCGTAAAGAAAATGATGTTGTGGTCAAGGGCCATAAAGGAAAAATTCCCTCAGATGAGGTTTTTGCCGCAATAGTGGCTCAAGCTAAGAAAAACGGAACGGACATTTGTTTCGGTGACATCAAAAGCAGCATTTTCAAAGCAAAATTAATGCTTGCCTGCTTGAATGACCCTGAAGTTAAAATGGTTAATCGCCCCAAACTTTCAGAATTGACTGATTTACCGGAAGACTTAAAAGCTAAATTAAAAGAAAAATTACCGCGTCCGACAGATCATGTTAAAGGACGTATGGATAAGCTAAATAAGGAAAAAACAGGGTATTCTCGTTCTGGTGATGCCGTCAAAGGCTCATCCGATAAATCTTCTGAAAGACCTAATCGTGACGGAAAATTCCGTTCTGACAATAAATCAAAAGAAGGGAAGTCTTTTCGTCCGCACGATAAAAAATCTTCCAAATTTAACCCTGCTTTGCAGAAAAAAATAATAGAAAATAGTAACGGAATATAATTTATATAAGATAACAAAAAACCCCGCCAAACTTGATCTGTACCCCTCGGGGGATTTCTTTTTCATTTCCACTTTTCAGGGTACAGATCAACTGACGGGGTTTTTATTTTGTTTTAAGAAAAGTTGTTATTTAACTTCTTCAAAGTCTGCATCAACAACTTTTTCGTCCTTCTTTTCTTCTGTTTCCGGACCGGCAGCATTAGCTGTGCTTTGAGCGGTTTCTGCTTGTTTGTACATAGCTTCACCAAGCTTCAAAGAAGCCTGCATCAAGCTTTCTGTCTTGGCTTTGATATTTTCCAAATCTTCGCCTTCCAAAGCAGATTTCAAAGTTTTGATTTCTTCTTCAATCTTGCTCTTTTCAGCAGCAGAGATTTTGTCACCGTGTTCTTTCAATGTTTTTTCGGTGCTCAAAACCAAAGCCTCACCTTGGTTCTTGGCTTCTACCAACTCTTTGCGTTTTTTATCGGCTTCAGCATTGGCTTCGGCATCTTTAACCATTTTTTCAATATCGGCATCAGACAAACCACCACTGGCTTGAATGCGGATGGCTTGCTCTTTGTTGGTCGCTTTATCTTTTGCAGATACGTTAACAATACCGTTAGCGTCAATATCGAAGGTAACTTCAATTTGCGGCATACCGCGTGGTGCAGGCGGAATCCCGACCAAGTCAAATTGACCAAGCAATTTGTTGTCGGCAGCCATTTCACGTTCACCTTGGAAGACACGAATGGTAACAGCGGTTTGACCATCTTCAGCAGTTGAGAATACTTGAGATTTTCTGGTCGGGATAGTGGTGTTTCTATCAATCAAACGAGTGAATACGCCACCCAAGGTTTCAATACCCAAAGACAACGGGGTTACATCCAAGAGCAATACGTCTTTAACATCACCCATCAAAACACCGCCTTGAATTGCAGCACCGACGGCGACAACTTCATCCGGATTAACGCCTTTATGCGGCTCTTTACCGAAGATTTCTTTTACTTTTTCTTGAACTTTCGGCATACGTGTCATACCACCGACCAAAATAACTTCGCTGATTTCGTTTGCTTTCAAGCCGGCATCTGCCAAAGCTTTTTTGCAAGGTTCAACCGTTTTTTCAATCAAGTCGGCAACCAAATCTTCCAATTTGGCACGGCTCAATTTGATATTGAGGTGTTTCGGGCCGGTGGCATCAGCGGTGATAAACGGCAAGTTGATTTCGGTTTGCGTGGTTGAAGACAATTCAATTTTAGCTTTTTCAGCGGCTTCTTTCAAGCGTTGCAATGCCAAGCGGTCATTTTTTAAATCAATTCCCGACTCTTTTTTGAACTCATCAACCAAATAATCCAAAATACGGCGGTCGAAGTCTTCACCTCCCAAGAAGGTATCACCGTTGGTGGATTTTACTTCAAATACACCGTCGCCGATTTCCAAAATGGAAATATCAAAGGTACCGCCACCCAGGTCATAAACAGCGATTGTGCCAGATGCTTTTTTATCCATTCCGTAAGCCAAAGCTGCGGCTGTCGGCTCGTTGATAATACGCAATACATCTAAGCCTGCAATTTTACCGGCATCTTTGGTGGCTTGACGTTGAGAATCGTTAAAATAGGCCGGAACGGTAATAACGGCTTTTTCAATTTTTTCACCCAAATAGCTTTCGGCGTATTCTTTTAATTTTTGCAAAATCATGGCAGAAATTTGCGAAGGAGCATATTTTTGTCCTTTTACTTCTACCCAAGCATCGCCATTGTCCCCCGGAACAATTTTATAAGGAACAATGTTTTTATCTTTTTGAACTTCCGGAGAATCAAAACGACGACCGATTAAACGTTTGATTGCAAACAAGGTATTTTCAGGATTGGTTACGGCTTGACGTTTTGCCGGATAGCCAACCAAGCGTTCCGTATCCGTAAAAGCAACCATTGAAGGGGTTGTTCTTGCGCCTTCAGAGTTTTCCAAAACTTTGGCTTCTCCGCCTTCCATAACGGCAAAGCAGGAGTTGGTTGTACCCAAGTCAATACCAATTACTTTATTGCTCATGTTTTATTTCCTTTGTTAAACTGGTGTTTAATTTTTCTACTAGTCTATATAGGAAGACAAATGAGCCTATGCAATAGGGCTTATAAATTTTTTTTGATTTTTTATCAAAGATATGTTTGAGGGCAAAAAAAATAAAAGAGAGAAAAAAGGTTTCTCTCTTTTATTTTATAGAACTCAAGTAGCGTCATTCTCTCGCGGTTCTATTTCGTTCAATGACTTTTTGAGTGCTTTTTTGCGGCGCTTTTTTTCTTCTTTTTCAGCAATTTCATTGGTGATAGAAACAATCATCAAAACACAAATTGCAATAAGAAACGCGAACACGGCCAGCATTAATTCAAATGGGGTTAACATAATTATATGTTTTTAATTGGTTTTGGCTTGAATATACCGCAAAAATGCTCTTATGGCAAACAATTTTTTTAATATTTGCTTCGGCCTGATATTTCATAACCGGTGTAACCGTCGACCATGCTGTTAGCAAAGGCAAAATCCGTGGAATTTACAGAGTGAATGCGGAACAAGGTTTCGCCTTGCTCTACTCTGTCGCCCACTTTTTTCAACAAATCCAATCCGGCGCCGGGGTATTGTGAAGCACCGGCCATGACTCCGATTTTATTAATTCTTTCGTTATCAATGCTTTCAACCACACCGGAAATATTGGAAACAATATCGCGGGTTAAATGTCCGAGTTGTGGTTGTGGCGCTTTACCCTGAGCATGAATGATTTTGTTCATGGTTTCCAAAGCGCGACCGGATGTTAAAATCTCTTTGGCAACATGATACCCTTGCCCGCCGCGCAGTTTGGGATCAAATTCCAAAATCCTTCCTGCTAAGAACAAAGATTTTTCTTTTAAATCTTGCGGCGCATCTTCTTTGTTGCGCAAAACTTTCATCACGTCTCTGGCTTCCAACACCGCACCGACGCCGTTTCCTATCGGCTCGCTACCGTCGGTTATCACGGCATCAATTTCAATAGAAAGCATATCGCCCACATATTCTATCAATTTGCGCAAGCGCATGGCTTCACCGGTGCGTTTGATACGTGAGTTGGGACCAACCGGAATATCAATAACCAAGTGTGTCACCCCTGCCGCCAGTTTAATTGCCAAAATGGAGGCGGCAATATGGTGTAATTGCGTTAAACCGATGTTTCTTTCTACCGAAGATACAAGTTTGTTAACCTCGGCAATTGACAAACTCTCATAATTGACTATGGCGCCTCTGGTTTCTTTGAGAACGCGGCGCAACTCTTCTTCATCCAAATCAACATTTGCCAAAACCGACATGGTATCGGCTACACCGGCGCATGAGGTCAAAGAACGAGATGCCGTTTTGGGCATGGGTAACCCGTAAGCCGCCACAATCGCCGTGATGATAATGTCGGTTTTATTTCCGGGGATTCCGCCCAAACAGTGATGATCAACCACAATATTTTCATTATCCCAGTGCAGAGTATTATCCCCAACCAAAGCCTCGGTAAAAGACAAAACCTCGGGCGCGGTCATAAATGAACCGCTTGCTACCAAAAAAGACACAATATCCATGTTGGAATAGCGCTTGGAAGCAATATCATTGACAATAGCACTGTATTCGCCCGAGCTCAAAATATTGCCGGCAATTTTGCGCTTAATTGATGCTAAGCTCGGCGGCGGGGAAGATATAGTTAGGGTAACATTTGCACCCTCCGGTAAGTTGATACACTCAAAAGCCTCATTATTTAAGCCGATTTCATTGGGTTTGACTAACTCTTCATCATCTACAACCTGCAAAAAGGCAAATACCGGCTTGACACCGCCATGTATCTCAACTTTGGTCAAAGAACGAATATCATCTATCTTATAAGCATCGCAATCGCGGTGGACATAGGCTAAATTTTCGTTAAAAGAACTTATGGCAACGTGTTTTAAGCTCAGCATCTTCTTCCTCAAAAAATTTTTGAATATCTAATATTATGTCACACATTCTTTAACAAACCATAAATAAACGCAGCGTGTTTAATCGCATTAGTTTGATGGCCGCGCGGGTGGTGTCTTGCGGACCGCGATGCTCTCTCCTTTCGGGACGTTGGAGTTGTGCCTCGTGACCATGTTGCTCTTTCTTTTTTTTGGCGGAAATCAATATTGGCAACTTGCACCAAATTGCCCGTGCTTTTGATATGAAAATTGACCTTACCTTGGATACCGCCTTTTAAATATGAAAAAGCCTCGGAAAAATCCGAGGCTTTTTTCTTAACTTTATCTTGACGTGATGGACAAAGTGTTCAACTTTGGTTTTTGGTGCATCAAAATGCTGATTACCTTAACCAACTCGTTTTTCATTTCGGCACGACGAACAACCATATCTACCATACCATGCTCTTTCAAATATTCAGCACGTTGGAAGCCTTCCGGCAATTTTTCTCGAATGGTTTGTTCAATCACTCTCGCTCCGGCAAAACCTATCATACACCCTTTCTCGGCAATATGAATGTCACCCAACATGGCAAATGAGGCTGAAACGCCACCCGTGGTCGGGTCGGTCAAAATGACAATATACGGTAAACCTTTTTCCTTTACCATATTTACCGCAGCCGTGGTTCTAGCCATCTGCATCAAAGAAAGCATACCTTCTTGCATGCGCGCACCACCGGAAGCTGTTACCGTAATCAACGGGCAGTTGTTTTTGATAGCTGTTTCTGCGGCTTTAACAATCCCTTCGCCTACAGCCATTCCCATGGAACCACCCATGAAAGAAAAGTCCATAACCGCAACAACAGATGTAATACCGCCGATTTCTCCTTGTGCGACTTTAATCGCATCATCTTCACCGGTGTTTTTGCGATATGTTCTTAATCTGTCGGTATATTTTTTTGAATCCTTAAAATTCAACGGATCTTCTTTTAATTTCGGCAAGAATATTTCTTTATATTCTCCGTTATCAAACAAAAGTTCCAAACGTTTTTTGACCGAAAGGCGTAAATGATGATCACATTTATGGCACACAAAATTATTCTTCTCTAACTCTTTGTTGAAAAGCATTTGTCCGCAATTGGGACATTTGGTCCACAAATTGTCGGCAATCTCTTTTGCCGTGATTTTCTTTACTTTCGGTCTAACAAAATCTGTAAGCCAGTTCATAATTTTTACCTTTTTCTTTTTTTACTATTAGTCTTTTTTGCGCTTAAACCAATATGCTATTCTTTCTTTTAGCGGAGCTTTCGGCATGGAAGCTTCTTTTTCTTTGAGCTCGGTAATATCCCCTTGTAAACCTTCTACTTCTTTGGTGAGCTTTTCTTGTTCTTTGGTCAACTTCTTATTCTGTTTCTTTTGATGACGCAAAGCACTTCTCAACGGAGAATAAGCAAACCATGAATCAAACTTGCCCCAAATGAAGCCAAACAAAACAAAAAAGACTATCGCAACGCTCAGGGATACTGTCACTTCTATCTCAAAAGGCCACAAATTGAACATTGCCAACTCGTTATTGATAAATGCAAAATACAATACTGTTGCAAATACAATTAATCTTATTAGTGCCTTTATAAATGCCATGACGTTTCCTTTGCTATTTTTTCATTTTATCGATAAACCTCTACCTGACTTTATTTCTTTTTATTTAATAATTCAAACAGTTGTTTACCGGTTTTAAAATGCGGAATATTACGTTCTTCTACTTTTACCTGTTCACCGGTACGGGGATTTTTGGCTACGCGCGGTGTACGCTTGCGAACAGAAAATGCTCCGAATCCTCTAAACTCTACTCTGTCTCCGGCAGCCAACGAGCTGATGATTTTATCAAACACAACAGCAACAATGCGTTCTACATCTTTAACCATCAAATGCGGGTTTTTAGCTGCAATTTTTTCAATTAATTCTGATCTAGTCATTTTACCTCTTATATTTTAATTATACTTAAATTTAATGTTTTTCAATAAACTACCTTTTTTTGTTCGAGAAATCAATATCGGATTTCAAAAAAAATAAAAATCAAAAAAAGAATCTATCCAACGTTTTATTCATTTTGAGCAATTTTATGCTCGATTGCCAAGGTGTGGTCAGCTTCACCAAGCTCAAAATCTTCAATCTTTTTAATCCTTTTCGAGATTTTTCCAGAAGATACCTTGATATCATTTATATCACGCGAAGCCATATCAAAATGTTTGGATAAATTTTCTATTCTGTCATCCAAGCGGGTGATATCTTCAACCAAAGTGCCAACTTCGCGTTGTATGATGCCGGCTTGCTCACGCATTGAGGCATCTTTAAGAATCGCACGCACCGTGTTTAATGTTGCCATCAACGTGGTGGGCGAAACTATCCATACTTTTGAGCGATATGAGCTCTCTACAACATCGCGGAAATTGGCATGCAACTCGGCATAAATCGCTTCACTCGGCAAAAACATCAGCGCCGACTCTGCCGTCTCTCCGATAATGATATACTTTTCGGAAATATCTTTGATGTGTTTCAAAACCGAAGCTCGAAAAAACCTTTCCGCCTCTACCTTTTCTCTGTCTGTTTTGGCATCTCTCAGAGCTTGGTAGCTTTCCAACGGAAATTTGGCATCAATCACTATTGTTCCAGGCGGGTTGGGCAAGCGCAAAACACAATCAGCACGCTTTTGATTGCTCATTACAACCTGAAACTCATAAGCCGAAGGCGGGAGGATCGAGGTCACCAAATCGTTTAACTGAATTTCGCCAAAGGCACCTCGGGCTTGCTTGTTACTCAATACTTCTTGCAAAGAAACCACTTGCTCGGATAAAGAAGAAATTTTTTGTTGCGCAACATCAATTTTAGCCAAACGTTCTCTTAAGTCATGCAAAGTTTGCGTGGTTTTATCGGTCGATTGTTGCAACCCTTCGCCCACGCTTTTGGTTACGGCCAAGAGTTTTTCATCCATAATTTTCAAAACAGCTAATTTTTGCTCGTTAATGGCATCGGCTATACGATTTTGTTCCTGACGATTGAGTTCGGATATTTGGCTCAATCTTCCCGCTAATTCTGCCTGTCCGCGCAGCAAAATATCCGTAAACGAATCCGCATTTGTTTTTCTGTTCTTCAGAATCATATAGCAAAGATTGCCGATGAGCAGCATGGCTACACCGGCAATCAAAATAAGCGTTATATCACCGGACATATTATTCAAGGTTTCTTCCCATTTTTAAGAATTTTTCGTTGCGTTGTTTTTTGAGTTCCTCTCCGCTCAACGGTAACAACTCCTTCAAATTCTTCAAAATAGCATCACCGACATGTTCGATGGTTGCCTTGATATCTCTGTGAGCTCCGCCCAATGGCTCCGGAATAATCTCATCTATAATACCGAGTTTTTTCAAATCTTGTGCCGTCAACTTCAATGCCTCGGTTGCTTCTTTAACTTTATCGGCAGAACGCCACAAAATGGAAGCGCACCCTTCCGGTGAAATGACGGAATAAATGGCATGTTCCAACATCAAAACTTTGTTTGCCGTAGCAATAGCGATAGCGCCGCCGGAACCGCCTTCGCCGATAACAACGGAAACAACCGGAACTTTAACCTGCAAGCATTTCTGGATTGAAGAGGCAATAGCTTCGGCTTGACCTCTGGCTTCGGCTTCGACTCCGGGAAAAGCTCCCGAAGTATCAACAAAGCAGATAATCGGCATATTAAATTTGTCTGCCAAGGTCATTAATCTTTGGGCTTTTCTGTATCCTTCCGGTTTGGCCATACCAAAGTTATATTTCAATCTGGTTTCCAAATCGTGACCTTTTTCTTGTCCTAAAACGACAACCGAAATGTTTTTAAAACGACCGATACCTCCAACCATGGCTTCATCATCGGCAAAAAGCCTGTCACCGCACAACGGGGTGAAATCTTCTATCAAGCCATGGACATAATCCAAACAATGCGGACGTTCCGGATGGCGTGCCACTTGAGATTTTTCCCACGGGCTTAAGTTTGAATAGGAGGCTCTGACTTGTCTTTCCAATTTTTGTTGCAAACGACTCACCTCTTGAGAAATGTCTACATCTTGACCTTCGGCCAAGTGTTTTAATGATTCAATTTTATTTTCGATTTCAACAATATTTTTTTCAAAATCAAGAACTAATGTCGTATTATTGTTCATTCAACTTCTCTTATTTTGTTTTACCTGAACATGGTCATAACACATTTTTTTTTATCTTTCGACTCTTATTTTGTAATATTGTGTAAATTTTCGTTGAAATATCGCATAATTATACTACTATATCTCATAATTATTGGCTGTTTCTAACAATTATGAGGAGAAACCACGTGCTGGCGTTTTCTTTTTTTGCCGCTATTTTTTCCAGCCTTTTATGGCTGATTTATGCTGTGGCTTATGTTCAAGACAATACCATTGGTATAAAATTCAGCTCTTTGGGCATTGTCGATATCTCTATCTATGTGGCTCTAGTGGTTCTTCCCGTTCTTGTTTTATGGATGGTTTTCGGTTACATCAACCAACATATCAACAACCAAAAAAACGCTAAAGCTCTTTATCAGCTCTTTTTACAACTACGCAAAAATCAGGAATACACCGACTTGGTTGCTCGTATCATGCTCGAATCCGAACAACAGATCAAAGACGGCTTTATTCTCAACCGTTTTGATATTCTCATTTCTGATATGAACGAGCTTATTGCCGAGATTATTAATCGTGCCGCTTTGGCTTCTCGCGAACAAATTGAATCCCTTTGGAGCCGCGTCAGAAACGGCGGAAAATGGGCTTTGGGGAAAGTGATTATTGAAATCAACCAAAATCAGCCTAATTTTCAAATGCGCCTTTATGAAAAATCGCAAAACGACGTGGTTCTTGCCGGCACTATTTTAGAATTTTGCGCTCGTTACCAAAATATCTTAACCCTCTTGAACAAACATGACAGTGAACGCGTGTTCTTAAATGTGATTGAAACCGGTGTTTTTGGAAAAGTATTTACGATTTTGGCTCCGCTTGCCGATGAAATCAGAAAATATCGCGAAGTTTCTTTTAATAAATCGGAAAATAATTTAGACTTTAAGGCTCCCGTGCCCGAAAGAGAAACACAGCAAGAAAAAGCTCCTGTTTATTCTCCTTCTCCCGCAGCTGCCGAAAAAACTCCCATCCCTGAGAAAAAACATTCTTCTCTGCTTAGCGGTTTGTCTTCCAAAATCGGTTCTTTTATCAAAAAAGATAAAGAACCCGTAACCGCTCCGGCAGAATCTAATGTTCGTGATCCATTCTCTATTGCCTTGGAACGCAGTTTCGGTCCGAACAAAACAGAAAAAGAAGAAACTTTATTTGCAGAGGATGAAAAGACTCCGACAATTGAACTTCCTAACGAAGAGGAAAAAATTTCCGCTCCTGAAATTGTTATTTCTTCCATTCAAGAAAATGAAAATAATCAAGAGCTTATAGTTAATCATTCCGAGGAAAAAACGCCCCCTTCTTTTAATATGAGCACAGAAAACAAATTAGATATTCAACCCGAACCCATCAGCGTGCCGATTTCCAATACGCAAAAAACACTAAATGATTTGCGTAAAGAGTGGGAGAATATGAAAAAATCTTCTTTTGAAGAAACTACATCTGAAAATGTTGTCGCAAAAGAAACTCAAGAAGAAGTATTATCTTATCCCTTCGGAGGATGGACCGACGAAAGCAACTATAATAAATAAAGCCGCTTTCCGTATCTGCTTGCTTCTATGCTGCTTGTTTGCTTTTATTGCTCAAGCAAAGGTTTATGTTGCCAATCATTTAGCCTTATATGGTCAAGCAAAATATGATGATGATTTTACTTCTTTTGACTTTGTGAAACCCGATGCGCCCAAAGGCGGACGCGTGGTTATGCCGGCTTATGGCACGTTTGATAGTTTTAACCCGTTTATTTTTAAAGGAATTGCCTCAACCGAAACCGTGGCTCTCACCCTAGATACGCTCGGTGTGGTGCCAAATGATGATTATTCTACCGTCTATCCTCTCATTGCACAAAAGTTTGAGCTGCCTGCCGACAACTCTTTTGTCGGTTTTATCCTTAACCCCAAAGCCAAGTTTTCCGACGGTTCGCCCGTTACCGCCGATGACGTGATTTTTTCTTTTAACAGCCTGATTACCAAAGGAGCTCCTCTGTACAAAATTTATTATGCCGATGTAGAGCGCGTGGAAAAAGTAAATGACCGCCATGTGCGTTTTTATTTCAAAAAAGGCACGCAAAATAAAGAATTGCCGCTTATTCTTTCACAAATTTACATCTTTTCAAAAAAAGATTGGGACGGCAAAGATTTTGCCAAACCTTCTCTCACTCCACCTCTGGGCAGCGGTCCTTATATTATCAGTAAATTTGAACCGAGCAAATTTGTCGTTTTGAAAAGGAATCCGAATTATTGGGCGAAAGACCTTCCTTCTCGTAAAGGATTTTTCAATTTTGATACCATCCGCTATGACTATTATCAAGACACGACCGTTACTTTGCAAGCTCTGTTTTCCGGTAATATTGACTTGAGAGAAGAATACATCGCCAAAATTTGGGCAACCGGCTATGACAACAATCTGGTTAAAAGCGGCAAAATCATCAAAGCCGAGTTACCGCATAATCGCACCGCTATTTTGCAAAGTTTTGCTTTTAATCTACGCAAACCGCAATTTCACAATAAGTTCGTGCGTCAAGCCATAGCACAAGTATTTAACTTTGATTGGGCAAATGAAAAACTTTTTTATAATCAATATTCGCGTTTGGACAGCTATTTTTCCAATACCGAAATGGCCGCGACCGGAAAGCCCAAAGGTAAAGAGCTGGCTCTTCTTGCCCCTTTCAGAGACCAAATTTCAGCGGAAGTTTTTGGAGATTTACCCAAAAATCCAAGCTTCAAAACCATTGCAGACAACCGCAAAAACCTTAAAGAGGCCGTACGTCTGCTCAAGCTTGGCGGCTATGATTTTGTTGACGGTAAGATGACCAACTTAAAAACCGGTCAACCGCTTGAATTTGAAATTTTGAGCAATAATGCTAACGGCTCAAGCTTTACCCGCGTGATGCTTCCTTTCTTAAAAAATCTTGAGAAAATAGGAATCAAAGCTACATTCCGCAACTTGGAAGTTAACATCTTCAAAAACCGTTTAGATAATTTTGACTTTGATATGGCAATTGTTTCTTTCCCGGTGAGCCAAATGCCGGGGAATGAGCAAAAAGAAATGTGGGGCTCTCAAGCCGCCGATATTCACGGCAGTTATAATATTGCCGGCGTGAAGAATCCGGTTATTGATGAACTTCTTAACAAGATTGTGCAAGCGCACGAAAAAGAAGATTATCTGGCTGCACTCCATGCTTTTGATCGTGTGATGCGCCATGAATATTATCTTATTCCGCAATGGTATACTTCCTATAATCGTGTGGCATATAACCAGCGCTTGGATTATCCGAAAAACAACGACAAAGCCGGTTTTCAACCCCATACATGGTGGGTTAAACCTCAATCGGAACGTAAAAAATGAGAAATTATATTTTAAAACGAATCCTACTTATTCCGCTTACTTTGCTTGGCATTTTGTGCATCAATTTTGTGATTGTGCAATTTGCCCCCGGAGGACCGATTGAGCACACTCTTGCAAAATATCGCGGCATGAATGTGAATGCCACATCTCAAATATCCGGCACAACACAAATGAACCTCAGCACCAACAATGCTTATCAAGGTGCACAAGGTGTGCCGGAAGATTTGGTCAATGAACTCAAAAAACAATTTGGTTTTGACCAACCAGCGCATATTCGTTTTTTCAAGATGCTTAAAGACTATGCTTGTTTTGATTTCGGCAAAAGCTTTTATCAAGACAAAACCGTAGTAGAGCTCATTATTGAGCGTATGCCGGTTTCGGTTTCTTTGGGGTTATGGTCAACCTTAATCATTTATCTGATTGCCATTCCGCTCGGCATAAAAAAAGCCGTAACCGATGGTTCTGCTTTTGATATTTGGAGCTCTTTTGCGGTTATTCTCGGCTCAGCCATTCCTGTATTTTTGTTTGCCGTCTTTCTCATTGTCTTTCTTGCCGGCGGAACATATCTGCAATGGTTTCCGTTGCGCGGGTTGACTTCCGATAATTGGGAACAACTCTCTTTTATCGGCAAAATTGCTGACTATTTTTGGCATATCACCCTACCGGTTTTAGCCATGGTTATCGGCGGTTTTGCCTCTCTTACCATGCTTACAAAAAACTCTTTTCTTGATGAAATTAATAAGCAATATGTGCTCACCGCCAAAGCTAAAGGACTCTCTCAAAATCAAATTCTTTACGGGCATGTTTTTCGTAACGCGATGTTGATTGTGATTGCCGGTTTTCCATCTCTTCTCATCAAGATGCTGTTCAGCGGGGCGCTTCTGATTGAGGTGATTTTCTCCCTCAACGGCTTGGGACTTTTAGGATATGAGGCGATTATGACGCGCGATTATCCGGTTATTTTCGGCACGCTTTATATCTTTGCCCTACTCGGGCTTGTCTTAAAGCTCATCAGTGATATTACTTATTCTCTGGTTGACCCGCGCATCAATTTCAATCGGGTTTAAATTGTGCTTTCAATTCTTCCAACAGATTATCACAAGCGGCAGATATCATTTGATAAACATTTTCAAAACCGTCATTGCCGTAATAAGGATCAGGAATATCCTCTCCGTATGCCGGCGCATATTCCAGAAGTTTTTTTATGATTGCATGATTATATCTATTATCTCCCTGCGGACGCTTTATATCCAAATTCCAGATATTATGCGAATCAAAAGCCAAAATTAAATCAAACTCGGCAAAGTCTTCGGCTCTGACCGGACGCGAACGCAAACTTCTGATATCCAGTCCATGCTGCAAAGCACACTCAACCGAGCGCATATCCGGCGCATCACCTTGATGATAGCTGGAAGTGGCTGCCGAATCGACATAGATTTTATCGCTCAAACCGGCTTCTTTAACAATTTTTTTCATATAGCCGTCTGCCGTTGGCGAACGACAAATATTTCCCGTACATACAAAAAGAATCTTATACATCTTTTTCACATCACAAAAAAAACAGACAGCTTTTTATTCGGCTGCCTGTTTTGCTTTTTATTATTTACCTAAGCTGCCGTGCGTTTCTTTGGCATATTTTACATAATATTTATAATATTCATCCAGTTTTTGCTGAACTCTATAATTAATGCTTCCCTTTGGATATTTTCTGTCTTTGCCTTCTTTTCCGGCAGGAATTCCGGTCAAAATTTCAATACCGTCATCCACATGGTCAATGGCATAGATGGTGAACATTCCTTCATCAACCGCAGTTAAAATATCTTCTCTCAACATCAAATCTTTAACATTGGTTCGAGGAATGATAACGCCTTGTTTGCCGGTCAAGCCACGGTGTTTGCAGACATCAAAGAAGCCTTCAATCTTCTCATTAACACCGCCGATAGGCTGAATCTCACCGAACTGATTGATAGAACCGGTAACGGCAATGCTTTGTTTAATCGGCACTTCAGTCAAAGCAGAAATCAAGCAATAGTATTCGGTTGAAGAAGCACTATCGCCGTCTACGCCGCCGTAAGATTGCTCAAACACTATTGAGGCAGACAAAGACATGGGCTTATATTTGGCAAAACGGTTCGCAATCAAACTTTGCAAAATGAGCACGCCTTTGGTATGAATTGGACCCGAGAGCTCAATTTCTCTTTCAATGTTCAAGAACTCACCTCGACCAATGCGAACCTGTGTGGTAATGCGTGAGGGTTTACCAAAGCTGTTGCGAGAGAAATTATAAACGACCAGACCATTAATCTGCCCTACTCTTTCTCCTTCAACATCCATCAAAATGGTGCCTTCATCAATTTGTTCCAACATCAGTTGTTTGATGCGGTCAGAACGATAAATTTGCGCATCGATGGCTTGTTCAATATGGTTTTTGCCGATTTGGTTGGATTTTGATTTTCGTGCCCAATAATCAGCTTCACGCAACAAATCGCCGATGGAAGAAATATGCGCGGTCAATTTGCGAGAATCTTCAGCCAAGCGAGAAGAATATTCAATCACTTTGGCAACGGCTTGACGATTGAGTGAGCGCAGGTGTTTTTTCTTGCTCAAAGAGCCTATCAATTTGGCATATTCCAACTCATTTTCATGGGTTCTATCCATGATAACGCCAAAGTCTGCTTCAACTTTGAAGTAATCTGAAAAATCGGGATCACGTTCGGAAAGCAACTCATAAAGCTCGGAATCGCCGGTTAAAATGACTTTAACATCCAAGGGAATCGGCTCGGGATCAAGAGAAATGGTGGTGAAGCTGGTTTCATCGCTCGGAGCCTCAATCTTAATGCTTTTAGAGGCAATGGCTCGTTTCAATGAATCCCAAGCAAAAGGTTGTAACAACAATTTACGGGCATCTATCAGCAAGAAACCACCGTTGGCTTGATGCAAAGCACCGGCTTTAATCAAGGTAAAGTCAGTCAACAAAGCACCATATTGTTGAACACGCTCTACTCTACCAACTAAGTTGCCTTGGGTCGGGTGATCAAGCAGAATAATCGGCGCACCGGAATCGGGTTCTTGTTTGACAACAACATTGACCTTGAACTTGGCAAATTTGTCTTCTTCCTGCTTGTTCATTTTTGAGAAAAGCATGGCTAAAGCATCTTCACCACCGTTGTTGTTTTCTGTTTCGGGCATAAATTCATCTACATTTTCGACCATGTATTTTTGAATATTTTTCAAAAATTCACCAACTTTTTTGTTGCTTTTGTATTTGCCTCTTAACTCATCTATCGGTTTTTTGATAGAGTTCTTGATGAATTTTTCTTTGAGTTGTTCGGTTTCTTTGCGTTGTTTTTCTTCCCATTGCGGTAAGTCTTGTGCCGAATCTTCAATTTCTGCCTGCATGGCATTTAAGTCTTCAAGCAATGACTTTTTCTCTTCTTCCGGCAATTCATCAAAAGCCTCAGGGCTCAAAACCTCGCCATTTTTAACCGGTGCTACCACTAAGCCTACCGGCATGTGTAACAAAGATACACTCTTGCCTTTGGCTTTCTTTTGCAGAATTTTGATATATTCTTCTTTCTTTTGCTTATATTTTTCACGAACAATGCTGATGGCGGCTTTATATTCATCACTATCTAAAATGGTGGGAATCGTAGCTGAAAGCTCTTCAATCAAAGAATCAATATCTTTGGCAAAATCAGGTGCGCTTCCGGCAGGAAAATTGATTGCCAATGGTTTATGAGGTTCATCAAAATTGTAAACATAGGCCCAATCATCAGGGGTCGGGCGAGTTAAAGCTTCTTGCTTCAAAACCCTTTTTACCAAACTGGTTTTACCCGTGCCTTCAGGTCCCAAGCAGAACAGGTTGTAGCCTTTGGATTTGATATTTATGCCGATTTCAACCGCACTTAAGGCTCTGTCTTGCCCTAAAGCGGAAAGACGCTCTTCCAATTCTGCCGTGGTGTTAAAATCAAAGCTTTTCGGGTCGCAACGTGTATAAAGTTGGTCTGACGTCAGTTTTGTTATTGCCATTGTAAAAAACCCCTATACATATATGTTTGCACTTGTTATTATCTTCAATATAAAAAATAAACACTAACATTGCGTAAAGATTGATGAAATATTTTGAATATATTTGTTTGCCGCTTTTTCTTTTTTTGTGCTTTTGGCCAATCGTAAGATATTATAATCACATTAAAATTTGCCATTTTTATAAGCTGATTTTTGCGGCTCTTTATAAAAAACAAAAACAAGAACCTTATGTTTCCGTTTTTTATTTAATGCAGATTGTTAAAATGCTGGTGAAAAAACGCCAACACAAAACTTTGATTGCTTTGACCGCCGGAAGAATCGGCACCGCGGAAACTTTTTTGAAAAAGCACAAAAATGCGTTTTTGGCTCTCGTATTAAAAACCATGGCTTCTTCTAAAAAAAATTTTGCCGATTGGGAAATTTTTATAAAAAAAAATCCTGACAACAAAGCTGCCATTGCCGAATTGGCCGTGCTTTATTTTAGTGAAAATGATTTTACCAAAACCAAACAATGTTTAGATAACCTCCCGATCTCGGGCAAAAAAAATTATACTCTTGCACGCAGTCTTTTTTTGCAAGCTTATTTCGATGCTAAAGAAGGAGATTTGCTTTCAGCTTCCGTCCACGCTAATCAAGCTGCACAAATTTTTCACAAACTCAAAGCTTTTTATGAAGAAGCTTCCGCCTATATGGCTTCGGGAATCATCTATCGAACCGCCATTATTTCCGATGTGGCGCAAATGATGTTTGATACGGCTTTGAAAATTTTTCAAGCGCTCAATCTTAAAAACGAAGAAGCTAAAATTTACGGTAATCTCGGCATGCTGATGGCAATTCAAAAACGTTTTGATGAAGCGGAAGATTATTATGATAAAGCTCTTAACCTTTATGCCGAAAACAAACAACATGTAAAATCGGCAGAAATCTATAATCAGAAGGGACAACTCAGGCTGATGCAGGACAATCCGACTTCGGCTGTAGAAATGGCCGCAAAAGCACTTAAAATTCATCAAAAAGAAAAAAATCCCGCCGGCATTGCTTTCAGTAAAGAGATTTTGGCATATTCCGCTTGGGCACAAAAAAACTATGCCGATGTTATTCAGCTTACTTTTGAAGCAAAAAATTTGTATCAGCAATTGGAAAACTTTTCTGCCGGATATGAAAATTTGCACCTGATGGCTTTGGCTCTGTATGAGCAAAACAAACTCGACGAATCTGAAAAAATATTGCGCGAAATCACCTCTAAAGACAGACATTATGAAACCAACTTTCATATTGCCAATGCCTATAATCTTTTGGGGTTGATTTATTTGAAGAAAAAAGAAATTAAACGCGCTAAAGGCTTGTTCCAGCAATCGCTCGACTTAGAGCAAGTTAACAATCGCTTGAGCGGAATTGCCACTGATTATGCCAATATGGGTTTAATTGAGCTTAGTGTCGGACATAAAGAACAAGCACTAAAAACTTTTCAAACCGCATTAGACTATGCGCAAGCTAACCAAGATGATGAACTGATTGAAATTATCAAAACTCATTTACAAAAGCTTCAATAACCTAATTTGATTTGAAAATTATTGTTCTTCATGATTATGGATTTTATTCCGACATTATCAAAACCTAATATATTGATACTTGGAACAAACCAGAAACGAAATGAACTTTTGCCATCGGTAAAAAGAATGCGATTTTTAACGCTCAAACCGGTGTTTGTTAAAAATTCTCTGAACAAAATATCCCAGCTCGGAATTCCAAAATCGCCAACGATTACAACCGGACCGTTTTGCGCCATAACAAATTTTTCTAAATTGCGAAAAGCGGTTTGATATTCGGCTTCATATTTTTTGGAAAAGTCTAAATTGATAACAACAATTGCTTTGTCTTGCTGGTTTTGAATTTCAACAAAACCTGCGGAAAGATGCGGGCTAAGCTCCAATTTTCCTTGGTGCGTGACGGCATATTTACCATCCACCGACAGATAATTTTGTTCTCCCTTATGATATGAAACTTCTAACTGATTGAAACCTTCCGGCGCATGATTGAAAAACAAAAGAGCGCTCTTGGCCAAAGAACCATAGTTGCAAAACAGCAGCATTAATGCCAAAAACATATACGCCAGATGACGATGAAATAATGTATATAGAACCAAGAAAATATTATACAGATAAAAATGAAATTGGGCATGGCGTAAAGATTTTAAAAAAGATGATGTGCCATTATCTAACCACAATAACAAATATATAATTGCCAATATCACTAGTGAAATCAGCATAAACATATTTTGGCGCGCGTGTTTTTTTCTTTGACTAAAGTAACCCATTTTTAATCTATTATAATTATTGTTGGTACATGTCTAATATAACTTTTTGTATCTTAGACACGAAAAAACATTTTGTAAATGGTATAAAACAAAAATATGTTTGAGCAAATAATAACTCTCTTTTGTGCGGAAAGTTTTTTTGCTTCCGCCATTACCAATATTGATGTACTTGCCGGAACTCTTGATAAATATCTGTCCGGCATGAGTAATGTGCGGCTTATTTCTTATCTTCTGATGCTTCTTGCTTTTGTTGTTTTTTTGTTCTTGGTTATTGTTATCTACGTAAAATCTATCATCGCATTTTTGAAATTGGATAATACCGCCGCGCAAAAAAACAGCAAAAAAATAATAAAAGAAGTTGTTGATGATGAGCAAGAAGACAGCGATGATACCGACGAACTGCAAAAAGAGCTCGAACTTGAAGAGCTGCGCAAAAAACAAATTATGGATCAACAAAGAGAACTTGAACGCCAAGAAAAAAGACGCCAAGATATTATAAAACAAAAAAAAGAACAGGCTCAAAAACAAGAAGAAGAGAAAAAGGCAAAAGAAGTTATTGAAGAAGAAATTTCAAAAAACAAAGACCCCGGAATTGATTTTGACTGGAAAAAAGGAAAAACAGCCGAAAAAGAAGAACAAACAACTCTCGATATTATGTCCGGTGATGTCTTGCATTATACCCAAAACAATAAAACTCTTCCCGAACTTATCGGTTTGATTATTGATATGATTGCGCGTAAAGTTGACGATTTGAAAATTGCACAAACCATTATCTATCGCAATCAGGGGCATGCTTCTGAGGAAGAAATCGTGCAAACCATTACGGAAGTGAAAAATTTTTTGGCTTTGGCGGCACAAGGAAAATTTAACGACATCAGGCGCGGAACCAATCTGCCTGACGATGCCACTGCCATTTTACACCTTTCCGAAGGCGATGCAACTTATGCTTTGGCCTTAATGGAAAATTTGATGGACGCCAAAATTGAAGCTGCCGCATCTATGTCTAACGGTGCGCGCAAAGACCAAATCTTTCAAGAAACATCTAATATGGCATGCACTTTTGGTACATTGTCGGCTCTTGCCGATACGCGCTTGGCAACAGGTGCTTTTGAGCTGGCCATTGAACTGCATCCGCAAAATGTTAACGCGTGGTCCAGAGCTGCCGATTTATATAATAAAGCCGGATCCTATAATCAAGCCATGAAAACATATCAGCATGTTTTGGAAATTGCCGACGAGGAAATCAATGCCGAACAAGTGGCTAATGCCAATAAAATGCTTTCTCAGTTTTATTACGAACAAGGTAATAATTTACAGGCTGCCAAACTTTATAATGCCGGCAAACTTTATTATGAATCTTTAGGAATCAACCGTAGACTTGATCGCCAAGAACTTGAGATTATTGAACTTATTGAACAAAGACAAAAACAAGATATTCAGCAAACCATTGCCACCATTCTGGCAAACCAAGATTTGCAATATAGTTACGCTTTATAGTTTTTACTTCTTTAAGCAAACATCGGGAGCGCGCAGATATAATGGTTTAGGGAAATCTACTCTTTTCTTCATGTATTGTTTATAGCCGCACAAACCAACATTTTCTATCGGCAAAAAGCTCTCATCTTTTATACAATGTAAGCTCAAACCGGTGGGGCTCATTAAAAAGCGCTCAACACCATCGCCAATCATCGTTACTTTTTTGTTGTGCAACTGAGCAATGATGTTTTCCCTTGTATCTGCTGCCGGTTCGGTCAGCGGTTTTAAATTCTCATCAAAAATTTGATAATAAAAATCTTCTCGCTTGGTTTCAATCAGCACAACATTGTAAAAACCGATTTCATCAGGAGAAAATGCCAGCGAAACAAGATAGGCATCAAAAGCATTAACTCCGCAAATTTGAATGTGCGGTTTTGCCAAACCAAAAGCTCTTGCCGCTGAGATGCTTGAACGAACACCGGTAAAAGATCCCGGGCCAACGCAAACCGTTATCTCATCTAAATCATCAAAACTTAAATGATTATTTTCCATCAAGATTTTGATTTGCGGAATAAGAACTTCGGCTTGCCCGAAATCCATGGCTTGAGAATAAAAATCTATTACTTTATCATCCTGCAGCAAGGCAATGGAACAAGCTGCCGCTGTGGTATCAAAGGCTAAGTTATACATTGAGGTGTTCCTATAATTGTCCACTATTAAAAAAAAACTCTTTGTTTCAGTGCCTTTTTATATTATAAAATCATTTATCAGGCAATAACTTTAATAAAATAAATACAAAATATGACCAGCGAACTTTTAATTGATATGTATTATGCCGCACCCGAGTTATGGTATGCTTTGGCTTTTTTGTTTTTACTTTTGCTTGGTCTGTTTTTTTATTATTGGTATAACTATCTAAAAATGCAGCAAAAAAACTACTTCCTCAATCGCGACAGAGAAAGATATGCCGAAACACTTTATGCCTCAAAAGATGGTTATTTTGCTTTTATTTATCCCGATGAAAAAATTGATGACCCGCGCAAAAATATTGTTGAACATTGCTCCCGTCGCTTGGCCGTGATGATGAATTTGCCCGAAGGAACAAAATCAAGCTTTGATGAAATTTTGAAAAATTTTTACAAAGAAGACTTAAAACGTTTGCAAAAATATATTGATTTGTTACGTGAAGACGGGGTTTCTTTTGATGATGAATTTTTGATTAAAAATAACAACAAACGTTTACGCCTTTCCGGTGTGCGAATCAACGGAATCGACGGTAATATTTATTGTGACATGATTTGGTTTAGAGATATCAGTTTAGAGTCACAAACCATTACCGAGCTCGAATCCGAAAAAAGAAACTGGTTCAAACAAATTATCCAGCTTGAAGATTTGATTAATAATATCCCTTATCCGGTGTGGATGCGTGATGATAAACTCAATATTTTTCAAATTAACAAAAAATATATGGAGTTTTTTGAAAACAAAAGCCGAGAAGATATTTTGCTTAATCATTTGGAAATTATGAATGTCAGCGGAGAAAATATATCCAAAAATTTAGCTTTTCTGGCTCATTCCGTGAACAAGACAAAAAAACAAACCGTCAATATCATCAAAAACGGAGAAAGAAAAGTTTATGAAGTTGTCGAATCGCCTTTTCATGTGGAAGACTCTCTTGATAAAATTTATACCGTCGGAGCGCTGATTGATATTACCGAGCTTGATGACTTCAAACGCAATCTTAAAATTCACCAAAATGCACACCTTGAGATTATGGGGAAACTCGGAACTGCCTTTGCCGTGTTTGACCAAAATCAAAAACTGGCCTTCTATAACAAAGCTTTTTCTTTACTTTGGAAACTTGAGGATATTTGGCTTGAACAACAACCGAACTATTCTGCCTTTTTAGATATTTTAAGAGAAAAAAGACTCCTTCCCGAAGTTCCGGATTATTTGGCTTTCAAAAACAGTGAACAAAAAGACTTTCAAACCATTATTGAAACGAAAGAAGATTTGTTGCATTTGCCCAACGAGCAAACTATTCGACGTGTGAGAATCCCTCATCCGATGGGCGGTTTGGTTTTTGCTTATGAAGATGTTTCTGACAAATTGGCAACCAGACGCGCTTATAATTCTTTGCTTTCCGTTCAAAAAGAAATTTTGGATAACCTTTTTGACGCAGTTGTTATTTTTGGCAGCGACGGACATCTTAACTTTTTTAATCAAGCCTATCTTAAACTTTGGCAAATTGGCGACGGTGTTTTGGAACAAGATCCGACATTATCCGAACTTATTGATATGCAACAAAAATTCTTTACCAAAGTTGATGATTGGGAAAGCCTGAAAACAGATATTATTAATCATATCAGCAGTTTTACGACAAAAACTTTTATTTTGAACCGTGATGATATTGACCAAGTTGAAGTGATGTCTAAAAATTTGTCTGACGGTTCAATCATGATTACCTATAAAAAACTATAATCTTTTATCTGTTTGCCAGCGAAGGCAATAATTGACAAACGATCTCTATTTGGTTACTCTTAATTATTGGGTGGTTTTCATCTTTTTCCGAGTTAGGGAGGATACCATGGGTGATAATGATACAAATCCGAACATTGAGTGGAAAAAAGGAAGTATCGGAGAACAGGAAAAAATTACCAGAAAAACAAATATAAAACAGGCTGTCGAATATGAAGCCAAAAAAGACAGTGTGTTTAAAACAACTCCTCCTAAACCTAATGATTTGCCCGTCGGTTTGAAAAAAATTCAAAAGAAAATTCGCAGTCTTGGTGAAGAAGATGATGATGAAGATAATGTGCAAATTGTTGCTGACCCGTTATTGATGGAACAAAACAACAATTCTCTCTATAATGCTCTGCATGAAGATGAAAAGAAAATATTACACCAGCAAGAAACCAATAACACCATTCGTCTGCAATTAGAAACAGAAAAAATTTCTGCCGTTAATCTTGCAAACAATATGGCTAAAAATGCAGGATTTAAAGGTTTAAAAAAAGAAACCATGCGTCAAAGTATGAATGAAAATTCTATTAATCCGCAAAAAACAACCAAAACCTTGCAAACCGAATTTAAAAAAGAACTGAAAACCTCTGATAAAGACTGGAGCAACCTCAGTGACAAGGAACTAGTCAATTTAATGCAGGGCGTCAACAAAGTTAAAGGAATCGGCGGAAAAGAAGGTGAAAAAGCTTTTAAGGAATTGGATACAAAAGAAATTGTTGAAATCGGCAAAGAAAAAAATAACGATAAAAAAATAGCCCGCACCATTTGCGAAAAAACCGGACGCAAAGAAATTAAAAAAGACAAAAAGAAAGCTAAAGCAGAACAAAACCAAATGCTCAAAGAAAAATATATTAATGCAAAATTGGCTCAAGACAGAGAACGAAGTTAGCTTATTTTGGCTAAAATAGCTTTGTATGCCGCGCCTAAAAGTTTGAATTTTTCTTCGGCTTGTTCATCATCCTGATTAATATCCGGATGATATTTTTTGACCAGTTTTTTATATTGTTTTTTCACTAATTCAACGGTGAGTTCTTCTTCCGAATCCTGCAATTCCATAATTTTTAAATTGCGCCTGTCTTCTTCCGAAAAATAAACATCATTCATGGCAGAAAAATCATTGGCATATTCTCTGAATACATTATATTCATCGGCAAATTCATCACCGAAACTATATTTGACTTTTGCGCCAAACCAACGAAAACGCATGCGCGCACGACGGTTTTCTTCTTCATCGGGAATTTCGGGGCCGTCATAATAGTTCCATTTTTGATTATATTCCTGAACATGCTTAAGGCAAAACCAATAATATTCTTTCAAGCGTCTGTCTTTGGGCGCACGATATTCTCCCTTTTCTTTACATCCGGGATGGTCGCAAATATGTTCTTTTCCCTCATTTTGCGGTGCAAAATATTTTTTGGTTCTTTGTACTCTTTTCATGGTCTTTTCTTTATCTAAAACTTTTAGATTTTAGCTCATTTCAAAAAGTCTGACAAGACTAAAAATAACGTAAAAGGAGGTACGCTAACAATAAGAATATGATATACAAGGAAGACGATTTTTTATATCGATTGTCTTGTTTATGTCGATTAGAATCCAACAAATAGGCTAAATTTTTTGCCGATTGAAATTTTATTTCCGGTTTAGATATATAGACCATACCATGCTTATTCAGATTAGAAAAAAGATTTTTATCATTCTTTCCGTTCCTTAAGCTATGCGGATGTAAAAACGA
This sequence comes from uncultured Pseudomonadota bacterium, assembly GCA_949295915.1. Classification (GTDB taxonomy): domain Bacteria; phylum Pseudomonadota; class Alphaproteobacteria; order RF32; family CAG-239; genus CAJLXD01. Next base: position 113,354 of record CASFNB010000001.1, on the reverse strand, counting down.
ATCCAAAATTGATATCAAATCTATATCAGAACAATAAAACTTCAGCATGGAAAAAGCATAAATAATCTTGCTTTGTAACAAAGTCTGTGCCGACTTATTTTTTTGCATATATTCTATGGCAAAATTGATATCGGAAAGTTCCAGTTTTTGAATATTCAAAATCGGCAAAAAGCCGATTTTTTCTTCCGCAGTGCAAAGAACACCTTGCCACGCCTCAAGCAAAATCTTTTCTACAAAAAACAACTCAGCAAAATGCAAAGCTAAGTTTTTTTGCGCTTCTTTCGATAACTTATCCGTCAATATTGCTTTTTGTTTGAAGTTTAGAACCAAGTTTTGTTTTGATGTATGAATCCAATCTATATCATATATCGGATTGTTTTTATTGATTTCTTCCAATATAGAGGCATATAGACGCATGTCATTTTGCTTTGTCTGCGTTTTGCGCCATGTTTCATATAAACCTTGAGCTTTACGAAAATCTTTAACGCATAATTCTTTGAACAAATTTTGATAAAACAAAATATCATCTTCATCAGAATCCAAACTTATCTCTACTTGATTTTGATATTCTTTTTTATCCAAACACGGCAGAAAATATAAAGGGAATCCACATACCGACGCGGCCGTCAAAAGCTCTTGTACCATGGGTAAAACCGAAGAATTTTGATATTGTCGCCAAAAAGAATCCAAATCCGGTGTCCGTTCCGCAAAAAATTGAGCTAAAATTTTGCTATAACGAAACGTTTGCAGTTTTGAAAGAGGCGCAAACAAACCATATTGCGATAATTTGGCAACGAGGATAGTTTTTTTTATAAATTGTAAAAAATCTTTTATCATTTATAATCTTTCAAAAACAATTCTTTTTGAGGTTAAAATGCCCGAATTACCCGAAGTTGAAACAATTAAAACCGCCATAGAAAAAGATATCGGTAATGCCATAATACTCAATGTTTCCGTATATAACAAGAATTTGCGCGAAAAAATCCCCGATGATTTGGCTGAAAAAATTGTCGGTAGCAAAATTTGTACTTATGAGCGTCGCGCCAAATATATCTTAATTCATTTAGACAACGCAATCTGTCTGATTTGGCATTTGGGCATGAGCGGTCAGATTAAAATCAGCAAACAAAAACTCGAAAGGGTCAAGCATGATCATGTGGTGATTGAAACAAATAATGGTTTTATCACTTATCATGACGCCAGACGTTTCGGAATGCTAACCTATTTTAATGAAAAGGAAAATGCGGCGCCGAAGTTTTTGCAAAATCTCGGTCCCGAACCTTTTGATGAAAGAATCGACGGTAAATATCTTTATCAAAAATTTCAGTCGAAAAAAACGCCTATAAAAGTTGCTTTATTGGATCAGTCTGTTATTGTGGGAATCGGGAATATTTATGCTTCCGAATCCTTATATGAAGCACGAATCCTTCCGACACGAGAGGCAAACAGTTTGTCTTTGGCTGAATGTATACGCTTGCTCCAAAAAGTGCGCGAAGTTTTGCAAAAAGCCATTGCTGCCGGAGGCTCTACTTTACATGACTATCATAAGCCCGACGGAAGTTTAGGATATTTTCAAAATATGCATTGTGTTTACAACAAAACCGGTCAGGCTTGTCCTGATTGCCGTTGCAACATAAAAAAGACAGGAGGAATCAAGAAGATTGTTTTGGCTGGTCGCTCTACATTCTTTTGTCCTTCTTTACAAAAATAAGATGAGGAAAAAATGAAAAAATTTTTCAGTTTTTGGGTTATTGCCATTCTTTTTTCTTTTAATACCCATGCCGCATTCATTGAAGGGTTGGAAGATGTCCCTTTGCTTGGCGGCTTAGAACAAGTGCAAAAAGACAATATCTCTTTCGGGAATGAAGAAAGTCGATTGGTTGAAGCTTATTTTACCAGCAATAAAATCGGTTTTGCCAAAGTGGAAAAATTTTATATTGAAACACTACCTCAACTCGGTTGGATATACCAAGGAAAAAGAGACAATATTTTGTCCTTTGATCGTGACGGCGAAACCTTGGATATTGCCAAAGAATCCACCAAACCGCTTATTGTCAGAATCACCGTAAAAAGTAAATTATAGGGCAGAAAATGGAATATCAAAATATAATCGTAGAATCGCGCGGGCCGGTCGGTATCATCACCTTAAACCGTCCGCGTGCGCTTAATGCCGTGTGCGAAAAAATGCTTCAGGAACTTTCTCAACAGTTGGAACTTTTTTGTAATGACGATGTTATTTCTGCCATTGTTTTAAAAGGTAGCGACAAAGCTTTTGCCGCAGGTATTGATATTGCCGAGCTGCAAAATAAAGTTGAAAATTTCGGAATCGAGGCTTTGGACAAAACCTACACCTATTTCAAACAAATTGACAATTGCCCCAAACCCATTATTGCCGCTGTTGCCGGATACGCTTTGGGAATCGGTTGCGAATTGGCTCTCTCCTGCGATATTGTTTTGGTGGCAGATAATGCTCGCTTCGGACAACCGGAAATAAGCCTTGGTGTTATTCCGGGTTTTGGTTCAACTCAGCGTTTAGCTAAAACCATCGGAAAATCAAAAACCATGGAAATGGTATTAACCGGCCGCGCTCTCAATGCGGAAGAAGCCGTTGCTTGCGGAATCGCCAGCCGCATCGTTGCTCTGCCCGATTTGTTTGAAGAAGCCATCAAAACCGCCATGAGAATCTCTGCCTTACCGAAAAATGCCGTTTGTTTGGCCAAAGATGCCATCAAACAGGCGTATAATTCGAATCTGGAAGCAGGAATCGCCTATGAAAATAAAAACTGCAAAATTTGTCTCGGCTCCAACGGATTTAAAGAATCTTTGCAAAGTTTTATGGAAAAACGCAAAAAATAACAATATTTTAGCTTTTATACGAAAAATAGCTATTGACTAAACAACTGTTTAGAGTTTATAAAGCTTATCAAAAATATATTGTAATAACTTTTTAATACAGGATTAAAGAATATGGCCAATCATAAATCGGCAAAAACAAGAATTAACCGCAACAATAAAAGAGCTGTTATCAACGGCGCTCGTCGTAGCAGAGTTCGCACTTTCGTTAAAAAAGTTGACGCTTTGATTAACGCTAAAGAAAAAGACAAAGCTTTAGAAGCTCTTAAAGTTGCCGAATCTGAATTGATGGTATCTGTTCGTAAAGGTGTTTTCCACCTCAATAAAGCAGCTCGTACCGTTTCTCGTCTTTCTAAAAAAATTAAAGCCCTCTAAGCTTTATTTTTAAGTTAGAATATAAAAAAAGCACAAATCGTTGAATCTCTTTCGGAGATGTTTCGGTTTGTGTTTTTTTGTATGAAAATCAAGAGAATCTCTGCGACTCTGTAAAAAAATCGTGTCAAGAAATATAATTGCAATGTTCTTGAAATGTTCTGTTGTAATTATTTTTTTTGCCTTTAATATCCAAATTGCTTTCGGGAACAATGAAGGTGTGAAACAAAAAGAATAAAAGCCTTTGCACATTTTGTTCGTTCTGACAAAAGTAATTATTAAGATAGTCATTAAAATTGATATAAAAATTTCTGAATCTTATTTTAGAGCATAAGGGAATATGTTTTAAAATAACAAGACGGAGAAAAACTCCGATGCAAAACAGGGAATTGCAAATTCAAAAATTCAGAACATATATATCAAAGAAACTATTTTAGAAAAATTGAGTTATTAACTAAAAAAATGGGGAGATAAAATGGCTGAAGAAGCAATAATCAATAACAATTCTGTTCAAGATCAATGGGGACAGATTTGCAGCCAATTAAAAAACGAAGTCGGCGAAACAGCTTTTGACAGTTGGTTAAAGCCTTTGACTTTAGGTTCTTTTAATGACGGAGTTATGAATATTTGTGTTCCGACCCGCTTTATGAGAAACTGGGTAATTACCCATTACAGTGAACGAATCCATAAAATTTGGGAAAAGAAAAATCCTGATATCAAAAGCGTGAACTTTATTGTTCAAGCCGTTAATGATGACGCAAAAGGTTTATACAGCCCGACTTGTCGTTCTTTACTCAAAAAAATTACTTCGACTCCGGCTCCGACAAACATTTATCAATCAGGAGCATCTTCGATAATTACAAATACTGCGGAAACTTTTTCAAATAACGATCCTTTATCTGTTCCGTTGAATCCGCAATATACTTTTGACAATTTTGTTGTCGGTAAAACAAATGAATTTGCTTATGCTGCCGCCAGAAAAGTTGCCGAATCCAGAAACGTTTCTTTCAACCCGTTGTTCTTGTATTCCGGTGTTGGTTTGGGTAAAACTCACTTGATGCACGCTATTGCTTGGCATATCAAACAACAAGACCCGACCAGAAATATTGTTTATTTATCTGCCGAAAAATTCATGTACAAATTTGTTCGCGCTTTGCGTTACAAAGATACTACCGCTTTCAAAGAACAATTCCGCTCTGTTGATGTTTTGATGGTTGATGACGTTCAATTTATGGGTGGTAAAGACACCACTCAAGAAGAGTTTTTCTACACCTTTAACTCTCTGATTGAAGAAGGCAGACAAATCATTATCTCTGCCGATAAATCTCCTGCCGATTTGGAAGGAATCGAAGCCAGATTGAAGTCCCGTTTGGGATGCGGTTTGGTTGCCGATATTCATCCGACCGATTTTGATTTACGCGTCGGAATCTTGCAAAACAAAGCTAAACAACTCGGCGTAGAAGTTCCCTTGAAGGTTTGTGAATTTTTGGCTCAAAAAATTACCTCCAACATTAGAGAATTGGAAGGTGCTTTGCGTCGCGTGATTGCTCACTCTCAACTCTTGAGCAACAAAGAAATTACTCTGGATATGACCCAAGATGTTTTGAAAGACATGCTCCGTTCTTATGACAGACGCACAACAATTGATGAAATTCAGAAGAAAGTTGCCGAGCATTTCAACATCTCTGTTAAAGAAATGCAATCTTCCAGAAGAGCTCGTACCGTGGCTCGTCCGCGTCAAATTGCCATGTATTTGGCAAAACAACTTACTTCCCGTTCACTTCCCGAGATCGGACGAAAATTTGATCGCGACCACACAACGGTTATGCATGCCGTTCGCAAGGTTGAAGAACTCATTTTGGAAGATAAGAGTTTGGCTGAAGATGTCGATACTTTAAGACGCATTTTGGAAGCTTAATTTATTTTACCCCGAAAAATAAAAAAACACCTTCATGTTTATCTTGGAGGTGTTTTTTATATTAAAAAGTTGTTGACGAATCGTTGTTTTCTCTTCTTGTTTGGCGGTTTTGTGTTACTATTTTGATAATATTTTTTAGATCTAAAAACAGGTGAATTGAAATGAAGTTTACTATTGAACGCGCTAATTTATTGAAAACTCTGAGCCATGTTCAGAGCATTGTTGAAAAAAGAAACACTATTCCGGTCTTGTCCAACGTGCGAATCGAAGCTTTGGAAGACGGCATCAGCTTCAAAGCAACCGATATGGATACGGAAATTACCGAAATCGTCGATGCAAAAACCATTGAAACCGGTGCCACAACCGCTCCGGCGCATATGCTTTATGATATTGTCAGAAAACTTGCCGACGGCTCGGAAGTAGAAATTACTTTCCCTGACGAAAAAGGACAATTGACCATTGCATCTGCTCGTTCCAAGTTCTCTCTTTCTACCATCGGGGTTGAAGATTTTCCGGTTATTTCCGGTGATAAATTGCCTATTAATTTTACCATGGACAAAGAAGAACTCAAAGATGTGATTGACCGCACCAAATTTGCCGTTTCGACCGAAGAAACACGCTACTATCTTAATGGTGTTTACATGCACGCCAAAAATGAAGGCGAAGCTAAGGTTTTGCGCGTGGTTGCAACCGATGGTCACCGTTTGGCTTGTGTTGAAACACCGTTACCGCAAGGTGCTGAAAACCTTACCGGTATTATCGTTCCGAGAAAAACCATTACCGAAATAAGAAAACTTTTGGATGACAACAATGCCGATCATATCTTGGTTTCCATGTCCGAAAATAAAGTTCGCTTTGCTTTTGAAGACATTACTTTGACATCTAAACTCATTGACGGAACATATCCTGACTATGAACGCGTTATTCCGACAGACAACGATAAAAACTTGGAACTTTCGGTTAAAGATTTGTCTTCTGCCGTTGACCGTGTTTCCGTTGTGGCTGAAAGAACACGCGCCATTAAGATGATTACCGCTCCTTCTAAAGTTACCATCACAACTTCCAGCCCTGACTTGGGGTCTGCACAGGAAGAATTGGAAGCTAAATATGAAGGCGAATCCGTAGAGATTGGTTATAATTTCCGCTATTTATTGGATATTTTAACTGAAGTTAAAGGTGATGCCGTACGCATTTCTTTTGCCGATGCTTCTTCTCCTTCCGTTATTCATGATACAACAGACTCCAGCGCTATCTATGTTTTGATGCCGATGCGTGTCTAATATCTCGAGGCAAAATGGATAATCTCGCCTTAAATATTCAGGTTGATAATTCTATAAAGTCAGGCGTTACACGCCTGACTTTAACTGACTATAGGAACTATCCGTTTTTGCGTCTTAATACCGAACTTTGCCCGATTATCATTACCGGAGAAAACGGTACCGGCAAAACCAACATTTTGGAAGCCGTCTCTTTTCTCACCCCCGGACGAGGATTGCGCGGGGCTCGCTTGGCAGACATCAGACGAATCCGTCCGGCATTGGTTACCGATGAATATGCGCCAACCGAAATAAACAACACTTCATGGGCGGTTTCTTCCACCGTGGTTAAAGGCGGCGAATCTTATGAAATCGGGACAGCGGTTGAAAAAAGCAGTAAAGAAAGTGATGATGATATACGCTCCTTTGAGCGGCGAATCGTCAAAATTGACGGCAACAAAATCTCTTCTCAAGCCGAGCTCGGAAAGTATATTTCCGCCGTTTGGCTCACTCCGCAAATGGACAGACTTTTCCGCGGAGGTTCGCAACCCAGACGCAGTTTTCTTGACCGTTTGGTTTATGCTTTTGATATGGAACATGCCAAACGCACGGCTAATTTTGAGCACTTATACAAAGAATGGTACCAGCTTTTGAAAAGCGGTTCCAAAGATAATCACTGGCTGACTCCCTTGGAAGAAAATATGGCCACACTCGGCGTGGCGATTGCTGCCGCCAGACGCGAGCAAACCGCCAAACTCAATACCTTCATTGAACATGAGCCAGATGATATTTTTCCGAGTGTGCGCTTGGAACTCGACGGCACAATCGAAAGAATGCTTGATAAAATGCCGGCAATCGATGTGGAAGATTTTTACAAAAATAAACTTAAATCTCAGCGACAAAGTGTTTTGTATAATGACTCGATTGACGGCGTGAACCGTACCGACTTCAAGGTATATTATCGCAAAAAACATATGCCGGCAGAGCTATGTTCAACCGGAGAGCAAAAATCTCTCCTCATCAGCATTATCTTAGCGCAAACAAAATCGCAAACTCTGCACCAAGGTTTTGCCCCTGTGATGCTTCTTGATGAAGTGGTGGCGCATTTGGACGATGTAAAGCGAGAGGCTTTGCTTGAAAAAATTAAAGATTTGAAAGTTCAAGCTTGGATTACATCAACGAATCCGCAACTTTTTATGAGTTTGAAGCAAGATGCTCTCTTTTTTGAAGTGGCAAACAACAAAATTACACAGAAAGATTATTAATATACCTTTATGCGTTAACTCAAAATTGACACTCTTGTCATATTGTACTATCATCTTTAGCTATAAAATAATACTTTAAGGTCAAAATCCATGGAAACACAATATTACACCCTGATTGAAAAACAAGATTTCTACGAAATTATTGAAAATAAATATGGCGAGTTGGCTATTTTTATAGATGCTCGTGAAGGCGCTCCAGTTAATCCGGTTTTGCAGTTTGACGGCAAAAAAACCGCACTCCTCAAAAGAGATGAACATTTGGCGGTTAAACTCGATGATATTGATGAAGAAACCAAAGGTCCTTTGGCTGAAGCCGAGTTCTTGCTAATTGTAGAATTGCAGGGTAAAATGGTTGAACGCACTTATGCCGTTCCGGTTGAAAATGTGGAAGATATTGTTTTGGAAGGCAAGCAAACGCGCGCCGATGAATATGTTAAAGCTAAAACCAAAGAAGAAGTTTTGGCAAAATTCGGTGCCGTTAAATGCTGGTCAAACGGACCTAAAAAATAAAAATTTGAAGGAAAAACACGATGATTGGTTTGGTTTTAGTTACTCACGGCAACTTGGCTTTGGAATTTATTTCTGCCATGCAGCATGTGGTCGGTAAACAAGAAAACGTTGAAGCCGTTTGCATTGGTCCCGAAGATGATATGGAAATGCGCCGTACCGAAATTTTGGACAAGGTCAGTAAAGTTGACAGCGGCAGCGGCGTTGTGGTTTTGACCGATATGTTCGGTGGCACACCTTCTAACTTGGCAATCTCTATCATGGACAGAGCAAATGTGGAGATTTTGGCCGGCATGAACTTGCCGATGTTGATTAAAATTGCCTCCCTGCGCAAAGACAAAACCATGAAAGAAACGGTTGAAGGCGCGCAAGAGGCCGGCAAAAAATATATTAACATCGCCTCACAACTGTTGGGAATGTAGCCATGTCTGATAATGTTCTTACCGCAGAATTAGAAATTCAAAATAAAAAAGGCTTACATGCTCGTGCTGCCGCTGCTTTTGTAAAAACAATCGCGCCGTTTGATTGCGAAGTGGAAGTTGAAAGAATCGGTCAAACCGTTAGCGGTTGCTCGATTATGGGCTTGATGATGCTTGCTGCCTCCAAAGGCACAACCATCAAAGTTAACTGCTCCGGCACTCAAGCTCAAGAAGCTTTGCAAGCCATTATTGATTTGGTTAACAACAAATTTGGCGAAGAATAATCCGTTTCAACAATGAAAAAAGACAAAGCGCCACGCAACAAAACCATTGAACTGACAAAAGCCGAAATCAAAGAATATGGCAAAAGAGCCATTAAGATTTCGGCTCGTGTTTCTTTGGACTATGTTCTCAACAAAACCTTACATCAAGACACAATCAAAGCGCTTGATCTTTTGCCCGAATCCTCAATTGATTTGATTATTGTTGATCCGCCGTATAATCTGACCAAAAATTTTTCCGGCACCACATTCAAAGAAATGGGCTTGGAAGAATATAAACAATGGCTGGATAAATGGCTCAAAAAGACCGCGCGTTTACTTAAAGAAAACGGCTCAATTTATATTTGCTCGGATTGGAAAACCTCCATTGCCATTCCGGAAGTCGCCGGAAAATATTTTCTTTTGCAAAACCGCATTTCTTGGGAGAGAGAAAAAGGCAGAGGCGCCCAAAACAACTGGAAAAACTGCCTTGAAGATATTTGGTTTTTTACCAAAAGCAAAGATTATACCTTTAACTTAAATGCAGTTAAAGTTCAACGTCCGGTCATTGCGCCTTATCGCGACAAAAACGGCAAACCCAAAGACTGGGTTGATGACGGCACACAAAAAACACGTCTCACCCACCCTTCCAACATTTGGACGGATATTTCCATTCCATTCTGGTCAATGCCGGAAAATACCAATCATCCCACCCAAAAACCAGAAAAGCTGATTGCCAAACTTATCTTGGCTTCCAGTAACGAGGGTGATGTTATTCTTGATCCGTTTGTCGGCTCCGGCACAACATCGGTGGTTGCAAAAAAACTTAATCGAAACTATATTGGAATCGAGAGAGAAAAAGAATATGCCGCTCTTACCGAAAAACGTTTGGAAATGGCTGAAACCAACAAAGAAATTCAAGGTTTTGAAAACGGCATTTTCAAAGCGCGCAATGCTTAAAATTAAAAAGGTTTTGACAATATGAAAAAATTTTTGACTTTGCTTTTGTTCTTGAGTTTATCTGCTTTCAATGTTCAGGCAGCTCAACCCAGCGCCGAACAAATTGCCCAAATTGAGTCTTATCTCAATAATCTGAAAACTTTGGAAGCCGAATTTGTGCAAACGGCGAGCAACGGTTCTACCGCCGAGGGCAAAATTTATATTGCCAAACCTAACAAAATTCGCATGGAATATGGCGCGCCGGTTGATGTGGACATCATCGGTAACGGCGAGTTTATTGTCTATAATGACAAAGAGCTCGACCAAGTGACCCATATTGATTATGACGATATTCCGGCAACTCTCATTTTGGCAAATGACATCAAAATTGACGGACATAACCTCAAGGTTATTGATTTTTATGAAGACCGCGGCACGCTCATGATTGTGGTAGAATATCCGCAAAAGAAAGATATTAACCCAATCACGCTCATTTTTAACAAAGAACCGTTTGAACTCAAACAATGGAAAGTGACTGACCCGCAATCGGTGGAAGTTACGGTTTCGCTCTACGCTGCGCAAAAAGACGTTGATTTGGACAGCAAGCTCTTCCAATTCCGCAAAGACAAAAAGAATCCGCTTAACTATAAGAAAAGATAAAAAATGACGACGTTCAAACTCGCCACATGGAACGCTAACTCCATAAGAATCCGCATGGATGCTCTGAAAAAGTTAGTTGAAGCCGAGAATCCGGACATTATCTGCTTGCAAGAGGTGAAAGCCAAAGAAGAGGATTTTCCCTTTGATGCCGTTCGTGCTTTGGGATACCCAGAGATTGCGCTTTACGGCATGGCCGGTTATAACGGGGTGGCGATTTTGAGCAAAGTTCCTTTGCAAAATGTGGCTCGTTGCGATTGGGTGGGCAAAAAAGATGCGCGCCATATCAAGGCATGCGTGTTTGATGATATTGAAATCAACGATATTTATATTCCGGCAGGCGGAGATATTCCCGACCCGATAGAGAATCTTTCCTTTGCGCACAAGCTGACATTTATGGATGATATATCCGAATATTACGAGCAGCACAAAAGTGAGCTCGGAAACAAAAAAATGTTGCTTTGCGGTGATTTTAATGTTGCGCCTTATGAAAATGATGTGTGGAATCACAAACAGCTTTTGAAAATCGTCTCGCACACGCCGATTGAAGTGGAGCGCTTGAACCGACTTAAAGCCTCGCTTGATTTTGTGGACATTGCGCGTGAATTTCACCCCGAGCCGGAAAAGATTTTTACTTGGTGGAGCTATCGGAATCCTAACTGGCAAACCAATGACAAAGGGCGTCGTTTGGACCATATTTGGGTTTCGCCCAACCTCAAAGACCGCGTGGTCAGCTACAAAATTTTGAAAGATTGGCGGGCCGGCGAGCGTCCGTCCGACCATGTGCCGGTGGTGGTTGAGATTAAGAAAAACTAAAATACATCTTTACAAAACTTATCAGAAATTATAATCTTTTGTTGACGCTCAGAGATGAGCGTTAGGGCTTCAGAAACCCTTGTGAATGTAGTCGTTTAGCATAGCGACTTCAAATATTTATGCCGACTTCGTCATGGACGGATGTCGGCTAAATAAGGCTATGCCGAATAGGCCGAGCCGTAACATTCAACGGTTTCTGAACATCCGCCCACCTTTTTTCGGTGGGTTTTGTTTTATCTATTCAACAAAGGATGTTCTGATGAAAAAACTGTTTTATTTATTTTTCTGCGGCGCAATTGTCGCAACTCTTGCTTCTTGCGCCACGATTATGCGTGAGAACTCACAAACCATACCTATCAAGGCTAATTTGGAAAAAGTGGATATCAAAATCCTCGATCGACACGGGCAAACCGTTTTTGAAGGGCAAACTCCAACCACAATCAACCTCAAAACTGCCGCCGGTGGCTATTTCAACCCGCAAAAATATACCGTGATTGCCTCTAAAGACGGTTACAAAACTCAAACAACCGTCATTGATTGGCATGTGAGCGGTTGGTATTATGCCGGAAATATCCTCATCGGCGGGCTAATCGGCTACCTGATTATCGACCCTTTGACCGGCGATATGTATTATTTAGATGAAGAGGTTAATTTGAATTTATATCCTGAAAAATAAAATTAAGGCGGAGAAAACTCCGCCTTTTTTGAGATTGTTTATGCCGTGGCAACATCTGTTAAACGCATTTTACCATCGGCTGCTTCCAATTTCAACCGGTGACAATTTGTCACCAGTTGCTCTGCGCCTTCATTTCTGAGGCGTTCCGACAATTTGTTCCAATATTTTCGCGCGCTTTGATAATCTTTTTCTATCAAAATGGCAAGGACATCAACAATAGAAAAATACCAAATATCTTTTTCTTCATCATAAACTGAGCGGATTTTGCTTTGTTCAAACAATTTAACATCATTTTTCATTATCATTTATTTTTTCCTTTATAATACCAATTTATATCCGCCGTCTTCGGTGACAATCAGTTGTGCGGAAGTGTCTTCATGTTCCACCTTTTGGCGCAGGCGATAAATATGAGTTTCTATGGTATGGGTGCTGACATCGGGACTATAACCCCAAACTTCTTGCAACAAATCATTCTTAGAAACAATTTTATCTTTGTTTTTATATAGAAATTTGATGATTGCCACTTCTTTTTCCGTCAACTTAATGGTTTCACCGTTTCTCTCATTATAGATTTCTTTTTGCAAAGGGTGCAACTCATAACGATTAAAGTTCAAATATCCGGCTTCGGAATTATCTACCAAATTGATACCGGCTTGGATTTGGTTCAACAAACTTTCCAAAGACAAAGGCTTGAAAATAACATGATTTAAAACAGAACTCTCAACCGAATCATCCCCGCTTTGTTGCAGCAAAATTATCGGCGTGTTGGGGTGATGCGCGCGCAAAGTTTCTAAATCTTTGGCTTTTTCATCCAAAATTATCATATCTATCAAGCTGTTTTCATCATCTTGCGGCAGGACATTAAAACCATGCGCATAAAGCGTGATTTGTTCGCTTAAATCTGCAGCAAAATCTTCATTATCCGACAACAGCAAAATATTTGGCATTTCTCTCTCCTAAAAATTCAGGCTCAAACCGCTCACGACCGCATAGCCCTTATTGTTTTGGCTAACTTCACGATTTTGGCCGCGGAAATCTACCTTGGCAGCACTCAGATAGACATCCAAATTTTTGTTGACCTGATAGCGGTTGGAGAACATCAAGATTTTGTCTTCATTGTCGCTTTCTTTGGCATGAGATTCAAAGTATGACAAAGAGGTTTTATATGGTCCGATTTCATAACCCAATCCCACATTCCAAGCATAGCCTTCTCGATAACCGTCAAAGAACTCCGGCATATCGGCATTGGCGGAAATCGGGTTTTTATCATCGGCTTCAGTCATACGCCAGCCACCGCCTAAGGTCCAGTTGCCGTGTGACAAGCTCATGCTGGCCGAATATTCTTGGTCATTATCTACAAAATCGGCATAACCCAACGTGGTGGTTAAATTAAAAATATCAAAATCTATATAGTTATACAAACTGACAATATAGCCGCCTTTATCTTCATAGTCTGCCGACTTACTCACCAAACCGCGGCGGTTGTAGGTTTCCGGAACATAGGTAAAACCTAACATTGTCCCGTAATATTCCGGCGTGATATAACTTATTTTGGGCGCTACACCGTCGGTATTGATATAAGTGGTGTTCAAGGTGGCAAAACGAGCGTTACTGCCTTTTCTTTGCCAGTTGGGATTGAAGATAAAGTCAACAATATCGCTGTTTTCTATGCCTAAAGGTCCGGCATCCGGTGCGCCGGTATGAAATTGGGCGGCTACGTTCCAAGTTTGACCCAGCATCAAACGACCATAAGAGCTATCGACAATACCATAAACTTCTTCACCCCATTTGCCTTGGTTATAGTCTTCCAACTCGTGGTCGACACCAAGCATTAAGTCGGCATAAATACCTGCTTCCCAATCGGGACCAAACAAATATTTGGCATAGGCGCTCAATTTGGCATCGCCGGCACCGTGATTGTGATTGTTTTGCTCATCATAACGACTTGAGGGCTCGGTATAACCATAGAGCCCGGTGGCGCTTCCTTGCCCGCCGGTTTCCCATTCTCCGGCAAATGCCGCAGAACTACACAACAGCGGAACAAGAAAAACAAACTTAAACTTTTTTGACATTATTTTTACCTTAAAAATTTTTTGTTCAGTTTAGAACGAAGCTCTTTCCTTCGTCAACCAAAATCCGTCTTTTTTCTTGACAAAAAACTTCAAATGACAGATTATTTTTTCACTTTGATAATTTTTTGTTTTATTTTTAATTAATTTATTATGGAAAAAGAAGAAATTTTTCGCATTTTTGATGCTTGCAAACCTACCGTTGCGGTGGTGCGTGAATATTTGGAAAAAATCTCAAAAGAGTCTCCTTTAGAGTTAGTCTTTCGCAAAAACGGAAAAGACAGCATTACAAAAAAAATTGATCGTAATATGGGAGAATTGGTGGGTATTGTTGTTGGCACAACCATTTTCTATACAAAGGTTATGACTTGGAATGACGTCAAATTTATGAATTCTGAAGTTACGGCTAAAGATGTTTTTGCTTTTGGGCAAAAAATTCATCCTAAAGCTATTCCCTTAAACGATACTGTTATTGAAATTTTACGTGAAAAACGTCGTGTCTTTCTGCAAATTGCCGAAATGTTGGAACTTTCCGGATTTCCTAAAACTTATACTCAAAAAAAATATTTGCTCTTTAATCAAAAAGATAAGGACACAAGAAGTATATATTGCAATACTGAATCAAATCATAATGCCTTAATCAGTATTTCTTATTTTTTAAAAAATTATGGCGATATTTATTTTTTTGCCAGTATTTAACAACAAAACAAACCCCCGAAGTTTGTTCTAAACTCGGGGGCTTCTTTTGCTTCTTGGCTGATTAAATATCCAAGTTAACTACATTCAAGGCGTTTTCTTGAATGAACTCTTTTCTTGGTTCAACTACGTCACCCATCAGGGTGGCGAAAACTTCATCTGCTTCGTCCATGTGGTCAATTTTAACTTGCAACAAAGAACGAGCTTCCGGATCCAAGGTGGTTTCCCAAAGTTGTTCCGGATTCATCTCACCCAATCCTTTATAACGCTGGATAGTAATGCCTTTCTTGGCTGCCGTAACAATCGCATCCACAAAGGTTACCGGACCGGTGATGTTTCTTTCAATGCCGTTTTTGGAGATAAACTTACCGGTTTCGGCAAAGTTTTCTCTCAATAGGTCTTTCATCTCATTCAAAGTTTTGGCTTCAACACTTTCTAACAAGGTGTTGTCAATGATATGTTCTTCTTTAACACCTCTTAATGTGCGGTGGAAACAGATTGAACCGTTTGCCAAAACTTCGGCATTCCAACCTCTATCATATTCAGCTTCCAAACTATCCAAACGTTTGGCAAGTTTCTCCAACTCAGACTTCAAAAGCGGAATATCGGTATAAACTTTTTCATCAAACAAACCAAAAATGGCCATTTGTTCAACAATTTTCTCCGGCAAATTTTTGCTCAAAGAAGACAACAAGCTGCTGGCTTTGCGGTTGCGTTCTGCCAAATCAATCAAGTCAGAACCGGTGATTTGTTCGCCGCTTGTGCGAATCAGAACAGCGTCATCACAACCACCTCTGATCAAATAATCTTCCATTTCGCGTTCATTTTTAATGTACAAAATAGAGTTGCCTTTTTTAACCTTATACAAAGGTGGTTGTGCAATATAAACATAACCGCGTTCAATCAGCTCCGGCATTTGACGATAGAAGAAAGTCAGTAACAAGGTTCTGATGTGGCTTCCATCAACATCGGCATCGGCCATGATGATGATTTTGTGATAACGGCATTTATCGGCATTGAAGTCATCGCGGCCGATACCCGTGCCCAAAGCGGTGATAATCGTGCCAATCTCGGCAGAGTTGAGCATTTTATCAAAACGGGCACGTTCCACGTTCAAAATTTTACCGCGCAAGGGCATAATGGCTTGGTTTTTGCGGTGACGTCCTTGTTTGGCCGAACCACCGGCGGAATCTCCCTCAACGATGAAAACTTCGGACAAGGCCGGGTCTTTTTCTTGGCAATCGGCCAATTTGCCGGGAAGAGAAGCCACATCAAAAGCACCCTTGCGGCGGGTTAACTCTCTGGCTTTGCGGGCAGCCTCACGGGCGGTGGCGGCTTCTACGATTTTGCCGACAATAATGCGGGCCTCGTTGGGGTGCTCGTCCAACCATTCTTTCAACTTATCGCCGACCACACTTTCAACCACCGGGCGAACTTCAGATGAAACCAATTTGTCTTTGGTTTGAGAAGAAAACTTCGGATCCGGCACTTTAACCGACAATACGCAGGTCAGACCTTCACGCATATCATCGCCGGTCAGCTGAACTTTGTCTTTTTTAAGAAGGCCGTTTTCCATCACATAGTTGTTCAAGGTTCTGGTCAAAGCCCCTCTGAAACCGGCCAAGTGCGTTCCGCCGTCTTTTTGCGGAATGTTGTTGGTGAAGCAGAGCATGCTCTCGTTATAAGCATTGGTCCATTGCATGGCGCAATCTACCTGAATGTCATCTTTTTCACCGCTGACGGAAATGATTTCTTCATGCAGAGGCGCTTTGGCTTTGTTAATGTGAGCAACAAAGGCTTTCAAACCGCCTTCATAATGGAAATCAACTTCTCTCGGCTCGGCTCCGCGATTATCTATCAAACGCAAATAAACTCCCGAATTCAAAAAGGCTTTTTCTCTAATTGCTCTTTCCAAAGTATCAAAATTGAACTCGGTCATGGTAAAGGTTTCCGGTGACGGCAGGAAGGTAACCTCCGTACCATGTTTATCACCGGCGTCACCGATAACTTCCAAGTGTCTTGTTACATTACCGTGAGAGAACTCGGCAATATGCTCGTGTCCTTCACGCCAAATACGCAATTTGAGCCAAACCGACAAAGCGTTCACAACTGAAACGCCCACACCGTGCAAACCACCGGAAACTTTATATGAGTTGTTATCAAATTTACCACCGGAGTGAAGCTCGGTCATAATCACTTCGGCTGCGGAAACGCCTTCTTCTTTGTGCATGCCGACAGGAATGCCGCGTCCGTTATCGCGAATGGTGGCTGAACCGTCCGGATTCAAAATAACTTCGGTCTTATCACAATAACCTGCCAAAGCCTCGTCAATGGCGTTGTCCAAAACCTCATAAATCATGTGATGCAAGCCCGAACCGTCATCGGTGTCGCCGATGTACATTCCGGGGCGTTTACGGACTGCATCCAAACCCTTCAAAACCTTAATGGAATCAGCATTATATTCGCTTTCTTCTTTTCTTATTTCTTCAGCGGTCATTTCACTACTCATATTCGTTCTACTTCCTTTATTTTTCATATAAAAATCAACTGTGGTTGACTATATATCAAAATCTAAAATTAACCAAACAAAAAAGCAAAGATATCAACGCAAAAAAGCTTATTTTTTAAGTTTTTGTGCTTATTTTGAACAAAAATCATTATAGACAGAGAATCTATTTTGTGATATGATGCTTTTAATGAAAAAAAATAATATAAGAAGGATTTTTTATGACCAATATTCCCTATTTTGCAAATCTTACTCAAGAAGAGAAAAAACTCCTTGAAGCTTATGATAAATATTTAGCGGACAATAATATATTTCGTGATGATAAAGATAAGTTTTTTGATAAAATGTATCTGATTGCCAGCATTCATGCCGGAGCAAATCAAAGCGGTAAAAAGCCAGATTTATCTCCCGATACTTTTGAATTTAAACATTATTGCAATACAAACTGGAATGAGCCTTTTAATCTAAAATCTCTTAGAACAAAAATATATGAAGAAAAAAAATTTGTAAAATATTCTACCGATTTATGGGACGGTAAAACCCCTGCCACAAAAGATAAAGACGGTAAAGTTACTTATTTTGCCGCTGCCGGACAAACTCCGAAAGGTGATGAACTGGCTAAAAGAATGCTTGATACCACGGATATGAAAACACAAGGTGATTATCTTTCCGGTGGTTGGATATATAGACTTCCTCCTTCACTTAAAGCCTCAAATTTAGCACAGAGATTTGCCGTTAATGCTTTGCCGGATAAAAAACTTTTTGATGACTTGGATGCTTTTGCAAAAAAACACAATGTTTACTATAAAACCGCCACGCCTTACAATTGGCATAAAAGAAACGACCCTGTCGTTATTTATTGTACGCAAAAGCCAGACAAAGCAACCATCGATGAACTCAAAACCATAATGGCCCCTTATATCCGTCGCGAAAAGCCTGAAAGAATGAACGACTTGGACGGAACTTTGATAGCTGACGGTATAATTACGGCGCAAGAGCCTTCTTTAGAAGAAATCAAAAAGCTTTTTGATGAAATCAAAACTTATAATAAAACCTTAGCAGAAACTTTGAAACTTGAAATAAAAGATGGAAACAACCCAAATAATCCGCTTAGCTTAGGACAATTTGAGGCTTATAAAAAAATATTAGAAAACTATAAGCAAGCGTTCAAACCTCTGCAAACTTTATATGTTCATCAAGGAAACGATAATCAAAACACAACCGAAAATGAGTCGAATGCCGTCGTTGATTCCAGTTTCAAAAAAACTTTGCGGGAGATTTTTCAACCTTCGGCAGAAAAGCAAAAAGCTGAATATGTTGAAGATATTAAAGCGCCCGATTATCGCGCAGAAATTAAACACGCAAACGGCAGTGTTGACAAGATTGTGGCTAAAAGTGCCACAAACATTACTCTTTCTGCCAAAGACAAAGACGGAAACCCGAAAATTCCTAATATGCAGCGTTTTCGTGATATTGTGGCTCTGGCTAAAAAACAAGGCTCAGCCATTGAGTTTGGCGATATTAAATCTCCCGATTTTAAAGCCCGCCTGCTGCTCGCCTGCATGGAAGCCAAACCTGCCATGCAAATGGTTGGCGCGCCAGAGCTTAATGATGCGTTTATCCAATCTATCCAAGATGAAAAACTTAAAGGCTTTTTGCAAATTATGAAAAACAAGAAAGATGCTACTAAAAGTAAATCATCACAAACAAAAACATCTCCTCGCCCCATACCACGTCAAGGCTTGGGCAGAGGCGGTCGCTAGTTTTTTGTTTCTAGTGCGCTTGAGTCCAGTCATCGCCGATACCGACTTCAGCCACAAAAGGTACGGCTAAATCCACCACGCCTTCCATGGTCTTTTTTATCATCGCGGCGGCTTTTTCCAACTCGTCTAACGGTGCCTCAAAAACCAACTCATCATGCACTTGCAAGAGCATTTTGGTCTTATATCCGCCCTCTTCCAGCTCTCTTTGCACGGCAATCATCGCGCGTTTAATGATATCTGCCGCACCGCCTTGAATCGGCGCATTGATGGCGGCTCTTTCGGCATTGGCAACAATGCGTTTGTTTTTATCATTAATGCCCATAATTGAACATTTGCGCCCAAATGGTGTCATCACATAGCCGTATTGATGGGCAAACATGGTGGTTTGTTCCATATATTTTTTAATCTCGGGCATTTGGGCAAAATAAGCATCAATATATTTCTTAGCCTCTTCATTGCTGACATCAATTTGTTTGGCCAAACCATATTGTGAAATGCCGTAAACAATGCCGAAATTAATCGCCTTGGCATGGCGGCGCATATTGGAATCCACCTCATCATAAGGCACACCGAAAACTTTTGCTGCCGTGGCGGCGTGAATATCTATGCCTTGATCAAAAGCGTGTTTCAAGCCCTTAACATCGGCAACAGAAGCGAGCAAGCGCAACTCAACCTGCGAATAGTCGGAAGCAATTATCTTACAGCCTTCTTTAGCAATAAAGCACTCTCGGATTTTTTTGCCTTCGTCACTCCTAATCGGAATATTTTGCAAATTGGGGTTAGAAGATGCCAAACGACCGGTATTGACCACGGTTTGGTTAAAAGTGGTATGCAAACGGCTGTCTTTATCCAGCAAATTAATCAAAGCATCGGTATAAGTGGATTTGAGTTTGCTGAAACCGCGCCAATCTAAAATTTTGGCGGCAAGCAAATTGCCCTCGGCAGCCAGATTTTCCAAAACATCGGCTCCGGTTTGCCAGGCTCCGGTTGCGGTTTTTTTGCCCTTAGCACCGAGTTTACCAAACAAAATTTCGCCGATTTGCTTGGGTGAGCCGATATTAAATTCTTCTCCGGCAAGTTGATAAATTTCTTGCTCATATTCCTTCAATTTTTTATCAAACTCTTGGCTTAAACTCATAAGCTTTTGTTTATCAACCATCACGCCTTGTTTTTCCATTTTTTGCAAAAGGGCAATCAACGGGCGGTCATAGTTCTCATAAACGGCAATTTTTTTCTCTTTTATCAATCTTGGTTTCAAAACATTATACAAACGCAAGGTGATGTCGGCATCTTCGGCGGCATAGTCCAAAGCCTTGTCCAAAGGCACATAGTCAAAGGTGATTTTATCTTTGCCGGTGCCGCAAACATCTTCATAATGAATGGTTTTATAAGACAAAAACTTTTCTGCCAGTTCATCCATGCCGTGTCCGTGCTCGGAGCTATCCAAGTCATAAGACAGCACTGCCGTATCTTCAATCGGAAAAATTTCTTTATCTTCGCCAATCACTTGAGCAAAGAAGTGCATATCAAACTTGATATTCTGCCCGATTTTCAAAATGCTCTTATCGGTCATGATCGGGGCTAAATGTTTGGCAACGGTGGCAAAATCAAGCTGTTTAATCTCATCGCTTTCCAAAGCAAACAAATCACGATTTTGGGGTTTATGCGTCAAAGGCACATAGCAAGCAACGCCCTCTTCTACCGCCATGGAAAAGCCGACGATTTTATCAAAAGTGGGGTCAATGCCGGTGGTTTCGGTATCAAAAGCAAAGGCGCCCTTGTTTTTTATCATATCCGCCCAGCGCATTAAGCTTTGCTCATCTTGCACCAACTCATAGTGCTTTTCCACCTCTTTAAATACAGTGTTCAGGTCTTGATTTTCCTCATCCGGCAGACTATTGCATCTAACCTCTGCCCAGCGTTGCAAACGTGGTTTTAAGCTCAAAAATCCATATAAATCAACAAACTTTTCTATCTCTTCAAACACCGGTTTATGGCAGGCATAAGCCTCTATCTCTTTTTCGACCGGAACATCTTTTTTCAAAGTGACGAGTTGCAAAGAAATGAGCGCATTTTCTCTATTTTCAAGCAAGGTTTCACGTCTTTTGTTTTGCTTGATTTCTCCGGCGCGGTCTAACACTTCTTGCAAAGAGCCAAACTCATTCACCAATTGCGCCGCGGTTTTCAAACCAATTCCGGGAACGCCGGGGACATTATCAATGCTATCTCCGGCTAAAGCCTGAACATCGACTACTTTATCGGGATAAACACCGAATTTTTCCTTCACATCTTCGGGAGTAAAGAACTTATCTTTCATCGGATCATAAAAGCGAACGCCGGGGCGAATCAGCTGCATTAAATCTTTATCGGCGGAAACCACCACCACTTCATAGCCTTTATTCAAAGCTTGGTCGGCATAAGTGGCTATCAAATCATCCGCCTCATAGCCTTCCATCTCGAGTTGGTTCAAGTTCAAAGCCTTGACGGCTTCTCTTATTATCGGAAATTGGGGAATCAGCTCTTCGGGAATCTCTTTTCTGGTGCCTTTGTATTCGGGAAAAAAATCGTTGCGGAAATTTTGCCTTTTGGCATCAAACAAAACCAAAGAATAATCACATGGGATATTCTGCGTTAAACGCAAAAACATATTGGTAAAACCGTAAACGGCATTAACCGGCTTGCCATCCGGCGCGGTTAAATTGGGAATACCGTAAAAAGCTCTGAAAATATAGCCCGAGCCGTCTACCAAACAAACCGTTTTTGTCATTTTTCCTCCTGCTTGTGCCAGTAGGATTTAAAACTTATTCACCAATGGATAAAAAGAATGAGCGTTCCAAATTGTCTACCGAGCATAAATCGGTTTTATAAACATCTTCATAATCTTCAACATATGCTGAAAGTGCCGATATAGCAACTTCATTTACATTTTGACCGCTTTTCTCGGCGATTTTTGCCAGTTTTTGCAACAAATCTTCATTTATTTTAAGAGAAATGTCAGTCATAAAATGTTCCTTAATCTTTTGATGTTAAAACTTTAATTTATCTATGAACATTGTTTTAAAATATTTTAAGAATCGACGCAAGGATAAAAAAGGGGCGAATCGTGGCAAAAGCTAAGAAAAAGACAACAAAAAAGAAAAAAAGAGAGTCAAAACAAAAACTTAAGAATCGGCACATCAAGCTAAAAATTTTTATCGGCTTGGTGATAACTTTTTTAGCTTATATCGGCTATTGCATTCTCACTCTTCCCGATATTGATGAGGCGGTTAATCGCACCCGTCAACCCTCTACCACCATTGCCGCCGAAAATGGCAATGAGGTTACCACTTTCGGCAGTGTTTATTCGGAAGTGATTACCGTGGACGAACTTCCTCCTTATGTGGTTGATGCCATTCTTTCCACCGAGGATAGACGTTTTTATTCTCATTTTGGCTTTGATGTCATTTCCTTTACGCGTGCCATGCTGACCAATATGTTCCTTGGGCGTTATGCGCAAGGCGGAAGCACCATCACCCAGCAAGTGGCAAAAAACTTATTCTTAACCCCAAATAAAAATATCAAGCGCAAAACCCAAGAATTGTTGCTTGCCTTTTGGCTCGAATCCAAATTTACCAAAGACCAGATTTTGGCACTTTATCTGAACCGTGTTTATCTCGGCGCCGGAACTTACGGTATTGAGGCTGCCAGTCAGAAATATTTTCAAAAGTCTTCTCGCGACCTCAACCTCAAAGAAGCTGCCGTGATTGCAGGTATGCTCAAAGCACCGTCTCGCTACAACCCGATTGCCTCGGAAAAACGTGCAATTGAGCGCGCCAAAGTTGTTCTCAACAATATGGTTAATAATGACAAAATCACGCAAATGCAAGCGGACAACGCGCTCAAAATGCGCCTTGGTCCCGAAAAAAAATATAATGTGAAAGACGCCATGCACTTTGCCGATTGGGTTTATAATGACGTTAATTCTTATATCGGTGAACGCACCAACGATATTTATGTTTTAACCACGCTTGACCAAGATTTGCAACAAGCCGCCTCCGATGTTTTGGAAAGCACCATCAACAAATATGCAGCTTCCCGCAACGTGCACCAAGGAGCGATTGTAATTATGGATAAAACCGGCGGTATCAAAGCCATGGTCGGCGGTGTGGATTATGCCAAAAGTCAATTTAACCGTGCCACACAGGCTTTGCGTCAACCGGGGTCTTCTTTCAAGACTTTTGTTTATCTCACGGCTTTGCAAGAAGGTTTTGCTCCGGATGATAAAATTATGGACTCTCCGCTTTCTATCGGTAAATGGAAGCCCGAAAATGCCGACCGCAAATATCATGGAGAAGTAACCTTAACACAAGCTTTGGCTCATTCTTACAACCTTGCTACCATTCATCTTTCGGAAATGCTTAATCGCAGCGACATTATCAAAAATGCACATCGCATGGGCATTACCACCGAAATTGAAAATTCTCCCGCCATTGCTCTCGGTACTTCAGAAGTCAAAGTAATGGATATGGCGACGGCTTATACCACGCTTGCCAACGGCGGCTATGCCGTTATTCCCTATGCCATTAAAGAAATTTATACCAAAGACGGGTATCAACTTTATCAAAGAAACATTGATGACGAGAATCAAATTCTTGATGAACATGATGTAGAACAACTGACTTCTATGTTACAAGAAGTTATCTCCACAGGCACCGGAAAACGTGCGCGAATCAGTGATTTTGCCGCCGGAAAAACCGGAACCAGCCAAGACAACCGCGATGCTTGGTTCGTTGGCTTTACCAATGACCTTGTTGCCGCGGTTTGGCTCGGAAATGACGATAATTCGCCGATGAAAAATGTTTCCGGCTCCAACCTGCCTGCCGAAATTTGGCAGAAAATTATGACTGCAGCACAAAAATTTAATTAGGAAAATGTTTATGAAAAAAATTCTCATGCTATTTGTCATTATCTTTCTTTGTTTGAGCGCCGTCTTTTTACTCGGCATGTTGCAAGATGAAGAACAAGCCGAAACTTTGAACTCTTTGCAAAGCAGTCCCATGAAGATTTCGGTCTTAAAAAACTTTTATAAATTATAAAAAAGATAGTGCTTTTTTGTTCAAAATATTTATATATAATACGCAGAAGATTGATTTGATTTTGTAAAAGGAAAAATAATGACTCAAAAACCTGTTATGTTGCTCGTCCTTGACGGATGGGGATATCGTGAAAAAATTACTCAAGATAATGCCATTGAACAAGGTATTACGCCAAATTGGCATAATCTCTTGAAAACTTGCCCGCATTGTTTTGTTGAAACTTCCGGTCTTGCCGTTGGTTTGCCCGACGGTCAAATGGGAAACTCCGAAGTCGGACATATGAATTTGGGCGCCGGTCGCGTCGTGATGCAAGACCTGCCTCGAATCGACCAAGCCATTAAAGACGGCTCTTTTGCCAAGAATCCGGTTTTGAATGAACTTATCAATACCCTCAAAGCCAACGGCAAAGCTTGCCATGTGATGGGCTTGATGAGCCCCGGCGGTGTTCACTCCTCTCAAGATCACATTGTTGCCGCCTGCAAAGTTTTGAATGACAATGGTATTACAACTTATGTACACGCCTTCTTAGACGGTCGTGATACACCACCGCAATCTGCCGTTGATTTTGTGGCTGAATTTGAAAAATCTATCGCTAATATGGCTCATGTTAAGCTTGCCACAATTGAAGGTCGTTTCTATGCCATGGATAGAGATAAACGCTGGGATAGAATTGAGCTTGCTTACAACAACATGGCTTTTGCCGAGGGTAAAAAATATGCCTCCTCTGATGAAGCCATTAAAGCTTCTTATGCCGCAGGCGTGAATGATGAATTTGTTGTTCCTTGCGTTGTCGGCGATTATCAAGGGATGCAAGACGGAGATGCCGTTTTGATGATGAATTTCCGTGCCGACCGCGCTCGCGAAATTCTTTATGCTTTGGCTGACAAAGACTTCACCGGCTTTGCGCGCAAGAAAACAATTCAAACCTCTATCAATGTCGGCTTAACCGAATATTCCGTTGACCACCAGCGCTTTATGAAAACCATGTTTGGTCCGGAAGCGCTCACCAATATTTTCGGCGAAGTGGTTGCCAACCATGGGCTTACTCAACTCCGTATTGCCGAAACCGAAAAATATGCTCACGTTACTTTCTTCTTTAACGGTGGTGAAGAACGCGAGTTCAAAGGCGAAGAAAGAATCCTTGTTCCATCGCCAAAAGTTGCAACTTATGACCTTAAACCGGAGATGAGTGTTTACGAAGTGACTGAGAAATTGGTTGACGCGATTGAAAATCAACGCTTTGATGCCATTATCTGCAACTTTGCCAATGGTGATATGGTCGGTCATACCGGTATTATGGAAGCTGCGCTCAAAGCCGTTGCCGCCGTTGACGAATGTTTGGGCAAAGTCGTTGCCGCCATTAAAAAAGTCGGCGGCGTGCTCTTTGTTACAGCAGACCACGGCAATGTTGAAAAAATGGTTGATGAAAAAACCGGCGCACCTTATACGGCTCATACCGTCGGTAAAGTCCAAGGTGTTTTGGTCAACTGCCAAACTCCGATTAAAGGCTTGCATGACGGTAAACTTGCTGATATTGCTCCGACTTTGCTTGAACTCCTCAACATTGAAAAACCTTCCGAAATGAACGGTAATTCTTTGATTGAAAAATAAGTAAAGGAAAAATCTTGAAAACAAAGGCGGTCATAACTTTTGCATTTTCTTTGTTGTTTGTCTTGGCAAACGCAAGTTTTGATGCTATGGCCGCCAAAGTTTCCAAGCAAGAGCTGGAGCGCATGGAAAAACAAGTGGCTCTCCAAAACAAAGAACACCAAAAACTCAAAGAACAAGCCTCAAAAATAAATAAAGAACTCTCGGAAGTCAGCTCCGAGATGATTCAAACCGCAAAAAAAATTCAAAATAATGAAGATAAAATTTCTTCAATGGAAAAGCAGCTCAAAGAACTGCAACAAGAGCTTAAAGATGCCGAAGAAGGTTTTTTATCTCAAGATCAACACCTTATCAAAACTCTTTCTGCTTTGCAAAATTTGGCTCTGAAACCGACCGAAGCTCTATTTGTGCAGCCGCTTTCTCCGGTGGAAACCATCCGCAGTGCCATTTTGCTCAGAGAATCCGTACCCTATCTGGAAGATAATGCAGCTAACATCCGTAAAAAGCTTGCAGATATTACCAGTAAAAAAACTCAGGTAGAAAAGCAGGTTGCCAGAATTACATCTCAAAAGCACCAACTTGAACAAGAACATGAAAATATGAAAGCTTTGGTGCAGAAAAAATCTCAACTCAGAAATAAAATTGAAATTCAGACAGCGGAGGCTAAAAAGAAAGTGGAAAAATTGGCTTCTCAAGCCAATGACCTCCGCGACCTCTTAAATAAATTGGAAAAAGAAAGACAGCTCAAGGAAAAAAAAGAAGCTGAAGAGCGTAAACGTTTGGCAAAACTCCGCGCCGAAGAAGAAAAAAAATTGGCTGAACAGAAAAAACGTGAACAAGCTCAAAGAGCTGACTTGATTAAATATTCTTCCGATATTATAAAAGATGTAGGTAAGGCTTTTATCAAAGCTAAAGGAAAATTGCCCATGCCGGCAAGAGGCTCGATTGTAGCTACCTTTGGCGAAGAAAAAAGCAAAGGTGTTGTCAACAAAGGTATTATTATCAAAACCCGCAATATGGCACAGGTTATTTCGCCGTTTGACGGTTCAGTAATTTTTGCCGGTCCATTCCGAGGATACGGAAATATGATTATTATTGAACATGGCGCCGGATATTTGACTTTGCTTGCCGGTTTGGAAGATATTGACTGCGATGTCGGGCAGATGCTCCTTGCCGGTGAACCTATCGGTCAAATGCCCGATAGTCGTGATGCCAAACTTTATGTGGAATTGCGTCGGAATAATCAACCGATTGATCCGATGCCATGGTATACTAACTAAATGACTGGAATTGAAAATGAAAAATAAATGGTCGATTTTTACAGCTTCTCTGATTTCTGCTTCCGTCTTTTTCTCTCCGGCATACGCTGCCGCAGATAAACAAGATAAAGAAAATCCTGCAGATACTTATGAAATGCTCAACCTTTTCGGTGAAGTTTTGGAAAGAACAAAAACTTCATATGTGGAAGACGTTACCGATAAAAAACTCATAGAATCTGCCCTAAACGGTATGCTCGTTTCTCTCGACCCTCACTCCAGCTATTTGGACGAACAAAGTTTTAAGTATATGAATGAACAAACCAAAGGAAAATTCGGCGGTTTGGGTATTGAAGTAACTATGGAAAACGGCGTGGTTAAAGTTGTTTCTCCGATCGATGATACTCCTGCTTCCAAAGCCGGTTTGAAACCTAACGACTATATTACCCATATCGACGGAGAACAAGTGGTGGGTATGAGCCTCAATGATGCCGTGGATAAAATGCGCGGTAAAGTCGGAACAAAAGTTAAATTAACCATCCGCCGCGTTAATGCCAAACCTTTTGATGTGACCTTAAAACGCGAAGAAATTAAAATTCAGTCGGTTAAATCTGAAATTAAAGCCGATGATGTGGTTTACATCCGTATTACCTCCTTTTCCGAAGATACCGATAAAATGATTGAAAAAGATTATAATAAATTAAAAAAACAGCTTAAAGGTAAACCCGCCGGTATTGTCTTGGATGTGCGGAATAACCCCGGTGGTTTACTTGACCAAGCCGTTAACGTATCTGACTTGTTTTTAGATCAAGGTGAGATTGTTTCTACACGCTCTAAAAATCCCGAAGATACGGTTAAATATACGGCAACTGAAGGTGATATTGCTAAAAATTTACCTATTGTCGTGCTGGTAAATGACGGTTCTGCTTCTGCTTCCGAAATCGTGGCCGGCGCTTTACAAGACCACAAACGTGCCGTTATTTTAGGTGAAAAAACTTTTGGTAAAGGTTCCGTACAAACCATTATTCCGCTCGGAAATTACGGCGCCATGCGCTTAACAACGGCTCGTTATTATACCCCTTCCGGTCGTTCCATCCAAGCAACAGGTATCGTTCCTGATGTGGAAGTTAAACCGGCTAAAATTGAAGAAATTGATAAAGGAATGAATTTTAGTGAAGCAGAATTCGGTAATGCTTTGAAAAATGATGCTCAAAACATTGCTCATAACAAAATATCTAAAAAAGATGATTCTTTGAAAAAAGATTATCAACTTTCTCGCGCCGTTGATTTGGTTAAAGCTTTGAATATTTATAAATCAGGTATTGAATCTCAAAAATAAACGGAGGAAGATATGAGCGGACATAGTCAAAAGTCAAAACTAACCATTGCTGTTTTGTTTGCTATTATTCTTATGACACTGTCCGGTTATTTCTTTGCAAAACAAAAAAGCGAACCTAAATTTCGGACAAAAATTGAAAGGATTATGTTTGAAAAGAAAAATAAATCACCTAAATATATTTTAACTTTACCTGAAAAAAAAGAGAAAAAATTTTCCTTTAAGAAAGATGATGTTGCCGTTCAAAAAACTCAAAAATTGGAAACCCTCGAAGATTTTGTTAATGCTGCTCCTTTGGTTGCCAAGCTTAAAGAACATAAAAGTCATTATTCTCTTAATCTGGTTGAGAAAAATCCAGATTTATATGAACAAAAAGGTAATTTTGTTTTACCGAAGGTCTCAGAAAAGGCTAAAAAACCTTGGATGGAATATGGACATCAGGTACAAATTGCTCCTAATTTTTATAAAGTGTCCGTTGTCTTTAAAAATACCGGTATCGATGTCAGAACTTTCGAATCCATGAACAAAGCGTTGCCTTCGGAAATTTCTTTTTCTTTTTCTCCGTATACAATTAATGCTTCTGAAATGATTACCGATGCCAGAAAACTCGGACATGAAACTTATATGGATTTGCTCCTTGCTTCAAGAGACGTTTTAAAAGCCGATAACGGTCCTCTGGCTATGGGTTTGACCGTTGGCGAAGAAGAAAATATGCGTCGTTTTTATACGGCCTTGTCTTCTAATGCACCAATCGGAGGCATGACTATTGTCGATGGGATGATTGATGAAACAACAAAATCTTTGCTGCTTTCGGCTTTAGAAGAACTTAAAAATCGCGGCTTGTTGATTGTGGATGCAACCAGCGGAAATGAGGTGGAAAATATCCAAATGCCCAAACTTCCGAGAAAAAAAGCCGACATTGTCATTAGCGATAATTTTACGAACGAAAATATCCAATATCTTTTAAAACAGGCCGAACAAATTGCTCAGGACAAAGGTCAGGTTTTGATTGTGGCAACACCAAAACCTATTGTGATTACGGCAATTAAAAATTGGGCAGAATCTTTCTCTCCGCAGCTTTCTTATGAACAGATGAAAGAACAAAACATAACCTCTATCGAGCGTCCGTTTGCCTTGGTGCCGATTTCTAATTTGGTCGTAGAATGATGTCAGACTTATATCGAAAAAATGCAGCAATTATAGTATGTAACCCTCAAGGGAAAGTTCTTTCCTGCCAACGTGTGGAAAATTATGATTTCAACTGGCAATTTCCTCAAGGCGGAATAGAAGCAAACGAAACCCCTCTTGAAGCTGCCTACCGTGAACTAAAAGAAGAAACCGGACTGACACAGGTTAAATTGATTGCTCAATATCCCCAGCCGCTTCGCTATAAATTTTCTGATGAAATTATTGAAAAATTCAAAAAGCTCGGGCGTAATAATATTGGGCAAGAACAATATTGGTTTTTGTTTTTGTTTTCCCGAAATGATGACGAGATAGATTTCAAAACGAATCCGCAAGAAATCGAATTTAAGGCGTTTGAATGGATAGACATTACAGAAGCACCTGCACGTGTGGTTGATTTTAAGCGTGAGGTTTATCAAAAAGTTTGTGCTTATTTTAAGCCTTTTGTTTCACAACAAAAAAAGCAAAGCTCTTAACAGAACTTTGCTTTTTCTTTTGAAAAATTTATCCTATCAGATAATTTGCCATTGCTTCTTGAGCTTGACTGAGATAATTGTCTGCTATGACCTTTAACCCTTCATTTCCGTACATAAATGTTAAATCTTCATCAGAATTGGCTACAACATTTTCTTTTTCCGGAAGGTTATTTAATAGCTTCTCTATCGTTTTCCCGAGCTTTGTTTGTACCTCCTCATCTCGACAAGCCTCATATAGCTCTGCTATCATTTTTATTATCGGCAAAGGATTTCTTAAGGTTCCGGAAAACATGCTTTCTACACAATCTTCCCAAAGTTGCGGATAGTCATACACAACCTCTTTCAGCATTGACTTGATGTCTCCCTCAATATTCTTACCCAGAAGCAGCAAAAACAAATTTTCATCTACCTTTAAGCAATATTTCATTACAGAAACTTTTACTTTTTTTATTGAGATAGCATGTTTATATACCGTAGCAACAAATTCCGGCAGATAGTATAATTTGAATTGTTCTTCTTCTTTTTGTGTGGACATTAGTTTCAACATCATAGACAATACCTGATCCGATATACTCGGATTTTTCATATCTAACAAAGAGAATAAACTTTCTTTTATGCGCGGCAATTTGCTTTGTTGATTTTCAACCATCAGCACTTGATAATACCCGTTCAGTATTTTCTGCAAACAGGTAATATTGAATGCTATTTGCTCGGCATATACATCCAGAATATCCAAATATGTATCTGTGGTCATTTTCTTTTCTTGATACATCTTTCCGAAGGTATCAATATTTATTGACAAATCATTGTTGATTTCATTCAGCGGATTATTTTGCAACAAAAAAACAACCTGCGCCCATATTCTTTCTTTTTCTTCTAAGTTAATACTCTTTGACGGATTTAACAAATCTTGTAACAGCACCGACAATATGGCAAAGTCATATTTGGGGTTTCGTTGCTTTATAAACAACGAATATGCGTCTAGCTTTCTTGATGCTTTTAATGGCAAAGAGCAGATTTTATCCAACTCTTGCTTGCTCAAAGAATATTCCTGCGCAATATATTTGTTTGCCAAAAGTAATAATTTGCCGTCTTCAGGATAGGATAACATTTTCAAGATCAGCTCTTGATGATTACCCAGCTGGCAATGATTGTTCAACCAAAAACAGCATCTGTGTTTTTCTTGTTTATTAAGCTTGTCGCTCAGATACATATCCAATACTATCAAACGACATATGGATATATAACCTCGGCGTTGTTCTAATACATTGAAAAAATTGTCCCATTTTTTTGCATTTCGCTGTGTATCTTCAACAAAATACAAGCCTAAATTCTTAAAAAACTCTTCCGGACGCAACTCACTTTTTTGAGAAAAAATGATGTCTTGCATTGACAATAACCCTTGATTTCCTTTCAAAAGTTCATCAAAAATGCGCAACATACAGTTTTTTACAACAAATAAATTTGTACTGTTCAAATTTTGCAAAAGCAATTCTTTAGATAGAATCTTTTCCATGACTTAAAAAAATTTAAATTAGTAATAAGATTAATAATCAAAAAGTAGGTCGATTGTAGCTTTTTTGTTTAATTTTGCAAGTTTTTTTTAAAAGCTGATTGAAGAGCCCCGCTTTTTGTGGTATATTAGCTTGCATTTTGAGGAAAAAGCATGGACGAAGTAAACAAATTTGAAGAAGAACGCCAAGAAATTCTGGCCATGGTCAGAAACGGCATTCAGACAAATATTCCGATGAAAAAAACACAGAAAAGATATTTGAAAAATCTTTTGCTGTTTTCACTCATGCGTGCCTCTAAAAACCCAACCGTAACAAAACCAAACTTTATGAAACTGGTGGCAAAGCAGTTTAAAAAATATATTGTCAAAATTATTCATGGTTCAGTTAAAAACATGCCCAACCATAATCCTTATGAAGATGAGGATTTTTATGATGAAAATTTGGAAGTGGAAATAAACCGCGTAATTGCCAATGAACAATTTTTGAATATGGAGCTCATTCAACAAAGCCTGACGCCGAAAAATATTATTGGGCAAATCCGTACTTTGGCGGACGGATTAAGTGCGCAAGAGGTTATCAAACGCATTACGGCTTTGCGCGAAATTAACTCCAACCAGCGTGAAACGCCTGATGAAGAACGCAAACGCCAACAACGTATCCGCAATTATGAAAGGCAAAGACAGATGCAAAATATGCGGTTTCTTGAATTGGAACGAGGAAGTCGAGAAAGACATTAAAAAAATCCCTTTTCTTATCAAAGGGATTTTTTATTTTACTTTTGTTGTTCTTTTTTAGACTTTAGTTGTCCGCAGGCGGCCAGAATATCTTGTCCGCGTGCTACGCGAATCGGTGCAGCATAGCCAAACTTGCCCAACTCTTTGGAAAAAGCCATGGCTCTATTTTTGGAAGATGGCTGATAATCGCACCCCGGCCACGGATTGAACGGAATCAAGTTAAACTTGGCGTCAATCTTATATTTTTTCATCAAATCGACCAGTTCGTGTGCATTTTCCAGCGAATCATTCAAACCGTTCAAAAGCAAATATTCAAAAGTGATATATTTGCAACTGCCGGCTCTTTTTTGAAACTCTTGGCATGCGGTTAAAACATCTTCTATCGGATATCGTTTATTAATCGGCATGATACGGGTGCGAAGCTCGTTATTTGACGCATGCAGACTGATTGCCAGACGGCAGCCGAGTTCGCTTGCCACCTCGGCAATATGCGGCACGATACCGGAAGTTGACAAAGTGATTTTACGGCGCGAAATGGCTACGCCGTCGCCATCTGATAATATCTTTAATGCCTTAAAGGTATTTTCTTTATTGTGCAGCGGCTCACCCATGCCCATCACCACAATATTGGACAAGTATCTGACTTCATCTGTGGGAGTTGGCCATTCATTATAAGCATCTCTGGCAACCAAAAACTGTGAGACAATCTCTCCTACCGTCAGATTACGAGTGATTTTTTGTGAGCCGGTATGGCAAAAGGTGCAACCAACGGCACAGCCGACTTGGGTGGAAATGCAAACCGTTCCCCTATCCTCTTCCGGAATGTAAACGGTTTCAATTCGCTGACCATCGGCAAACTCCAGCAACCATTTATGGGTTTGGTCGGAAGAAATTTGCTCGGCTACGATTTTTGGGCGGGTGATAGTAAATTTTTCAGCTAACTTAGCGCGCAAATCTTTGCTTAAGTTGCTCATTTTTTCAAAATCAGTAACGCCATGGTGATACAACCATTGCCAAACCTGTTTGGCACGGAAAGGTTTTTCACCTATTTCGGCAATAGCCTCCGCCAACTCTTCTTTGCTTAAGCCGATTAACTCAATTTTATCCGTCATGATTATCTCTTTTTGCATTTTGCACTAATGGCTTTATAAGCCTGAGAAAAACCGGCCAAAGAATAGGTGTCTTTGGTGGCGGTGCCTTTGCTTGAAGTGCCGTGAACAATCATTCTTGAACCTCTTTTCATGGCCTCAACAATCTCTTTATCGGTTTTCTCGCTTGTTGCCCAAGCTTTATCGCCGTTAACAAACAATTTATCAAAAGTCTTATTTCCGATTTTAATTTCTACTTTTGATTCCGGTTTATAAGTATAACCTGCCGTGATATTTACAACATCATAGCTTTTATCTGCCGGACGATGGGTAATAACAGTGTAAATATTGCCACGTTTGGTATATTTTCCTTCATCTCTTTTCGGTGTGGAAGCCATATAACAAGTTAAGCCCGAAGCATCTTGATAATAGTATGCAACCCAATCATCATATTCTCCGATTTGCTGCGGTTTTATGGTTTGAACCGCATGTGCATTTGTGGCTAAAAAAGCACTCAAAACAAGAAAAGATAGTCCTTTTTTCATATTTACATTCTCTCTTTATTAAAATTTATTTCATTATTTGATAATAATATTTGAAATATATCTAAAAACTGTTAATTTCTAGAAAAATTTTACGGGTTAACAATCATGATGCGCGATAATTATATAGATATAAACAAACTGATTAAAAGTAAAAACGTTCTCAAACTCTTTAACATTGTTGATGAACACGGCGGTGCTTTGCGCTTTGTCGGTGGTGCGGTGCGTGATACCCTTGCCGGTTTGGAAGGTTTTGATTTGGATTTGGCAACCGATTTGAGCCCTGATGAGTTGGTTGAAGCCTGCGAAGACAATGGCTTAAAAACCATTCCTCTGGGTATTAAATACGGCACGGTCGGCGTGATGATTGATGACAAGGTTTTGGAAGTAACCTCTCTGCGCAAAGATATTAAAACTGACGGACGCCATGCCGAAGTGGAATTTACTACCGATTGGGAAACCGATGCCGGTCGCCGCGACTTGACAATTAATGCCGTTTATGCCGATGAACGCGGAAACGTGTTTGACTATTATAACGGGATTGATGATTTGGAAAAAGGCATTGTTCGTTTCATAGGTAATCCGTCCCAGCGCATTAAGGAAGATTATCTCAGAATCCTTCGCTTTTTCCGTTTTTATTCTATTTTTGCCAAAACACCGATTGATAAAAAAGCTCTTCTCGCTTGCAAAGAAAATTCTGAAGGTTTGCAAGAACTTTCCATGGAAAGAATCCGTGATGAATTGTGCAAAATTTTGGTTACTCCGAAAGCCGCCGAAACCATCAAAATTATGGCTGATAATGAAATTTTGAGCTATATTTTGCCGGTGCCGAAAGATGAAAATATTAAATGTTTGGACTTTTTGGATAAGCAAATCAATCAGGGAAATTTGCCCAAAAACGCCATTGCCCGTTTATTTATTTTGTTTAACCCTGATGAAGCTTTTGCCAACAACATTGCCGTTCGTATGAAGTTCAGCAAAAAGCAAAAGCAAGATTTTGTTGATTTGGCTCGGGTTTCCGTGCCTCTCAGAGATTTTGAAGTTATACGTTGTCTTAACCGAATTATCTATACTTACGGCAAAGATTTTGCGCGCAATAAATTAATGATTATCCAAGCTCTGCAAAAACAAATTTTGCCCGATTTTAAAGAAATTTTGAACTTTATTTTGGCTTTTGAAAAACCTACTTTTCCTTTGCGCGGTCAAGATATTATCAATGCCGGCATTCAAGGCAGTCCGCACATCGGTCAAGTTTTGAGCAACTTGGAAGATATGTGGATTGAAAGCGGCTTTTCTCTTTCAAAGCAAGATTTGTTAGAGCGTTTGCAAGGGCTTAAAATAGCTTAGTTGCGATCCAAGCGTTGCGCAAATGTCTGACTTTGAACGGATATTCTACCAATATGGCATCAAAACGAATATCAAAAGCATCGTAACGCTTATGTTTGGCTAAAAAGACTTCTGCTCCTCTGACAATGCGTTGTTTTTGTTTTTCCGAAATGGCATAAGCGGCTTTTTCAAAACTGCGACGTTCTTTAACCTCTACAAAAACAATGGTTTTTCCTTTGCGGACAATTAAATCTACTTCTCCGGCATGCGTTCCTTTGCCGGTGATATAATTTTTGGCAACCGGAAAGTAACCATGAAACAACAAATAAAACAAGGCGATATATTCGGCTAATTTTCCGTTATGATAATTACTCTGCATTTTTTATCCTTAAAGCATGTTCATAAACTTCGTTTTTATTCAAACCATAGGTTTCAACTATTTCTTTGACGGCTGTTTTTAAACTGACTTCTTTGAGTTTATCTTTTAATATGGTAGCCAAATCTATTTCTTGTTGATTTTCGTCTTCAGCGCAGGGGGCTACCATAAAAACCATCTCCCCTTTGGGCGGGTTTTGCGTATAAAACTCTATCAAATCTTCCACACATGCCGTTTGGCATTCTTCATAAACCTTGCTGATTTCGCGAGCAACAGACATTTCTCGATTACCAAATACTTCTTTTGCCGCATTTAAGGTTTTGAGCAATCTCGGTGCCGTTTCATAAAAAATCAAAGTTGCATCCAAATTTTTATATTTGGCAAATAAATCCGTTCTGGCCTTATCTTTATTGGGAATAAAGCCGACAAACATAAAACGATTGGTCGGCAAACCCGAAAGTTGTAAAGCCGAAATCAGGGCACAGCACCCCGGCAGAGTGGTGATATAAATTCCGGCTTCTTTACATTTTTTTATCAGCTTATATCCGGGATCTGATATCAAGGGAGAACCGGCATCACTGACTTGAGCTACAGTTTGTCCCGATAACACGCAATCTATAATCTTCTGCGCTTGCTCATCTTCATTATGGTCATGCAAGGTTATGAAGGTTTTGTGCAAACTTATACCCAACAAAGAAAAAAGTTTTTTAGTCACTCGGGTATCTTCACAAGCTATTGTGTCTGCTTCCCTTAAGACTTCTATGGCTCTTGGTGAAATATCTCCCAAATTTCCTATCGGCGTGGCGACGATGTATAAACCGTTTTTCATATCTCTTCTCTTTACATTAGTTTTTTTTTAAACTAATTTTTATAATATATTATCGTTATATAACAGAACAATATATTTTAGGATAAAAAGCAAGTGTTAAAAAAATTTTCTGCGTTATTTCTCGGCTTGGCTCTTGCCGGTTGCTCAACTTCTTCAAATGTTGACCATTTAGGCGGCGCCGATGCTTCTTCTACCGATTTTTCAGAAATTAATCTTACTGAAAAAACAAGTTTCAGAGTTGGCGTTTTGCTTCCTCTTACCGGTGATGCCGCTCGTTACGGAAACGGTTTGAAAAATGCAACCATGCTTGCTCTTGACGATGTAAAAAATCCTAATCTCATTTTGCAATATTATGATACCAAAAGCTCTGCCGAGGGCGCCAGAACTGCCGTGCAAAATGCTCTCAACCAAAATGTGCAAATGATTATCGGTCCTTTGAAAAGTTCTTCCGTTCGCGCCATCTCCGATGAAACAACACGTAAAAACATTCCCGTAATTGCTTTTTCTACCACCGAAGATGTGTTGCAACCCAGTGTTTATACTTTGGGTTTGCTTGTTGATGAACAAGTCAGCCGTATTATCTCTTATGCGGTTAAACAAGGGCGTTCGCGCTTAGCTTTGTTGGTGCCGGATAATGCTACCGGCATTGCCGTTGCCAAAGCTGCCGTTAAAGCTGCCAAGAAAAACAGTATTGTGGTCTCTCGTATTGCCTTTTATCCGCCTAACACTTCTGATTTTTCCAACATTTTAAGAGAAATGACGGATTATAATACACGCTATGCTCGTATGGAAAAACTCAAAGCATCTCTCAAAGCTAAAGCCGATGCCGGTGATGCCGAATCTGCCAAAGCTCTGAAACGCGTTTCTACACATGATACTTTGGGTGAAATTGACTTTGACATGGTTCTCATTCCCGAAAAAGGGGCTCAACTCAAATCTGCCGTTGCCATGTTTGGCTACTATGATGTTTTTGCTCCCGACGTTAAATTTTTGGGAACTTCTCTTTGGGAAAACTCAAAA
This sequence comes from uncultured Pseudomonadota bacterium, assembly GCA_949295915.1. Classification (GTDB taxonomy): domain Bacteria; phylum Pseudomonadota; class Alphaproteobacteria; order RF32; family CAG-239; genus CAJLXD01. Next base: position 76,017 of record CASFNB010000001.1, on the reverse strand, counting down.
CTCAATAATGAATCAACTCTTATCGGCAGTTGGTATCCGGCAATTTCCCGTAGTCATAGCAACTACTTTGTAAACAAATATGCTTATGTTTTCGGTGAGCGCCCTCAAGCTCTCTATGCTTTGGGATATGATGCCGTAGCTCTTGCCAATGCCATTGCCAGACAAGGCGGAAATAATCCAACCTCGGTTATTACCAACCCAGACGGCTATGTCGGAATCAACGGCATGTTCCGCCTGTTTGAAAACGGACGTAACCAACATAGCATGGATATTGTCGAGGTGAAAAAAACCGGAGATACGGTTATCAATCAAGCTCCGACACGCTTTGATGCCGCAGATGTTTCTGTCTTTACGGAAGAAGTTGATATAACAGAAACATATCGCGCTCCGCTCATTTTCGGCAAAGACAAAACTTTGGCTGAATCTCTTATTTACGGTCATAGACTCAATTTAGATAACCAAGAAGATTTGTATGAAGCCGAAGAACGCGATAGTATCCGCCGCAGCCTTGAAAAAATGAATATTATGGTCGGCAACTAAAAATTCTTGTCTGAAAATTGAAATATTGCTTGAAATCTCTTTAGTTTTCGGCAATATTACCCAAAGGAGGACGTTGGGTTGATTTGTCGCCAACCCGGTCAGGTCCGGAAGGAAGCAGCCGTAACGATTTTAATCAAGGCTATATGTCCTCCACCTTTTTTGTTGAATGAAACGATAATTAACCATGGCTGAAGAAAATACTGATAATCAATATGTGGTGCTTGCCAGAAAGTATCGCCCGCAAACTTTTGAAGATTTGCTCGGGCAGGATGCTTTGGTGCAAACTCTGACCAACGCCATTAAAAATAATCGTCTTCATCATGCTTATATTCTCACCGGCATCCGCGGTGTGGGCAAAACTACAACGGCTCGCATTATCGCTAAAGCTCTCAACTGTATCGGTCCAGATGCTCATGACGGTCCGACCGTTCATCCTTGCGGCGTTTGCGAAAATTGTAAAGCTATTGCCGAAGGGCGACATATTGATGTTTTAGAGCTTGATGCCGCTTCTCGTACCGGTGTGGATGATATTCGCGAAATTTTGGATGGTGTGCGCTATAAGCCAACCAATGCGCGTTATAAAGTTTATATCATCGACGAAGTACACATGCTCTCCAAAAGCGCTTTCAATGCTTTGCTCAAAACTTTGGAAGAGCCGCCATCACACGTCAAATTTATTTTTGCCACAACCGAAATCAGAAAAGTTCCGGTTACCGTACTTTCTCGTTGCCAACGCTTTGATTTGCAACGTTTGACCGTTGATACTTTGTTTAACCACTTCAAAAACATTATCGGCAAAGAAGGCTTGCAAGCCGAAGATGAGGCTTTGCAGATTATTGCCAAAGCTGCCGACGGTTCTTGTCGTGACGGTTTGTCTTTGCTTGACCAAGCCATTTCTTTGAGCTCAGGCATGATTAAAACCGAAACGGTTAAAAACATGATCGGCTTGGCTGACCGCAACCAAACTTTTGAGCTTTTTGAATCTTTGGTTGCCGGTAAAGTTGATGAGGTTTTGAAAAACCTTAAAGAACAATATAAAAACGGTGCTAACCCCACCACCTTGTTGCAAGATTTGGTTAATATTACGCACATGGTTGCCAAGGCAAAAATTGTTCCCTCTTCCATTGATGATGATAATTTGGCTGAATCGGAAAAAGAGCTTTGCCGCAAACTTTCCGGCTCAATCTCGATTGCCATTCTTTCTAAAATTTGGCAAATGCTTCTCAAAGGTATTTCCGAGTTAGCTATTGCTCCGGTGCAAATAGATGCCTTGGAAATGATACTCATTCGCGTGGCGTATTCTGCCTCTCTTCCGACGCCTTTTGAGATTTTGAACGACGTAAAAAAAAACTCTAGCTTAAGCTTTTCGGCTGAAAAAAAAACTGAATCCGCCCCCTCGGTGCTGATTGCATCTCATGCTGCCGCTTTGGCTGAAAATGAAAACGCCTTGGCCGCTACGGAAGCTAAAGTTTCTTTCAAATCACCCGAAGAAATGGCTGCTTTTTTTGAGCAGCACAAAAAGATTTTACTTTCCTACGCCATAAAAAACGATATTGCCATTCAAGAGTTTGCCGATGGCTTTATCAAAATGACCATTTCGGAAAAAATCTCCAATGATTTTATATTAAATCTGCATAAAGAATTGGAAAATGCAACCGGCAAAACATGGAAGATTGAAACACTCCGCGGACAAATGGGGCAAACTCTTGCTGCCAAAGAGTATGCTGCCGAAGAAGAAAATAAACGCAGTGTTTCCGAATATCCTTTGGTTAAAGCCATTTTAGCCGAATTTAAAGGCTCTAAAATTGATTTATTAACACGTATTAAACAACTGGATGAAGAAGAAGGCGCTCAGCTTTCTGATGAACCAGAAACTTATTTTGATGAGGAACTCTAACAATGATGAATATTCAAGGCATTATGAAACAAGCGCAAATGATGCAAAAGAAAATGGAAGAAGCTCAAGAAAAAGCTGCTCAAGAAGAAGTGAACGGCTCTAGCGGCGGCGGCATGGTTAATGTTACGCTTAACGGCAAATTTGAAATGAAAAAAATCTCTCTTGATAAATCTCTCATCAATGCCGATGAAGTTGATATTTTGGAAGATTTGATTATGGCTGCCTACAATGACGCCAAAAATAAGGTTGATGAAAACCTGAACAAAACCATTTCTTCGGTTACCGGCGGTTTGAATATTCCGGGGTTAAAACTTCCTTTCTAAGGTAGCGTCATGGCAGGTCAAGATATTGAAAAACTGATAAAATTGGTATCCAAACTTCCGTCTCTAGGCACGCGTTCGGCACGCCGCATTGTTTTGCAACTTATAAAAAAGCGCGAATCCTTGCTTTTGCCTTTGATTGAGGCGATGATGCAAGTAGCGGATAATATCAAGACCTGCGAAATTTGCGGTAACTATGACACCACCTCTCCTTGCTCGATTTGCGCTTCAGCTCTCCGTGAACCGCACCTTCTTTGCGTGGTGCAAGATGTGGCTGACCTTTGGGCGATGGAACGTGTTTCCTTCTTCAAAGGTAAATATCATGTCTTAGGCGGTGTTTTATCAGCTCTGGATGGTGTAGCACCCGAAGACCTGAATATTGAGCCACTGATTGAAAGAATCTGCTCTGAGGGCATTACAGAGGTTATTTTAGCCTTGCCGGCAACGGTTGACGGACAAATTACATCTCACTATTTGGTTTCTCGCCTTAAGGACTCTAACGTCAAAATAACCACCTTAGCACAGGGAATCCCGATGGGTGCCGAACTTGATTATATGGACGAAGGCACCATTCAGCTTGCTCTCAACTCCCGCAAACTCCTCTAATAAACGCAGCGCGCAAGCTGAGCCAGCTTGACCGCCCTAATCGATTGCCTTGCTGTCCGTGCCCTGAAGCCGCGTTGCTGTCTATGTGCAAGGCGGAGCAAAAGTGCCTTGTTCATTCGTCGTTGTTATCCCGAATTTGTTTCAGGATCTCATGAGATGCTGAAACGAGTTCAGCATGACGTTTAGGTAGTGTTTTGTACCTCGTTCACAAAAAATATTTGCATTTTTTCCCTTTTTCTCTACAATGCTCCTTGCAGGTTAGAGATAGCCTGTGGTGTCTGAAAAACATCATTATAGAGAAATCCACTTTATGGTGGAGTGCCCGATATAAGCCAATTTATTGGTCGAATAAGGGTGACTGACTCTATACAGTTTTTCAGCTCCACCGCCTTGAGATTCTTCTCTCGGCGGTTTAATTTAACAAACAATCGTCTGTTATCTGTAAAGGAGTTGAATAATGTTAAACAAAAAACAAGCCCGAATTAATCTCAAACAAACCAAACTCGCCCTTGCCGAGCAAATTACTACACTCCGACGTTTGCATAAAATGACTATTTTAGAGCTTGCAAACCAAACCGGCGTGCCCTCTGCTTATATTGAAAAACTTGAGCTTGGGCTCGCCGAAATCAATTTTGGCAACCTTAACCAAATTGCTCGTGCTTTTGATATGAAAATTGACCTTGCCTTGGATGCACAATAAACAAAAAAGCTCCTCATTTGAGGAGCTTTTTTCTTATTCAACCGTGTTTTCTATCAGCCTATCCAAATTGCCTCTTTCACTATCATTATAGCTCTTGGCTTTGGCGGCTTCTTCTTTCTTTTTCTTTTCGGCCTCAAGCTTTTGATTGGCTTTGCTGTTATCTATAACCTTAACGGGTTCTTTCTTTTTGGCGACTTTGGGTTGAGCTAACATCTCAAACAAAACATCTATATCGGTTTTGCTCTTCTCATCATACTCAACTTTTTCATTTTCATCTTCTTCAACCCCGCTTACGGCTCTGGTTTTATCTCTTATCTTGGCCAAGGTTGATTCAGGTATCAAATCTTCAATCGGTTTGGCAAAAGAACCCGCAATGTTAAAGTATTTGGACTCTTGCATTACTTTGGCTTGATTTTCTTTCGGAACCATCCAGTTGATTAAAATATAAACCAAAATAACCAATAAACATGCTCTGAATATACCAAAGAATAAACCTAAAACTCGGTCTAATCCGCTTAATTTGCTCTTTCTTATCGAACCGATTATCTTGGAGGTGAGAATAATCCAGATAATGAAAAACAAAATGACAATGCCAGACGCCGTGGCAACCGCTGCCGCTGAACCGTTATCAATATATTTTTCGGCAAAAGGTGTTAAAATCGGCATGAGATAAATAACGGCAATAATTGCTAAAACCCAGCCGATTATTGATAATACTTCTTTAATCAGCCCCCTACCCAACGCAATCAGCGCAGAGATGGCTACAATGATTAAAATTGCAATATCCAGACTATTCATTGATTTTTTCCTTTAATTAAACCAATTTATCAGGCGTTGAACATTTCCGATTTCATACACGTTCATATCGGTATGCAGACCGGATTTTTTATCTTTATTATGTGTCGGTGGAACTATGCAGCTTGCGAATCCCAACTTTTGAGCCTCTTTTAATCTTAAAGAAGGTTGGGTTACGGCTCTTATCTCGCCGGACAAACCAATCTCCCCAAAAATAACCATATCATGCGGCAACGGTTTGTTGGTCATGGAAGAAATAACCGCCATGGCTACTGCTAAATCTGCCGCCGGCTCGGTTATTCTTAATCCTCCGGCTATGTTCAGATAAACATCTTGCGAACTCAAATTCATGCCGCATCTGGCTTCCAAAACAGCCAAAACCATCGCTAATCTGTTCGAATCCCATCCAACCACCGCTCTCTTCGGGCTGGCATAGCCCGTGGGACTGACCAGTGCTTGAATCTCCACTAATACCGGTCTGGAACCTTCAATGCCGGCAAAAACGCAAGAACCGGAAATATTCCCCTGTCTTTCTGCTAAGAACAAAGCTGACGGGTTTTCAACTTCTACCAAGCCTTGATCCTGCATTTCAAAAACACCAATCTCATCGGTGGCACCAAAACGATTTTTTACCGCACGCAAAATGCGGAAATGATGCCCTCTTTCCCCCTCAAAATAAAGCACGGTATCTACCATGTGCTCCAAAACTCGAGGTCCGGCAATAGCGCCTTGTTTGGTTACATGCCCGACCACAAATAAGGTAAAACCTTTTCTTTTGGCAAGTTTGATTAACTCATAAGAACATGCCCTCACCTGCGTTACGCTTCCGGGGGTGGATTCAACATCTTCCAAGTACATGGTTTGAATAGAATCTATAATCACCACATTGGCATTGGCTTTTTCTAAAGTGGCAACAATATCTCTGATATCGGTTGCCGAAGCCAAATGCACCGGTGCTTTTTCCAGCCCCAATCTTTTGGCTCTTATTCTCACTTGATCTATCGCTTCTTCTCCGGAAATGTAAAATACTTCCGGCTTGCTCGGCAATTCCGCCACTTTAGCGCAGGCTTGCAACAGCAAGGTGGATTTCCCTATGCCGGGGTCTCCGCCGACCAAAATCACCGAACCGGCAACCAAACCTCCGCCGCATACGCGGTCAAGTTCCTTTATTCCCGTGGATAATCTTTCTAAATTTTCTTCAGCTCCGGTTAAAGGAACAAAGTCTATCATTTTGCCTTTGCGCTTGGGTGTGAGATTAGAAAATCCTTCTCCGCCAACTCGTTCTTCAACTATGGTGTTCCATTCTCCGCAAGCATCGCATTTACCTTGCCATTTGGGATATATCGCTCCGCAATTTTGGCAGACAAAATCTGTTCCCTTCTTTGCCAAAGCTTAAACCTCCACTTTTATCGGACCTTCCGAACTGCCGTTGATAAACTGACGGACATATTCGTTATTGGTTTTATCAAGCTCTTTAACCGTTCCTTGCCATATTATCTTGCCTTTGTACAACATGGCAATTCTATCGGCAATTTTGCGGGCAGAGGCCATATCATGCGTAATGGTTAATGCCGTTGCGCCCAAACCTTTAACGGATTCAATAATCAAACCGTTTATCACATCCGACATAATCGGATCCAAACCCGTGGTCGGTTCATCAAAAAAGATGATTTCCGGTCTTGTGGCAATGGCTCTTGCCAAACCTACACGCTTTTGCATACCGCCGGATAACTCGGATGGGGCTAAATCAGCTACATCCGGTGCTAAGCCGACTTGACGCAAAACTCTTATGGCTTCCATTTTGGCATTTTTCTTATCCATTTTTTTGTTTTCCAACAAACCGAAAGCCACGTTCTCCCAAACGCTCAAGCTATCAAACAAAGCACCGCCTTGAAATAACATGCCCATTTTGGCGTGAAGTTTCTCTTTTTCTTTCTCAGAAACACCGACAACTTCTTCATCATCAATCAAAATGGAACCGCTATCCGGTGTTAAAATGCCTTGAATACATTTAATCAAAACCGATTTTCCTGTTCCCGACCCTCCGATAACAACCAGAGATTCTCCTTTTTTGATTTCTAAATCAACTCCATCCAAAACAACCTTACGACCGAACGCTTTGTGAAGATTGCTGATTTTTATTTTTGTATCACTCATTTTATTTTCTCCACTTGAAGCTTATTTGGAAAAGAACATACCGGTAATGATATAGTTGAAAATCAAAATCAAAATTGATGAAGATACAACGGCATTGGTTGTGGCATCACCCACACCCTGAGCTCCGCCTTTGGATTTGAACCCGTTGTAGCAACCCATAACGGCAATGATAAAACCGAATACCGCCGCTTTAACAACACCGGTGGTGATGTCCAAAGCCTCTAAGTTATCAATGGTAGATTTGATGTAGTTTGCCGGATTGAAGCCTAATTGATAAACACCGACAACATAGCCACCATAAATACCGATAACGTCACCAATCAAAACCAACAAAGGTAAAACTATAACAGCGGCCACAATACGCGGAGCTATTAAATATTTATACGGATTGGTAGATAAGGTAGTTAAAGCATCGATTTGCTCGGTTACTCGCATAGTACCGATTTCGGCAGCCATAGCGGCGCCGATACGTCCGGCAACCATCAATGCTGACAGCACCGGTGCCAACTCACGCGTAACGGAAATTAAAACTACGGATGCAACCGCACTTTCTGCACCAAAGCGCGAAAAGCCGGAATAGCTTTGAATAGCAATAACCATACCGGCAAAAATGGTGGTTAAGCCAACAACCGGTAAAGAATAAAAGCCTATATCCATGACCTGACGCATGAAATTGCGCAGATAAAACGGGGGTAAAAAGCAGTTTGCTACTGAACGAACGATAAAAATGGACAACTCGCCCAAACTTGAGAAAAATTTTACTAAAGGTTTTCCCAATTTACGTAAAAATTTTTGAATCATTGTATATATACTTTCAAACAGATTAATCTAGATTGATGCTATATTATGACTTCATCTTTGATAAATCAACAAACTTATCAAACTTATCAAACCTTTAGAATTTTATTTTATCGATAAAGCCAAAATGATTTTATTGACGGCAGAAACTTCAAAAGCACAAATTTTGATTTTGGGAACGGAAATTCCTTCCAACTCTTCGGTTGACGGCTCAGGTAAACGTTCAATATCACTCGAATCTTTGACTAAATCTACAATCAAATGAACTTCTGCCGATTTGTTTGAAGAAAAATGCGCCAAACCAATGCCCCTTACCTCCAGCATGTTGGCTATGGTTTTGATACCATAGGCTTTCAATTTGCCTCTTTTGGCAAAAATATCAACTCTATCATCACCTATAAGCGTGCAGCCTTTGTCCATAATCAAGCGTAAAGCTAAATCCGACTTACCGCTGCCCGATTTGCCTCTGATTAAAATCCCCTTGCCAAAGTAAGAAACACATGTTGCATGAATGTTTGCCATTTCTATTTACCGTTCAATAATCCAAAACGTTTTTTTCTTTCCGGTTCCGTCGCAAAAATTTCAAACAAACGACCTTCATCCAAAGGTGTTATTTTTATTGTAATGGCGCGACGAGGCAAATAACCTCCCATTTTTTCCGGCCACTCAATCAAACAAACACCTTGATACATCGCTTCTTCCATACCAAGCTCAAAAATCTCGTCAGGGTCTTTTAGGCGATACAGGTCAAAATGATAAATCTCAAAATCCGGAGCATCATAAGTTTGCAACAAGGTAAATGTTGGGCTCGGAACATCCGTATTGCCAACTAAACTTTGTATAAAAGCTCGACTAAAAACACTTTTTCCCATGCCCAAAGTTCCATCAAGAGCAAAGATATCGCCCTTTTGAGCTATTTTTGCAATTCGTTGTCCCAATGAAACCGTGTCGGCTTCCGTTTTTGATAAATATGAATAAACCGCTTCCATCTCGGCTCCTAAAAGTTAAGCATGCTTTTGCGCTCTTTTTTAGGCTTGGTGATTTTGATATTTGGTTTTCTGGCTTTCATTTTACGCCAATCTTCCGGACTATAGAATTTTCCTTGCCACAAACCATCTCGGCGGCTCATTGCTTGCTCTTGATAAGGAACATATACATCCGAGTATTTGGTGTAGGCAATTGCCCAACCGGCATTAACCAATGCTGCGCCGATATCATATTGCCCTAAGGAGCAAACGCCCATCATATTGCCTTTTTTATCTTGTTGCATGATGTGGCATTCTACCGGATTATCCATCAGCCAATCACGCAACCAAGTGGCAGCTACGCGACCACAATGATAAGCTCTGCCCATTTTGTTGGCGCATGTTTGGTCGGCTTCCGGAGCATCGATGGCAAACAGACGAATATACCGACCTTCCATCATCAAAGTATCGCCGTTTACAACGCGAACAGGTCCGATTATTGACGGATAATCTTGCGGGCTTGCTGGGCGCTGGGCTTGTTGTTTTTTACCGCCAAAGTTTTGTAAAACTTGTTCAAATGTTTTTGCGGTTTGGGCGTGTGGTGTCGGTTGTCGTAATTGCGGAACATCATTTAGTTCGGCACCATCTATCATTCCCTCTTCCGAAGCATCCAAGCCATCTATTTCTTCTTCCGTTAAGACCATCATCGACGGAGCTGCTTGCTTGTCACTTTGCCCCAAAAAAGATTTTAATGTCGGAATAACCCCGTTAATACCATTATTAAAGCCGCCGATTGCATAGACAATGAAGGTTATTATACCGGCAAAAATTAAAAACGACGGCAAACACCCCATGGCACGCCATGCCATTTTTACAAAGATGTATAAAACAACCAAGCCGATTAAGAAAAGTATAAATCCGCCGCCTTGCATCATCAAACTTTTGCTTTGTGTTCCGGCTCCGCCCCAAAAAATAAGGAGAAAAGCACCTAATGCCGTTAAAATTTTTTTCAGAAAGCCCATTTTCTTCACCTACATCTTTTTTGTAACTTCTATTGAATATTACATTTATATTCTGCTTTAGTAAATATATGGTTACCGAATTTAATTAAAAAAGGTCTTACTTTTCGGTAAGACCTTTTCTAATATCTACATCTTCTATCAATTCTTGCGTGGCATGATTTATTCCCGGCAAGCTGAACTCTATTATTTCAAAATAGCTCAACAAATAAATCATAAAAAACACACTCAAAATTAAAAATAATATCCGCCATGCAATTTTGGCAATAAAATTCAGAATGAGAAAACCGATTATAAAAAACAGCGCCCAGCCGATTTTGGCAAGCCAGTCTTCTCCTCCTATTCCCAATGAACCGGCAACAAAGGTGCCGATGACAATTAAAGCTATGATGAAATATTTTATCAAAAACATCAGTCAACCACTTTAATTGTAAATTTCTCGTTGCTTTGAGCAACAGGCTCTGATTTAAATACAGTGTTCGAGTTTTGATTTTTCATATTTTTTTTGCTTTTATCTAAAATCTCGATAATCATATCCAACTCTGCAGGAGAGGCATATTGTAACACAACTTTACCACCACCCATTTTGCTCGGTGTAATTTTGATTCTTAAGCCGAGTTCTTTATTTAGATCATTTTCAATATCGGTTAAATCTTGGTCTTTTTTTACGACAACTTTTTCTTTTTTCGGTTCTTTTTGTTTTGCAACCAGTTCTTCAACCTGACGGACGTTCAGATCTTTGGCAATAATTTGTTTAGCCAACTCAACGGCATTATCTAAGCCAACCAAAGCTCTGGCGTGTCCGGCAGAAAGTTTGTTTTCTTTTACCATATTTTGAATTTCTTGCGGCAAATTCAACAATCTTAATGTGTTGGCAATATGACTTCTGGATTTGCCGACGATTTGTGATAAGGCTTCTTGTGTGTGAGAAAACTCAGTAATCAATCTCTGTAAACCTTCGGCTTCTTCAATGGCACTTAAGTTTTCGCGCAGCAAGTTTTCAACCAAAGCAACTTCTAAGGCTTCTTGATCGGAAAATTCTTTAACAATTACAGGAACTTCTTTTAAACCGGCTTCTTTCGCTGCGCGCCAACGACGCTCACCGGCAATAATCTCATATTTATCACCTTGTTTTCTAACCAGAAGGGGTTGCAAAACTCCTTTTTCTTTGATGGATTCAACCAAGGCGTCTAAGGCTTCTTTATCAAACTCGGTACGCGGTTGATATTTTCCGGCGCGCAAATCATTTATATTAATTGTATTGACATTACGGGGTTGTACATTTTCGCTTGGGTGTTTTTCAACCGGCATTTCCATCAATACATCTAAATCAACATCATCTCCGCCGAGCAACGCTCCCAAACCGCGCCCCAAACTTTTTTTCTTATTATCTTCTAACATGCCAATAATTCCTTTTCTCTTTTCAAAACTTCACCGGTTAAACTGATATATGCTTGTGCTCCGGGGCACTTAAAGTCATAAATTAATACAGGCTTGCCATGTGACGGAGCTTCCGAAATGCGAACATTTCTCGGAATAACGGTTTGATAAACTTTTTTACCAAAGAAGTGTCTGACATCATCTTCAACTTGTTGAGACAAATTGTTTCTTTTGTCATACATGGTTAAAACAACGCCTTGCAATTCCAAATCGGGATTGAAGATTTTTTTGATTTGATTGATGTTGCGAATCAAATCGGTAATACCTTCCAAAGCCAAAAATTCACATTGCAACGGAACAATGACGGCATTTGCTGCAACCAAAGCATTAATCGTTATCAAACTTAATGAAGGAGGGCAGTCAATTAAAATATAGTCATAATTGACTGCTTGTTCTGCAAGAGCATTCTTCAGGCGAAATTCTCTTTTTTCAACATCGACCAATTCGATTTCAGCACCAGCCAAATCTGGAGAGGAGGGGACGATTGAAAAATTTGGAATCTCCGTCCAGACGATTGCTTCAGACAATTTTGCTTCACCAATCAAAACTTCATATGAAGAAGACATGCGACCGCGTTTGTTCACACCCATTGAAGTGGAAGCGTTGCCTTGCGGATCCAAGTCAATAACCAAAACTTTTTTACCGGCAGCAGCCATGGCTGTGGCAACATTAACGGTGGTTGTGGTTTTTCCCACGCCGCCTTTTCGATTGGCAATAGCAATTACTCTTGGCATTTATTTACCTCCCTTTTTCTTCAATATGTGTTTGATAACCAAAATTTTTCCTTCATCACTGGTTTCACTGTCAAAAACTTGACAATCAAAATTCCAGTCTTTTTTTGCTTCTTCTATCTCCTCGGCATATTTTTTGCCTTTGGGGAAGATGCAAACAGTTTTATCTGAGCAAAAAGCTTGCGTGTATTTTAACAACTCTTTTAAAGATGCCATCGCACGAGAAGTGATGACATCAACTTTCTTTTTAGGCAAAGATTCGATTCTTTGGTTCAAAATTTCAACATCAAGGCCGCAGATTTTTTTCACCTCGTTTAAATACAGTGTTTTTTTAGCAATACTTTCCACCAAGCTTATTTTTAAATACGGTGTTTTTTCCTTTGCCATTATAGCAATTACCATAGCCGGAAAGCCAGCCCCAGAACCAAAATCCAGCAGGGTTTTAGCGGTTTCCGGAATAAACTTAAACAACTGTGCAGAGTCAACAAAATGACGATTCCAGCAATCTTGTAAAGAAGAGTTGCTGACCAGATTGAACTTGTTTTGCCACTCAACCAAGCTGGCTTCGTAGGCTTTTAACAGTTCAAATGTTTCACGTGAAACATTGTATTTTCCCATAAAATTTTGCATAAAATATTTATAGATTTTTTTTGCAAAATTTAAAATACAAAAAGAACAGTTATAAACACATATTTTAAAATAAAAAGAAAAGAATCTAAATACAAAAACTTAAACCATATTCATTGAATCTATTTCTGAAGAAAATCCAAATTCAAACGTTCTTTGCAGCCAAATTTTTGAAGCAGATTTTCAGCTCTTTCAAAATGCTGTCCTATCATGGCGGTTGAATGAGCATCATCGCTCAACAATGTTGGTATCTTCCTTTTGCAAAGTTCTTGTAACATCCAATCGCATGGATGTTGCATATCTATACGATTGTAGCCACTTGTGTTGACTTCAAACGGCATCTTTGTTTTATCTAATGCTTCAATAATCTTCCAACGGTTTTCTTCAAATTCCGGAACATCAGGAATTTTAACCACGCAATAATCGGGATGTGCCAAAAAATCAAAATAGCCGCTTTCTACCGTGTAAACCACGTTATTCCAATGTTGTTGCACTAACTCTCTAAACTCTTCGGCAGAGAGGTTAGGGGGCAAGCAATCTAAGTGATAAATGTTATAAATTTGCGATTCATCTGCCGTGCGAATATAGTGGTTTGATCCTATCAAATAGTCAAAATCGAGCTTTTTCATCAGACGTTCAAAAGCATTTCGCCAAACGGCAGAAGGAAAGAAATCTACCTCAGCGCCAACATAAACTTTGATTTTATGTTCAACAGCTGCTGACCTTACTTCATCAATAATTCTTAAATGCGCATCCAAGACTTTGTTTTCATCATTGAAAAACATCGGACTACACAAAATCATGTTCGGGTGATAGCAAAAATGATTGGAAATACCGATTGCGTCAAAGCCCATTTTTTCGGCTTGGCTAATCATTTCATCAGCCGCGTTATGACCATCAAAACAATCAAGTGCATGCGTGTGACAATGTAAGGTAAAATTTTGCATTTATAACTCCGGTAAAGCTTGAATTTTTCTTCCTTCTGTTGATGCAGAAATATCAACACCAAGGTCTTGTAAATTTTTTAACAAATTTGGATAGCCTCGCAGTGCAAAACTCGGATTATCGATGATGCTTTCGCCTTTTGCCGTGACAGCCAGCATTATTGTCGCCATGGTTCCGCGTAAATCCGTACCTTGAGCTTTGGCAGCATGAAATGAAGACGGCTCAACATTGATATATAAGTTTTTTACACTTCCTTGTTGCCCGCTGTTTACATCAAATTGATAAAACTTACTTTGTAAACCAAATTTTGCCATTTGCACCAAATGAGCAGAGCGCCCGGGCCAAATTAAGTCTGAAATAACAGAACCGGTTTTGGCTTGTGCCAAAATGGGTGTCCAGATTTGTTGTAAATCGGTTTCAAATCCGGGGAAGGGTGTTACTTGCATGATAAAACCGTCATAGGGTTTGGCTTTTCTAAAATCCAAATAGAGTTTTTTGCGGTCGGTTGAATAATAAATTCCGCGTGAGAACATTCTTTCCAACTGTCCCAGCCAAGGAGAACAATGTTCAAAATTAATTCCATTCAACTCAACTGCCCCCTTGGTTGACAATGTGAGCAAAGCATAAGTCGCTGCCTCTAATCTATCAGGGATAACTTCAAAATCTACCCCCTTCAATAATTTGCGGTTTTTTCCATCATAAATGATACCGGTTCTTTCGTTGCCAATTAAGCCCAAACCCATTTTTTGTAACATAGCAATCAGGTTTGAAACTTCCGGCTCTAAAGATGCGTTATACATCATTTTGCAATTATCAGAACCGGCAACTGATAATAACCAGTGGAACGTTGCTCCATGTGATGATTTAAATGTTGTGTAAACCGGACATAGCTCACTATTCTCTTTTTTAGGCAATTGAAACTTTAAATAGGAGTATTTTTCATTTTCTTTGGTTTCAACACTGATTGTTGCGCCAAAAACTGTTTTTATCAACTCTTCATGAAAGTCTGTGGGGCGTTTTCCGCCAAAAGAACATCCTCCAGGAAGGCAAACTTTTAAACTATTAAATTCTTTTGTTCTGCAAAAACGTGCCAGCAGTGATCCCCAAAGATAGTAACTTGCTCTGAAATGTGCGGCTTGGTGCGAAATTTCATTTTTTACGATTTTACTTGCATGGAGTTTCAAAATTCTTTTTTGCGGATTGTATTGTACATCAACGCCAATATCACGCATAATATGCCCCATTTCCAAAACATCGGTAATATAGGGAACATTGCGTAGCGTTACCACATCATCGGTCAACAAAGAAGCAGCCATCAATCCCAAAATTGAGTTCTTGGCCCCGCTGATTTTAATGTCGCCCGAAATCGGATTTCCGCCGTTGACTTTCAAGCTATCAGGAATAAAGAAATTTTCACTCATTACAGACTCCATATTCAGAATGTTTTTTTATTATAGAATCTGCTCTTTAATTTTTGGTAAATCTGACACAAAAAAAGAGGCTAAATTTTATCATAGCCTCTTTAAATACAGTGTTATTTATTTCTTTACATAACCCAAAATCGCGGTTATTGCCGCCGGCGTAACGCCGGGGATACGAGAAGCTTCACCGATAGTTGAAGGTTTGACCTTGCTCAACTTGGCAACCATCTCTCGTGACAAGCCGCCAATTTTGCTATAATCAATATCTTCTTTCAATTTAAGATTTTCATCTTTTTTGAAAACTTCAATATCCGCCATTTGGCGTTTGATGTATCCGGCATAGCGAGCTTCAATCTCGATTGCCTCATAAACAACATCCGGCATATCAGCTAATTCAGGAAAGAGTTTATTGATTGTTTCACGTGAAACTTCTTCATAACTCATCAAGTTAAACGGTGTTCTTTTGGTCCCGTCACGTTTGACATTCAAACCCAAAGCATCAATCTCTTTGTAGGTTGTTTGCAAAGTTTGGCAGAGTTCGGAATAATGTTCGATTTGCTCTTTTTTAGCTTTAAATACACTGTATCTATGTTCGCCGACACAACCAATTTCATGACCTTTTTCAGTCAAACGGCGATCGGCATTATCAGCACGCAAGAACAAACGATATTCTGAACGAGAAGTGAACATACGATACGGTTCATCAACACCTTTGGTGATTAAGTCATCAATCATTACGCCGATATAGGCTTCACTTCTGTCAACAACAAATTCTCGGCCTTTGCCTTCAGCATACAAAGCCGCATTGACACCGGCAACCAAACCTTGCGCTCCGGCTTCTTCATAGCCTGTTGTACCGTTAATTTGTCCGGCCAAGAATAATCCGGGAACTTTTTTAACAGCTAATCTGTTATCCAATTCTTGCGGATCAACATAATCATATTCAATGGCATAGGCATAGCGCAAAATTTCAACATCTTCCAAACCTTCCATAGTATGAATGAAAGCATCTTGAACATCTGCCGGTAGAGAAGTGGAAATGCCGTTCGGATAAACAACATCGGTGTTCAAACCTTCCGGTTCCAAGAAAATTTGGTGGCTGGTTCTATCGGCAAACTTGACCAACTTATCTTCAATACTCGGGCAATATCTCGGACCGATACCGGTAATCAAACCTGAAAATAAAGCACATTTGTCAAAATTATCACGAATGATTTTGTGGGTTCTTTCATTGGTATGAGTGACATAACATTGAATCTGCGGATTGGTAATTTTATCCGTTAAATAAGAAAAAGGAACAGGCGGGTTATCACCGTCTTGTGTCGCCAACTTCTCCCAATGAATGGTTTTGCCGTTCAAACGGGCAGGGGTTCCGGTTTTCAAACGACCGACTTTTAAGCCTAATTGCTTTAAATACGGTGTTATACCGGTGCAACTTTCTTCACCGATACGACCGCCAACCGTGGCTTGATGTCCAACAAACATAACACCATTTAAAAAGGTGCCTGATGTTAAAACCGTGGCTTTAGCTCTGATTTCATCTCCGTTTGCTAAGATGATACCTTCAACTTGATTGTCATTGATGATTAAACCTTCAACGGTTGCTTCGATAATATCCAAATCATCTTGTTCTTGCAAAGCCTCAAGCATGTATTTTTTATATAATTCTCGGTCTGCTTGGGCTCGAGGACCTCTTACGGCCGGACCTTTGGAAGCATTCAACATTCTGAATTGAATGCCGCCTTTATCAATCACGCGTCCCATCAAACCATCAAGAGCATCAATCTCTCTGACCAAATGTCCTTTACCCAAACCACCAATAGCCGGATTGCATGACATGGCGCCAATGGTATCAATATGGTGAGTTACCAAAGCGGTTTTGGCTCCGGTTCTGGCAGCAGCCGCGCAGGCTTCGCAGCCGGCGTGTCCACCACCGACTACAATTACATCGTAAATTTTATTCATTATTTATAAGGCCTTAAAAAATTTTATTTAATTCTTGCCGGCATTATAATCAAAAAAATTTAGAAATCAATAAAAGGCATAAAAAAAAGACTGTCAAAAGACAGTCTTTTAAATCCATATACCTCTGTTTTAAATTTTGAGGATGGCATTCTTGCGACAGAAATGCACAAACTTGTATAATAAAGAATCTGGAAAGTAGCCTCCCGTTGCTGTGATTATTGAAATAAGTAAGACAGCGTAACTATATGAATAGTACGGATCTTCTTCGTCGTATGTTGACTTAAAATCGTCAACAACTGCAGCAAAATACTCACACAATTGTTGCAAATCTTTACTTTTTGAATTCTTCACAAAACTTATCTCAGTGAATGATTCAAAAGCACCACCGCTTCTGAATGTATGCAACTTGTCAGTAAATGCCAAAAAAGCTTCTCTCTGGATTATATCTTCTATCACAGGTGTTCTGTTTTCTGAACTTTCGTCATACAAAACATTAAAAATCCGCATAGGATTGAAGACAAAACCTTTGTAATTTTTTAATTCGATAAAAACTGAATTTTCAAAACTTTTTTCCATAAAATAATGCTTTAAAGGTTAATAATAAAAGATAGTGATTGTTTTATAAGCTAAAACAGGCAGAGAGTCAAGTTTTTAGATTTTAAAGAAATGTGACAATTATTTACCGATGCAGAAATCGCCAAAGATTTTATCTAAAATCTCATCCACTTCTATTCTTCCGGTGATTTTACCCAAAGCGCGGGCAGCAAGGCGAACATCTTCAGCCGTCAATTCAATTTCTTTATCAAAGCCAAAGTTTTGCAGATTTTCCAGAACATCTTGCAAAGCTTCTCTATATCGGCTTCGCGTAATCAAAAGGTTGGAGTTTGAAGTAAAGCGTTCTTGTATATTTTTTGAAATGGCTTGCAAAACTTTATCAACGCCTTGTTTTTGCTTGGCTGATATAACCAAACAACCAGATTTTTCTAATTCTGAACATTGTTCAGATGTTAATTTATCACTTTTATTTGCAACAAACAAAGCTTTGTTTTTAAATGAATCTTTTATTTTATCAAAGACTTGAACAGTGTCTACAGAAGCATCAAACAAGCAAATAACTAAATCGGCATCATGAATTTTGCTATAAGCAATATCAATGCCCATTTTTTCAATTTCTTCTTCAGTTTCACGCAAACCGGCCGTATCGGTAAACATCACCGGATAACCGTTCAAGTCTAAATGAACATCAATAGCATCACGCGTGGTACCGGCAATATCAGATACAATTACGGCATCTCTTTTAACAATGGCATTTAATAAACTTGACTTTCCGGCATTGGGCGCGCCAACTATCACAACCCTGAAACCTTCACGCAATCTCTCACCGATTGAATCACTGTTCAAGTGGCTGTTTATCTCGTTTTCAAGTTTAAATACAGTGTTATTCATGTTATCAATAACAGAAGATGGAATATCTTCATCGGGAAAATCAATAAAAGCTTCCAAGTGTGCTAACATCTTAACCAGCTCGGCACGCCAATTTTCATATAAGTTCTTTAATCCGCCTTCCATTTGGCGCATGGAGTATTTTTGTTGCTCAGATGTTTCCGAATCAATCAAATCTGCTAAACCTTCAGCTTCGGTCAAATCCATTTTGCCATTGTAAAAGGCACGTTTGGAATATTCACCGGGCTCAGCCATTCTAAAACCTTCAATTTGGCTCAGGCAATTCATTACCGAGCTAATCACGGCTTTGGAACCATGCGTTTGAAACTCAACAATGTCTTCTCCGGTAAAAGAATTAGGTGCCTTAAAATACAAAACCAAACTTTCATCCAAGTTCTCAGTTTTATCCAAATTATGCAACTTGGCAAAATAAGCATAGCGCGGTTTGATGTTCTTAACGTCAATATTCGTCATCAGCTCAATGGCTTTTAATGCCTCGGCTCCAGAAACACGAATCACTGCCACACCAGACTTACCGTAAACAGTAGATAATGCATAAATGGTTTGGTTTGTCATTTTTATATCTCCTTATGGTGTTTTTATAGCGAGATTGTTTTATGAAAGCAAGTTTTAAAAAACGACTCTAAAAAAAAGCCGATTTTTTGACTTTTGAGAGGGGGTTTATATTTTTTTAATAAAACTATCGTAGAATTTTTGAAAAGTGCTTCTACGGGCTTTTGACGGACTCAATTTTTTCTACTATGAATTGCGCAATGAATAATCTTTCTAAAAAATTAATAGTTTGGGATTTCGATGGCGTGATTGCCGATACCGAATGTTTGTGGATGGAAAATCGACGTCAACTCCTCAAAAAATATTTTAATATCGATTGGGATTTAAAAACCACTAATCACTATCTTGGCGGAATGCACTGGACTACCAGATTGCAAACTTTGCAAAAAATGGGTTTTGACGTTGATAAAAAATTTGAAGACGAAGGAACCAAACTCGATTTACAAGTTTTAGGCAAAGGTATTTCGCTTACGCCAAATATTGAAAAAATTTTTGCCAGAACAGATATTAAACAATGTATTGCTACCGGCGGCTCTAAAGAAAAAACCCAAGTGAAACTTAAGTCTGTGGGAATAGATAAATTATTTACGCCGGATAAAGTTTTTCTTTCTGAAATGGTTGCTCAGGGAAAGCCCGCACCTGATTTATTTTTGTTTGCTGCCGAAAAAATGGGAGAAAAACCTGAAAATTGCTTGATTATTGAAGATTCACTCGCCGGACTCAAAGCCGGTTTGGCAGCAAAAATGGAAACTATTGCCTTTGTCGGTAGTAAAATGAACAATAATGAAGAATATATTGCTCAGGTTAAAGCCCTAGGCATAAAGCATATATTCAAAACCATGGATGAAATTTATCATTTCATCTTCGGGTAAAAAAAGACTCCTTTTCAGGAGCTTTTTTAATTTTTAAGAATTCATGTTATTGAAGAAATCTTGATTATCTTTGCTCTGTTTGAGCTTATCAAGCAAGAATTCCATACCGTCGGTCATGCCCATCTGCATCAAAACGCGGCGCAAAACCCACATCTTGGACAAGGTTGCTTTATCAACCAACAATTCTTCTTTTCGGGTGCCAGAACGGGTAATATCAATGGTCGGGAACAAGCGTTTATCGGTTAATTTTCTATCCAAAATGATTTCTGAGTTACCGGTACCTTTGAATTCTTCAAAAATAACTTCATCCATACGTGAACCCGTATCAATCAAAGCTGTGGCAATAATGGTTAAAGAACCGCCTTCTTCTACATTACGAGCGGCACCGAGCAAGCGTTTCGGACGTTGCAAAGCATTGGCATCAACACCACCGGTCAAAACTTTTCCTGATGATGGAATAACTGTATTGTAAGCGCGCCCTAAACGGGTGATAGAATCAAGCAAAATGACAACGTCTTTTTTGGTTTCAACCAATCTTTTGGCTTTTTCAATGACCATTTCGGCAACTTGAACGTGACGTGATGCCGGCTCATCAAAGGTAGAAGAAATAACTTCACCTTTAACGGAACGCATCATATCGGTCACTTCTTCCGGACGTTCATCAATCAGCAAAACCATTAAATAGGCTTCGGGGTGATTGGTAGCAATGGCGTGAGCTATGTTTTGCAACATAACGGTTTTACCGGTACGCGGGGGTGCCACAATCAAACCACGTTGACCTTTACCCTGCGGGGCAATCAAATCTATCACGCGGGTGGTATAGTCTTTGTCGCCGCAAATAATGTCAAAATCTAATTTTTCAGTAGGATAAAGAGGAGTAAGGTTATCAAAATTTATTCGGAGTTTGGAAAGTTCAGGATCAGCAAAATTTATTCTGTTTACTTTTGTCAGGGCAAAATAGCGTTCATTGTCTTTGGGAGCTCTGATTTCTCCTTCTACGGTATCGCCGGTTCGTAAACCAAATTTTTTAACTTGAGAAGGAGAAACATAAATATCATCCGGACCGGCAAGGTAGTTTGACTGGCTGGATCTTAAAAAACCGAAGCCATCTTGCAGAACTTCGATTGTGCCTTCTCCATAGATTATATTGTCTTCGCTGGCAACTTTCTTTAAAATTGCAAACATTAAGTCTTGTTTACGCATTGAAGAAGCATCTTCAATACCAAGGTCCTCTGCCTCTGTTAGGAGTTCTTTCGGAGATTTTTGCTTTAGTTCTTGTAAATTCATGCTTACCTTAAATTTTTGGGAATAAATTTCTGCTGTAAAGAATTTATTAAGTATTTTTAATAAATATGTTCGGTAGGTAATTTTTTATATATTCTTTTATTTCATTTTTGTCAATTATATTTGGCAAAGAAGAAGAATGTAAAAAAATATTTTCACCTGCCGAGATTATATTAAATAATTAAGTTAATTTTTTATTAACAGCCCCGCAGGGCTAAAAATATTTAAAAAAGTTTTGTAGTTATTTGTATATCTCTGTGAGTTTTGTGGATAAGTTTTCATAAACAGAGTTGTCCACAAATGTTTGTTTTAAAACGAATCGTTAACAAAAGATTAATAAAATTTAGCTTTTTGGATTCTTTTTCAACCTCATAAACACCATAACCGGATTCAAAACTTTAATTTTTGATTTTTTTAATATCCACAAGGAGGGATAAGTTTTGGTGCCTGTATATAACTCTGAGTTTGGATTTTGCAATACGCGGATTAAATTGTATAAGGACATTAAAGCGAGATAGTTATGCACAAAAAGTTAATATTCTGTTAATAACTCCGTTTTTTTTTATATATCAAATGTTTAAGGTAAGAATTATGATTTTGGCGGCGATTACCGGTTCTATCGGATGCGGAAAGACAACTTTGGCAAATATATTTAAAAAACTCGGATATCCGGTTTTTGATGCCGATGCTTGGGTGAGAAGACTTTATTTTAAGCCTGAATTTATTAATGTTATTTTGCAAAACTTCCCGCAAGCTCAAACAGATGGTGTTTTTGATAAAAGAAAATTGCGTATGCTGGTGTTTGATGATAAGCTGCAATTGCAAAAATTGGAAAATTTAATTCACCCTTTTTTAAAAAAACAACTCAAAGCTCTTATCAGAAAAAATGCGCAGACAAATGATTTGTTGTTTTTAGATGCTGCGCTTTTGTTTGAACTCGGTTGGGATAAATATTGCGATTTTGTTATTACCGTTAATGTTGACGAAAAAGTGCAAAAACAACGCGTTATGCAAAGAGATAAGGTCTCCGCAGAGCATGTCGACAAGATTATAGATAAGCAAATGAGCCAAAAAGAAAAAGTGGCAAAAGCCGATTGGGTGGTGGAAACAGATGTTCCCATGAATTTGCTTAAAATTTCGGCTTTGGAAATTATTAATGGTTTGAACGGATAGGATTATATAATGGTCAGAGAGATTGTTTTTGATACGGAAACAACAGGTTTTGATGCTGATAAAGGTGATAGATTGGTCGAAATCGGTGCAGTTGAACTTATTAATCATGTTCCGACCGGAAAAACTTTTCATAAATATATTAATCCGCAACGTGAAGTCCCCGAAGACGCTTTTAAAGTACATGGGCTTTCTTATGACTTTTTGAAAGATTTTCCGACTTTTGACAAGATAGTTGATGAATGGCTCGATTTTGTCGGTGATGACGGAATTTTGGTGGCGCATAATGCTAAATTTGATATTACTTTTTGCAATTTTGAGCAAAAGGCTCTGAATAAACCTGAATTCTCTTGGGATAGAGTGATTGATACGTTGGAAATTGCCCGTAATATGTTTCCGGGAACACGTGTTAATTTGGATGCGCTTTGTAAACGTTTTAATATTGATAACTCAAACCGTACCAAACACGGCGCCTTGCTTGATGCTGAGCTCTTGGCCGAAGTGTATTTGCAACTGATTGGCGGTCAAGAACCGTCTATGATGTTTGATGAGAAGAAAAAAATATCTCAACAAACAGCAGAAGTTCAGTTTGGCGCGACAGACGGAAAGATTAGAGCAGTACGGCATTTTCCTTTATCTGAAGAGGAAATTAATTTGCATAACGAATTTTTGCAAAATAAGATAAAAGGTGCTATTTGGCTGGCAGAACCTGAATGTGAAAACAAACAATAGTTATCTTTTTCTTCTTAGCAGGATGTATAAAGCGCCTTCGCCGCCGTCTTTGATTTGTGAATAGCTGATACTTAAAATTAATGGTCTTAATTCTCGGGAATTGAGCCATTGCGGGACTTTTTCTTTCAAAATACCTCGGCGCGGTATGATTTCTTCATCTTCCGGATGCGGACGACCTTTGCCGGTGACAATCAAAATACAACGCAAATTGTCAATATAAGCGTTTTTTACAAAGTTGGTTACGGCTTCCCATGCTTCATCTTCGGTATATCCATGCAAATCTAATCTTCTTTCAATTTTGAATTCGCCGCGTTTGAATTTGGTTGCCGTGTTTTTATCTAAATCGGCAATTTGTCCGATGGCTAAATCATTTAATTTGTTGCCATGATAAACCGCAGAATTGTCAATACTATTGCGAATGGGCGGAAATTCTTTTGTCGGACGCTCAATTTCTTCTGTTTGCGGAATGGTTTGTATGTCTTTGGTGGTCTCAAACCACAGGCTTAGATCTTCTTTACTTATTTTCGGTTGGTTGTTTTTCATCTTTTTTGGTTTCTTCCGTTTTTTTATCCAACATATAATCGGAAAAGTTTAAAATGACAAACTCTTTCCAATCGCCTTCAGGCGCAACACAGCCAAGTTTTTTGTTTTCGGCATTTACCAAAACAATGCCGCCGAATTTCCATAAATTTTCGCAGTTTTCGTATGACGAAATGAGATAGGCCTTGGTTCTTTCTATGACTTTATGATAGAGCTTTTTTTTGAAGTAAGTGCTGTAAACCATAATCATGGCAACAATAAACAATAATCCGAAGATGACTCCGACTAAAATGATGAGCATTAAGCCAATGAGTACGGGGATGAGAATTGGAAGCAAACATTCCCACGGATTATATATAGGTGAGCCGGGGCGGTTGACTTTACCATAATCCATATATAAACGGAGTTGGTCTTTTTCTACGGCTGTTTTTAAGGCTCTGAAAACCATTTTGTCTGCTTTTGTTGCCATGTTATTTTACCTCAGTTGATTTGGGTAGAAGAATGTAATATTGTCCATTGGCGTGCATTCGACCGGCTTTTTCCAAAATTTCGTCTCCGCCAGAACCCCAGAAATAATCTCCGCGAACAGCACCTTTAATGGCTCCGCCGACATCTTGAGCAACAACCAATTTGTTGATGCTTTCTTTGTCCGGACCGGTTGTTTCCAGCCATAATAATGCTCCCAAAGGAATATATTTTCTATCTACCGCCAAACTTCTGCCGGCGGTTAAAGAAACACCTTGCGCGCCAATCGGACCATCGGCATTGACCAAGCGATGAAAAACATATCTTTCATTTTTGTTCATGGGTGAAAGAGCTTTATCAGGGTTTTCTTTGAGCCATTTTTTGATTTTGCCCATGGATGCTTGTCCGGGTTTGATGAGTTTTTCTTCTAATAAGATGCTGCCGATGCCCTTGAAGGTTCTGCCGTTGTTGTCGGCATAGCCAATGCGAACCTTTGAACCGTCTTCCATTTTGGCAACGGCGGAACCCTGAATTTGCATAACATAAATATCAACCTCGTTATCTGCCCACAAAATTATCGGCGCATTTAAAGGTTTATCGTGAATTTCGGCACGTGTGTAATAAGGAATGAACGTGTTGCCTTTGACTCGTCCGACTAATCTTTTGTTGGGTAAAGATTTATCAAAATCTTGCAAGTTGAGCTCTATCATATCAAAGGGGCGACCATAGACCGGATATTTGTATTTATCTGATTTGTGATATGAAGCATGTAACTCGGTTTCATAGTATGAGGTGAATTTTCCTTCAGGTGAGCCTTGGTATTCTACTAAATAAGGTGTGAAGTTTTGTTCCAAAAAGTCTTTATATTTGGTTGGGCGCACGTTTTTTAGATTGTGACAAAGTTTTTTATAATCTGCCGTAGAAATTTTGATGGCAGATAAGCTGTCTATATATTCATTTTTCTTATCTTTTATTTTTTCGCAAGATTTTTTGAAGGCTTTAATCGCCATACTGACATCATCTTCTTGCCAGTTGATGAGGTCTGTATATTTGCTTTTTTTCAAACTTAAGTCTTCCATACTTGTCGGTGTTGAGGTTTCTTCTCCGCAAGAGCTTAAAAACAGGCTTAAACCTAAAATAAAAGCAATATGTTTCATATTTTTATTTCTTTGTTGAGACCAAAATCCAGTTGGGGTTGGTTGAGGTGATGGCTTTTTCAAATGTCCATTTATCGGTGATGGTTTGAATATATTGATCATCGCCTTCAATGATTTTTTCTTCTTTATCTTTGAGTAAATTAACTTGTTGCGAAATGAACTCTACCGTGATTTTGGCAATGTTGTTTTTATTTATTTTGGCATCAACGATTTCTGCTTTGTCAAAACCGATAAAATCTAACTCGGCAGTGATGCCTTCTTCTTTTCTTTTTTCGATAATGTCTTTGAATTTGTTATAAATGGTTTTATTAACCAACATTTCCAAAGTTTCTAAATCAGCTTTACTGAATGCCGTTAAGATGATTTCAAAAGCCTTTTTAGCACCTGATAAAAAGTTGTTTTCTTCAAAATTGGGAATTTGTGCCAAAGTTTTTTGAGTTTCGGTCAAATTGACATCTTTAATTTCTTCTTTGTTTTGTTCTGTTTTTTTGTGTTTTTCAGCTTCTTTCATGATAATATCAAAGATTTTAGCGGCACTTTCTTCCGATAATTTTGTGCTTTCTCCTTCCGGACGTGTGCCCAAAACAGATTTTAAGCGTTGCAAAATAAACACAACAACCAACAAAAGTATTATGATGTCAATATATTGTCCCATTTTTATCTTTTTCCTCTTTCATATTTCGATAAAAATAATATAGGTGTTTTTTCTTTTCTTCGCAATATAAAATATCTTTATTAAAAAATATCTAAGTAATTGACCTGCGCATTTTTTAAGTGTAATTTTGATATAATTTTAGTTTTAATGTTGTTGAGGAGAAAATAATGCAACAAGATAATCAGCCGCAAAATGAAAACAAACAACAATTGCCGGCTATTGTGATAAATAACCAATATATTAAAGATTTTTCTTTAGAAATTCCGTATGCTCCCGAAATTTTTAAAGAAATTAAGAAAAATCCAGAAGTAAGTGTTGATGTTAATGTTGATGTCAAGTCTTTGGAAGATAATTATTTTAATGTCGATTTGCTTTTTTCCATTAACGGTGATGCCGAAAGCAAAAAATTTTTTATTATTGAATTAACATATTCTGCCGTGGTTCAACTTAATGTTCCGCAGGAACATGTTGAGCCGGTTTTGATGATTGAAATTCCAAGAATGCTTTTCCCGTTTGCTCGTCAGATTATTACAACTTCTTTAACCGAGGCAGGTTTGCCGCCGTTTATGCTGAATCCTATTGATTTTGCTCTCCTTTATCAAGCAAAGAAACAATCTGCTCACGGCAAAAATTAGTTTAAATACACTGTTTTTTATAATGGTCGATTTTTTATAATCGACCATTATTATTTATTTAACTTCTTAATGTTATTCTCTTTTTATAGGAGTGAAAATGATTCAAAAATGGAAAAATGCTTTGGCTGTTTATTTTGATTGGCGCATGCTGACAATGATCGGCTTGGGTTTTTCCAGCGGTTTTCCTTTTTTGCTCGTAAGCGGCACTTTGTCTCTGTGGCTGACTGATTCCGGGGTGGGGCTTGAGATGATAGGGCTGTTTTCTTTGGTTAAAACACCGTATAGTTTCAAATGGCTATGGTCGCCTCTGGTGGATAGATTTAATATTCCTTTATTTTCAAAACTCGGGCGGCGGCGCGGTTGGGCTGTTTTTTCGCAGATATTTTTGCTTTTGGCCATTTTAAGTATGGCTTCGGTTGAACCTGAACAGTCGGTTTATTTGATGATGTTTTTGGCTCTTCTAACCGTTTTTGCTTCGGCTACGCAAGATATTGTTCTTGATGCTTATCGTGTGGAGAGTTTTGATAACCGTGACCAAGCAGCCGGAACGGCCATGTTTATTTTAGGATATCGTATCGGTTCGGTATTTTCCGGCGCGGTTGCTCTGCTTTTGGCTACCATTTTAACATGGAATGAAGTTTATGTTTGCATGGCTTTGGGTGCAGTTTTAGGTATGGTAACAATTTTATGTTCACGTGAACCGCAAAAAAGCAAAGAACAGAAACTTAAATTTGAAGGCAATTTTATCCAAAGATTGAAAAACTTTTATCAGACGGCAGTTAAAAGTCCGATTGCTGATTTTATCACCCGTCCGTCTTGGTTTATTGTTTTGCTCTTTGTGATGTTTTATAAGCTTTGTGATGCCTACATGGTGCCGATGACCATGCCTTTTTATGATGCAATGGGCTTTACCAAAGGGCAAATTGCTTTTGTGACCAAATTTTACGGCATGGCGGCAACCATAATCGGCGGTATTTTGGGCGGCGTTATCGTCAATCGTTTCGGTATTGTTAAAAGTTTGTATCTCGGAAGTATTCTTCAGGGGTTGACAACATTAATGTATGTTTGGCAAGCTCAAGCCGGTAATGATTTATATTTGCTGATGGGTACGGTTTCTCTCGATAATTTGGCTGGGGGAATGAGTACAACCGCATTTGTGGCTTATATTTCTTCTTTGTGCAATACGGCTTATACGGCAACGCAATATGCGTTACTTTCTTCTTTTATGTCTTTGGCGAGAGATTTACTTGCTTCAACTTCCGGTGCGCTGGTTAAAGTGACAGGCTGGAGTTTGTTCTTTATCATCACAACCCTGATGGCACTTCCGGGTCTTTTGATTTTGTTTTATTTGCAGAAAAAAATAAAAAACAAAAAAGCCTGATTTCTCAGGCTTTGTTGGGTAATTTGGCATAGATTTTATCGCTCAGACAATTGGGCAGGATAGAAACAAGCCAAGTGGCGAATCTGAGTTGCCACGGAAAAGCAATAATGCCTTTGTTCTTTTTCAAACCTTTAGCAATAATTTGGGCCGCAACATCACCCTCCATAAAAAAAGGCATCGGGCAAGTGTTTTGGTCGGTAATACGTGAGCGAACAAATCCGGGGCAAATGACACTGATGTTGATTCCGTCTTTGCGGAGTTTTACTCTTAAGGCTTCGCCCCATGCCTTAACGCAGGCTTTGGTTGCACTATATGCCGGACAGGTGGCTAAGCCATGGTAACCGGCTATGGAGCTCACAATGGCAATGCTATGATTGTGTAAATGATAAAATTCATTGCCTTTTTTACCCAAGCGAATTTTATCCCAGAAAGGAATATAAAAAGCTTGTTTTTTGTTTTTCATATTGGTTATAAAGCGGTCTAAAGAAGAGGTTTCTTTTTTCTTGTTAATAATGTTATTTTTATAAATGTCTAAGGTTGGTAAAACAGTGTTCAACACGCCCAAGACATTGGTATTAAACGTATCATAAACAGCTTGATCGGTTTCGTTTACCATTCCGATACCGGCATTGGCGATAACCAAGTTTAATTCAGCAACATCGTTACACTCTTTTATCCATTCGGACATGGTTTCTTTATCTGTTACATCAACAATTTTGCTATACACAACGGTACCATAGTTGCGGCATTTGTTTTCTACAATTTTAAGCCGGTCGGGATTTCTTCCGCAGATAAATAAATTTTTGGCGGTTGTTCTGGCATAATGTATGGCCAGAGCCTCGC
Source organism: uncultured Pseudomonadota bacterium (assembly GCA_949295915.1). GTDB lineage: Bacteria > Pseudomonadota > Alphaproteobacteria > RF32 > CAG-239 > CAJLXD01. The sequence continues at coordinate 47,341 of CASFNB010000001.1, read as the reverse complement.
CTATACCGGATGAGGCTCCGGTAATCAATATATTTAAATTGCGGTTTTGCATTTTGTTTTTTTCCTTAAATTACTATTAACGATTGGAAATTATAATGAGTAAATACTAATAAAAAGTTTAAGGAGGATTGAGGGTATGGTTGCCAGTATGACCGGTTTTTCTCGTAAAAACGGTGAGTTCCATTTTGATAAAATGGATTTTAGTTGGTTTTGGGAAGTGAAAAGCGTGAACAACAAATCTATTGATATTAAAATGAAGGTTCCTGCTTGGTTGGATAGTGCTTTGACGTTGCCTTGTAAAAATGTTTTGATGCAAAATTTTGCACGTGGCAGTTTTTCGCTCTATTTGGATTTGTCTTCCAATGTTTCCGGACAACAGTTGAAAATTAATGAAGATTTACTCAATACTTTGACAACAAAAGCAATTGAATTGTATCAATCTCATACAGATGTTTTGCAAAAACCAACCACATCCGAACTTTTGGCGATTAAAGGGGTGTGCGAAACCGAAGATGTTTCTTTGAGTGAAGAAGAAACGGATATTTTAGTTAAAACCTTGCTTGCAAGCTTTGATGAAGCTTGCCAAAAACTGCAGCATGACAGAAAAGAAGAAGGCGAGAAAATCAGACAGGCTTTGCTTGATATTTTGCAAAATATTGCGGTCGTTGTTGCTAAAATTGATGCTTTTGCCAAAACACAACCGGAAAAACTTAAAAATCGATTGCAAGTGCAACTCGATTTGCTTCTTGACCCGACTAATCCGGTTTCAGAAGAAAGGTTGGCGCAAGAAGTGGCTCTATATGTGGCAAGAGCCGATATTCAGGAAGAAATTGACCGTCTCAAAGCACATATTCTAACGGCGCAAAATTTACTATCTTCTAATGAACCGGTCGGACGTAGACTTGACTTTTTGTGTCAGGAACTTAATCGTGAAGCTAATACAACTTGTTCAAAATCTTGCGATATTGAATTGACAAATTATGGAATGGATTTAAAAACTTTAATAGAACAATTCAGAGAACAAGTACAAAATATTGAATAGAGAGAACCAAAATGAGTGCCATTATTGATAAATTAAGACAAGTTCGCCGCGGTGCCATGTTTATTATTGAAGGTCCCTCCGGTGTCGGTAAGGGAACGATTGCCAAAGAAGTTTTGAAACGCGACCCGAATATTAAATTTTCGGTTTCGGTGACAACACGTGCCAAAAGAGAGGGCGAGGTTGATGGGGTGGATTATTATTTTATCTCTGATGAACAATATAATCAATATATGAAAGAAGATGCTTTTTATGAATGTGTTGACTCTCAATATGGTAACAGATACGGTACTTTGCGTTCAGAAGTTGATAGTTTTTTGAATGTGGGTGAAGATGTGCTCTTTGATATGGATTGGGTCGGGGCAAGACAAATGCGTCAAAAAGCTCCCGATGATGTGGTCACGATTTATCTCTTGCCGCCTTCCATTCATGATTTGCGTGAGCGTTTGGAAAAAAGAGCTACCGATAGCCAAGAACAAATTGATAAGCGTATGAATATGGTTTTGGATAAAATGAGCCATTGGAAAGAGTTTGATTATGTGATTGTTAATGTAGATGTGGAAGAAACCATTAAAAAAGTACAAAAAATTATTTCCGGAGAGCGTATGAAACGCGTGCGCCAAACCGGTTTGGATGATTTTGTTAACGAACTGATTAAAGAAGCTTCCGCTCATGAATAATATCTTTTTTGACAGACACGGAAAGCAAAAATACGGTGAGGACATTATTCCCATGCACCAGAAAGGCTATTTTGCCATTTTGGTCAAGGATGATAAGGTTTTGCTTACCTATCCGCCACAGGTGGATTTGCCTGAATTTCCCGGAGGTTCCGTCAGCCGCAGAGAAGATTTCAGAGATTGTTTGTATCGCAAGCTCTATGAAGAAACCGGAATAGATTTTATGCTGGATTACGGCGCAAAAGAATTTTCGCAAACCATAAATTATTTTGCCGACGATGCTAAACCAAACGGGGCTTATTGTATTTATGAGCAAATGTTTATTGTTTATGATGCTTCTTCCTATGGTTTTGATACCGAAAAAAGTATATGGCGAACACCGGAAAACGGTAAAGCCGAATGGGTGACCGTTAATAATATTCTTTCGCAAAAAGTTAAAATCAATTATACTCATTGGTTGGCGGTGCAAAATTTGTTTTCTGATAAGGAGTAGGTTTATTTGGCCAGACTTTCTCTTTGATCGCGGTTCATGGCTCGGTATACTTGCGCCGCATTCTTTTTGGCATCTTTAACACCAAGTTTTTCTGCCTTGCGATAAAGTAAAAAAGATTCAACTAAATTGGTTTTAACTCCGTATCCTTTGGCCAGCATCCATGCTTTAATTTCAACGGCTTTGGGGTCGTCTTTGGCTACATATTCGTCCAAGATTTTTAGTTCTTTAGCAGTAAATTTATTTGCCTGAATGGCTTTGATGGCATTTTGCCATCTTTCAGCTTCCGCTTTGATGGCATCTTGCTTGATTTTTCTTTCATCCAGAAGTTTAACTACCGGCTGTTCCTTTTTCGTCTCTGCTTTTGTTTCTGCTTTGGGTAATTTGTCTTCAAATAATAATTCGGGACGGTTGCGGTTTCTGACAAAAATCGGGAGATAACCGCTATTATCATCTCTCACTATGTCACGATAAATATCATCCAAACTAGCGGCTTGTCCGGTTTGGATTGATGAACAAAATATGACTAATCCCAAAATTATTTTTAGTTTTTTATTCATTTCTTTATTTTATGTTTTTAAAACTTGTGTTAATAGTAGTTCAATGTTACTCCTAATGAAAGTATAAATTGCCTTTTATGAACATTTTAGAATGGTTTTGAGGTTATATTATGAAAAAAATTTATAATTCAGTTACCGAATTGGTCGGAAAAACGCCGATGTTGCAACTTTCCCGTTTGGCAAAACATTTTCATGTTAAAGCACATCTTTTGGCTAAATGTGAGTTTTTGAATCCTCTCTTTTCCATTAAAGATCGCGTGGCTTTGAATATGATTGAACAAGCCGAAAAAACACATAAAATTACCGATGAAACCGTTTTTGTAGAAGCAACAAGCGGGAATACCGGTATCGGATTGGCCGGAATTTGTGCTGCCAAAGGGTATAAACTCGTTATTACCATGCCGGAAAATATGACTAAAGAACGTATTATGCTTATGCGCCATTTTGGAGCAGAAGTGATTTTGACCCCTGCCGAAGATGGAATGCAAGGTGCTATTGCCAAGGCGGATATGTTGGCAGAAAAAAATGAGAATGTTATTCTTCTTCGTCAATTTTCTAACCAAGCTAACCCAGATGCACACCGCTTTACCACAAGCATTGAGATTATAGAAGATACGGCCGGTGAGGTGGATGCTTTTGTTTGCTCGGTCGGAACTTCAGGAACTTTAACAGGGATTGCTTCTACTTTGCGTACATATAATCCTGATTTGCATGTGGTTGCCGTGGAGCCTGCTTCAAGTGCGGTTTTGAACGGTGGACAGGCCGGAGCTCATAAAATTCCCGGAATTGGTGCCGGTTTTGTGCCGGAATTTTATGACAAGTCTTTGGTTGATGAGGTGATGGATATAACCGATGAAAATGCCGAGTTCTTCTCCAAACAGCTCGGTATGCTCGAAGGTGTTTCTGCCGGTCTTTCTGCCGGAGCTGCCGTTGCCGCCGCCGTTAAACTCGGTCAACGTCCGGAAATGAAAGGAAAAAATATTATCATCATTTTGCCAGACAGCGTGGAACGTTATCTATCCATGCTTCAAGACTAATTTTTAGTTTGATATTTTATATATGATGATATATTTTGTCGTTAATATTAACTGTTAAAAGATTGCTGCAATGAACCCAAAGTCCATTTTAGGTCGTTATTTGGCCAAACAAATTGTTGTCAACTTCCTTTCCGTCCTCTTGATGGTGGTCGGCGTGGTTTTGATGTTTGAGATGGTTGAGCTCTTGCGTAAGGCCTCCGGTCGTGAAGATGTTACTTTTTGGTTTTTGTTGGAAATTGCTCTGACCAAAATGCCTAAAACCATTGATATGGTTTTTCCGTTTGTGATGATGATTGCAGCTATGGTCACTTTTTGGCGCGTGAGCAAAAGTAACGAATTTGTGATTATTCGTGCGGCAGGTGTTTCCATTTGGGGCTTTTTGACACCGGTTTTGTTTGCCGTTTTTGTTTTGGGCGTATTAAACATTACTTTGGTGAACCCAATTGCCGCTCGTCTGTATGAAATTTACGAAACGCTGGATTATCGCTTTGATACCAGAAATCCAAATGCGGTTTTGTTTTCCGATAAAGGTTTGTGGACACGTGAAGCCGTTGATGAAGACACTTTCCAAGTGATGCAGGCAAAATCGGCTCGTCAGGAAGGTGATGATTCTTTGTTGCTTAGAAATGTCAGCATTCTTGAAATGGACAGACAATCGCAGCCGCAAAGAACCATTGAAGCTTTTGCCGCCATCCTTCATGATGGTTATTTTGATTTGAAAGATGTGCGTGTTTATGAAGCAGGAAAGCCAACCCAAACACTTAACAGTATGAAATATAAATCCGCTTTGACCGTGGATAGAATCAAAGAAAACTTTGTTGAGCCAGATGCTATTTCTTTTTGGGATTTGCCGGATACCATTCGTTTTTATGAAAATGCCGGTTTCTCGGCGCAAAAACATTTGATGCGTTATTATTCTTTGTTGGTTTCGCCTTTCTTGCTTTGTTCAATGGTTTTGGTGGCAGCTTTGTTTGCTTTGCGTGCTAATAACCGTCGCGGCGGGGTAATGTTTTTGATTGTGGGGGGTATTACCACAGGTTTTATTGTTTATTTTATGTCTCAACTGATTTATGCTTTTGGTCTGAACGGTACTATTCCGGCGTTTTTAGCCGTGTGTACGCCAACTTTGGTGGCAACGCTTATCAGTGTTTCGGTTCTGCTGCATTTGGAAGATGGTTAATAAAAAAAGGCTGAGAAATCAGCCTTTTTTTATTAGTTGTCTTTTACTAGGGGATATTTATATTCTTTTATCTTTGCTATGACAATATGAAGCAATCGGACATTTTTCGCAATCGGGCTTTTGTGCTTTGCAAATATAGCGTCCGAACAAAACCAACCAGTGATTGGCATTTTTAACATATTCGGTCGGCAAAACTTTCATTAAATCTTGTTCAATGGCCAAAGGGGTTTTACCTTCACTGAAACCTAGTCTTTGCGAAATGCGCATAACATGGGTGTCAACGGCTAAAGTCGGTTGATTGAACCAAACATTTAGGACAACATTGGCCGTTTTGCGTCCGACACCGGGGAGATTTTCCAAAGCTTCACGGTTTTCCGGAACTTCACCATTATATTTTGCAACCAGCTCTTGACTTAGAGCCAAAATGTTTTTGGCTTTGTTGTTATACAGACCGATGGTCTTGATATATTCTTTGATTTTTTCTAATCCCAAATCAGCCATTTTTTGCGGTGTGTCTGCCACTTCAAACAGAGATTTGGTGGCTTTGTTAACTCCCTTATCGGTGCTTTGTGCCGAAAGAACAACGGCAACAAGCAATGTGAAAGCATTTTTATAATCTAACTCACAACGAGGATTAGGATCTTCTTTTTGGAAGATTTCCATAATTGCCAAGATTTCTTTTTTGTTTCTCATGCTTTAACGCCTCCGGCTCCTGCCGCCTTGGGTGCTTTTTCATCTAAAGGCCAACGCGGACGAGGTTTGAAGTCGAGCTCGTTGGTATAGCCCTTTTGAAAACGCTCTAAGCCTGCCCAAGCAATCATGACACCGTTGTCGGTGCAAAAACGGATAGGAGGAGCTGAGAAAATTAAACCTTCTTTTTCAGCCAAAGCTGCCATTTTTTTACGCAAATAAGTATTGGCGGCAACACCTCCGGAAACAACAATATCCTTACCTTCAGGGCATTCTTTTTTGAAAATTTTGATGGCTTTTTCAAGTTTATGAATCAAGCAATCGGCAACGGCTAATTGGAAGCTGGCGCAAATGTCTGCCGTGTCTTTTTTGTTTAAGCTGACATGCTCGATATTGCCGTCAACAGCGTAAGATTCAATGATTTTTCTAACCGCCGTTTTTAAGCCGGAGAAAGACAAGTTGCAATCGCCGGAGTTGGCTAACGGACGCGGCAAAACAAAGCGGGTTTCGTCACCGGTTTCTGCCATTTTTTCAATAATCGGACCGCCGGGGTAGCCTAAATTGAGCATTTTGGATACCTTATCAAAAGCTTCTCCCGCCGCATCGTCAATTGTGGTGCCAAGTCTTTCAAAATCGCCAACGCCGCGAACGATTAAAATTTGACAATGTCCGCCGGAAACGAGCAACAGCAAGTATGGATATTTTACATCTCCGGTCAAACGCGGCGCCAGAGCGTGTCCTTCCAAGTGGTTGACGGCAATAAAAGGCTTGTTCAAAGCTAAAGCCAAGGCTTTGGTTGCCATAACACCAATGACAACACCGCCGATTAATCCCGGACCGGAAGATGCGGCAAAGGCATCAATGTCTTCGGGTTTTAATTTGGCTTTCTTTAAGGTGTGTTCAACAATCTCGTCAATGTGTTCCAAATGGGCGCGAGCGGCAATTTCCGGTACAACACCGCCAAAAACCTTGTGGTCTTCTATCTGTGTCCACAAGCATTCTCCCAAAATTTCTTTCTTTTCGTTGACTATTGCCGCTGCGGTTTCATCACAGCTGCTCTCTATTCCTAATACCAACATTGTTTTTTTTCCGTTATTTTATTGAAAGTTTTTTTTATTTATATACACTAAGAAAATAAAAATAGCAAATAAGGAATTTGGGAAAATGGCTGATACGAAAGAGAAAAAAGAACAGACCGAAAATTTGCCCGTTAAAACGCATGCTTTCGGTAAATTTACTTTTAGAGTTTTGTTGATTGCGCTTGTTTTGGGCGGCGGATATGCCTTTTGGAAAAATCCGAATTTAGTTGATGATTTATCTGCCAAAACAAAAGAGCTTTTGGCAAACACAGATAGCGAATCCGCAACACCTGAAGTTGATCAAGTAGCTTTGCTTAGACAAGAGGTGAGCGATTTAAGAACCCAAATTGCTTTGTTGCAGAGTTTACAAGCGCAAAAACAAGATACCGCTACTTTGGAAAAACGCTTTGAAACACTCGAAAAATTTAATCAAAACGTGATTAATTCCAAAGCAGATGTGGCGATAGTTTTGGGAATGCTGACGCGCCTTGATGCCGCAGAACAACAGTTAGATGTTTTGAGCCGAATCACTGATCAGGGTGCCGTCGTTTTGACAGCAGCAATGATGGTAAAAGACGCTGCTGAAAAAGGCGGTAGTTTTATTTATGAGGCTGAGGTTTTGAACCAACTTGCCGCTGATAATGTTAAACTAAAGCCTGCTTTGGATGTGGTGCAAAAAGCAGCCATTGACGGAATTTACAATAATGCTTATTTGATGAAGTCTTTTGATGAAGTTTATCTTTCCTTAATTGCACAGACCAAGCAAGAATCCGAAAAAACATGGAAAGACCGTCTGAACAGCAAAATCAGCGAATATATTAAAGTGCAGAAAAACGGTGAAAAAACGCCAACCAATCAGAGTATTCAAGAGTTGGATAATATAAAAATTTTGGTAAATTCAGGAAATATTAAAAAAGCTGTTGTATTGTTACAGCATCTTTCCAATGCGAATCTACAAAAAGAATCTTTGCTCTTGGCTTGGATGGAAAAAGCTCAGACTAAAATTGCTTTTGATGAAGCCATTTCGCAAATTGCAACTTATTATTTAGCGGCTTTAAAAGTAAACTTTATTAAAAAGGAGACGCAGCATGACTAGAAAAACCTCAATATTTATTTTTCTCGGACTTATTTTTACTTTTGTTATTTGGATGATGGACAGAGCCAGCCTTGTTGCCGTGAGTTGGCGTAAGGTCTATTTTGAGTTTTCCATTCCTGAAGCCATGCTCTTCTTGTTGGTGATTTTTGCCATTATCGATTTGTTGACCAGAATTATTCGTTCCGTGCAAAAAGCTCAGCTTAAAGAAGTTTACAGAACATCCGTCTTTAGAGATAATACCGATGAAAATGCTGCTATCGATGTTTTGGCCGGAAAAATCAGCGAGAAAATGATTATTAATCGTCATGATTTTGATAGTTCCATGCTTCTTGTTTTGCAGGCTATGACTTCTATTACCGCAGGTGATATGAAAGAAGCGCGCTCCAATCTTTCTAAGCTCAAAAAAATTATCGGTGATGACCCAATTATTGATGTCTTGAAAATGAAAATTTACAAAGGTGAAAAAGACTTTGATAAGATGGAAAAACTCTCCGGTAAAATGATGAAAAACGAAAATGTCCAACTTATCGGCTTGAAAGCTGCCGTCGAAGCCCAAATGCAGAAAAAAGAATTTAAAGAAGCTTTGGCGACTGTTAATAAGGCTTATGAATTGCGTCAAGATTTGTATTGGGTTATTGAAAGTGCTTTCGAACTGCGCGCCAAAGCTAAAGATTGGGAAGGCGCAATGCAGGTGCTTGATGCCGGCTTGAAAAAGAAAATTATTAATAAAGTTAATTATGACAGATTTAAATCTATTGTGCTTTTGGAAAGAGCTTTTGAGTTCAAAGCCAAAAAAGATGAGGTTAACTTCTTTAAATTTGCCTCCCAATCTTTTGAAGCGGATGAAACCTTGGTCGCTGCTGCCATTGCTTTGGCTCGTTATTACAAGGAACATGACAATCAGGTTAGAAAAGCCGCTAATATTTTAACACAGGCTTGGAAGAGAAATCCGGTTGATGAGCTGGCTTACGAATATATGAATCTCTGGCCCGAAGATGATATTTTAGACCAAATCAAACGTGTTGAGGGTTGGGCTAATATGAACAGCTTGCGTCCGTCTTTGAATAATCGATTGATTGCCGAATTGGCTGTTAAAGCCGGTTTGTGGAACAAAGCTAAAACCGAAATTGATATGTTTATCATTAACAATCCTTGTACTAAGAAAATTTGCTCTCTCTTGGCAACATACGAAGAAAAAGCCAATAAAGATAAAAAAACTGCCGCAGAGTGGAAACAACGCATGAAATCTTGTGATGAAGATTCCGGTTGGGTTTGTGAAGATTGCGGCGAAGTTTCCGATAAATGGGAAGCCGTTTGCGACAAATGCGGTTCTTTCGGTACAAAAAAATGGCATCTCTATATTGAAAAAAATGAAGGTGTTAAATTTGCCGAAGTTCCGCAAGACGTGGCAGAGCAAATTCCGGCTCTCGAAAATGAAGAAGATGATGACTAACGGAGATTGTTGATATGACAGATTTTGCTAATGCTAAAGCCGCTTGGCTTGAAAAATATAAGATTGTGCCGCAAACTTTACAAAATGTTCAAAAGGTGGAAACCGCGGCAACCGCTTTTAATACCAATGTTGATGCGGTCTTAAAAATCAGCGGTAAAAAAATAGCCGAGTTGGCTCAAGAACAAAATCTGTCATTGAAACAACTTCAAGATATTAAAGAAACCAAACTTTCTGCCCCGCAAGATGTAATTAAAGGCATTTTTAAATGCTTCTCAAAAGGTATTGCCGAAGAGTGGTTGACTGAGGATAAACTCGTTTATGATTGGATGGTCAAAAACTTGGGCTATGATCGTTTGCAGATGGGTGGGCAAGGCGGCATCGTGGCTAATATCTTAGCCGTTGCCGGTGTGAAAAAAGTTTATGCTCATGCCAACTCTTTGCCGGAGCTCCAAGCTCAACAGTTTTTGGCTCTTGATAATCTGCTTTCTTTTGATGAAAAAGGCATTGAAAAACCCGCTTATCAAATTGATCGCAAAACCGATATTCCGCTCATTCACTGGATTATTGAGTTTGATAAAGGTGATAAAGTCGAGCTTGACGGTGAAACTTTTGTTTGCCCCAAGGCCAACCGTTTTATTGCGACTTATGACCCGCTCAATCTGCATTTGGTGATGGATGAAAATTTTGTAAAAGCCGCTGAGAAAAACAAACTCAACTATATGATTTTATCCGGTTTTCATGCCCTGACCGAAAATAATGACGGTGTGGCGCTCACGCATAGCGTTTTGCCGATGCTCAAAGTTTGGAAAGCTAACGGTACCATCGTGCATTTGGAAATTGCTTCCACGCAAGATTTAGCCGTACGCAAAGCCATTATTGAAAAAATTGCGCCGAAAGTTGATTCAATCGGCATCAATGAGCGTGAAGCTATAGATATTTTGGAAATTATCGGGCAAGAAAAATTGGCTGAAACTTGTGAGAAAGATACGCATAGTCAAAATATGTTCAAAGCGCTGGTGGCTATTAAAAAGGCTCTCAAAGCTTCCAGAATCCAGTTGCATATGTTTGGTCTTTACATCACTTTGCAAGATAAAAATGCCGTTATTTCTCCTGAAGCCAACTTGCGCGGTATGATGACTGCCGCGACGATTGCCGCCGGAAAAGCCGGTACGGGCAGTGTGAACCAAAAAGAAAACTTGCTTTGGGCACAAGGTCGTGAAGTTTCCGATGTGGGCTTAAATGAGCTTAAAGATTTGGCTGCTTATATCGGAGATGAATCTTTACTTGAAACCGGTATTTCTACCTTTGACGGATTTGATGTGATTGCGCTTCCAACGATTTTGATTGAAAAGCCGGTTACGCTTGTGGGTATGGGGGATACGATATCGTCGATGTCTCTTGTCTCCGCCCGCTAGGGAAAAGTCTGTTCTATGGAAATCTAATACAGATTTTGCGGATAAATTGTTCAGTCATGTACTTATTTGTACACTCCTTCACAATTTTCCTTAAATCTTATTATCTTTCTCATATAACAAACTTTTCTAAAAAACTCGTATAACGGGTAACTAGAGCAATTTAGCGGCAAATATCCGTTTATTCCTTGTTTTCTTCCAGATATTGATTGATGGCGGCAATGACGCGGTTGACGGTGAGGTCAACTTGCTCGTCTTTGGTTTCGACTACAATATTGGCTTCGGAATAGTAGGGATATTCTTCATTAATATATTTTTCCAGTTTACTTTTTAATTGGTCGTCGCTGCCGATTAAAAACGGACGGTGCTTTCTTCCTGCCGTGCGGTGATATAAAACATCAATATCGGCTTTGAGCCAAATGGTTAAGGCATGCTCTTTAGCCAAAGCTCTGGTTTGTTCGGCAACAAATGAACCGCCGCCAGAGGCTAAAACGCAGGGCGCACCTTGCAGCAAGCGTTTCATCACACGCATTTCTCCGGCTCTGAACTCGGTTTCACCAAAGCATTTTAACAAATCCATTAATGATAAGCCGGCTGCTTTTTCCACTTCCGTATCGCCGTCGATAAAGGGCAGATTTAATTTTTTTGCCAATCTTTTGCCGACACTGGTCTTGCCGCTGCCCATTAAGCCGACAAGTAATATTATTTTATCTATTTTTTTGACCATTGTTGCTTTTTTTCATTTTTCTTTCATAGATTTTGTGCTAACTGTTATATAAACAGTTTTAATTTAATTAAGGTTTATATATCATGCGTCAGAAAAAATCAAAGGCTATCTTTTATATTTTGGGATTAATTATTGTTTTGGCTTTCCTTTTCGTCATTTCTACCGAGGTTCCGGTTAAAGTTGAACATGTAGAACAACCTTTGGAAAACACTTTTTTGAATAATAAATAATCATGTCGGCGGGAGCATTACTCGAAAGCTTTTTGGCCATGATGGTTGCCGAACGCGGTGCCTCACAGAATACGATTGAAAATTATCAGCGTGATTTAGAGCAGTTTCTGGCAATCGTTACCGTTTCTGATATGGCAAATGTCACGGATAATGATGTTTATCAATATGTGCAAAAACTCAGCCGCATGAATTATGCTCCCAAAAGTATTGCTCGCAAAATCTCGGCATTAAAAGAATTTTTTAAATTTCTTTTTTCCGAAAAAGAAATCAAAGAGAATCCTACGGCTTATCTCATGGCTCCCAAACAAGAAAAGCCATTACCTAAGTTCTTAACGGAAGTTGAACTTAAGCGTCTGATTGATACGGCGCAAAGCAAAGAAGGAATGCACGCACGTCGCTTGGCCGTGATGTTGGTTTTGATGTCAGCTTGCGGTTTGCGCGTTTCCGAGCTTGTCGGACTACCTGAAAACTGCATTAATTTTGATAAAAAAGAAATTTTAGTCAGAGGTAAGGGTAGCAAAGAACGCCTTATTCCGATTTCCGATGAGGCAATAGAATCCGTATTGGATTATACAACCTATCGTGATAATTTTATTCGCGGTGGGCGAAAATCCATCTGGCTTTTTCCTTCTCTTACATCATCTTCAGGACATATGACCAGAGAGGCCTTTTTTATGGCGCTAAAAGAGATTGCTGCCGAAGCCGGTATTTCGCCTGAAAAAATTTCTCCGCACGTTCTGCGCCACACTTTTGCCACTCGCTTGCTTAATCATGATGCGGATTTGCGCAGTGTGCAAAAAATGCTCGGGCATGAAGATATTTCCACAACCGAAATTTACACCCATATTACTTCGGAAAAATTGATTGATACGGTTAAGCGTTTGCACCCGTTAAGCCGCTTAAAGTAATTTAGCAAGCTCCAAATATTGTTCCGGTGTGATTTGCTCGGCACGCAAGGTTAAATCCAGCCCCAAAGAAGCGCATTTTTCTTCCAATCCTTTAACCGATTTCAAACTTTGGCGAATCATCTTACGACGCTGGCTGAAGGCTTGTGTGGTTAGTTTTTCTACCTTTTCCAAAAGTTCATTATTGATGTCGGCATGAAGGGGACGGAACAAAACTACGGTGGACCAAATTTTTGGTGCCGGTACAAAACAGTTGGGATTGATGTCAAACAAGCGCTCAATTTTGCACAGAAGTTGAGAAAGAATGGAAATACGACCATAGTCTTTGCAGCATGTCGGCGCACAAATTCTGTCAGCCACTTCTTTTTGAAACATTAAGGTCAAACTGTCAAAATTTTCAATTTGTTTCAGCCAACCGACCAGCAAAGGTACGGAAATATTATATGGCAGATTACTAACGATGTTTTTAGTATTACCCTCAAACTGAGAAAAATCTTGTTTCATGGCATCGCCATTGATGATTTCAAGCCTCTTTTCGCCGACTTTTTCTCTGATTTCTTGCATAATCTCAATGCAACGGTCATCCATCTCAACAACGGTCAATTTTTCTGGGTTGCGGCGTAAAACAGAGCGTGTCAGTCCTCCCGGACCGGGACCAACCTCAAAGATATGTTCGCCGCTGAAATCAGGTTTGTTTTGCTTTGCTAAAGAGGTGTTGATGATTTTGTCCGTGATATTTCTATCCAACAAAAAGTTCTGTCCTAAGGCTTTTTTCGCCATTAGTCCGTGCATTTCCACTGTTTCTCTTAAACTCGGCAGCTCGTCTATTTTTTTTGCTAAATCGGTCATTTTAGTTTCTGATTTCAATAACGGCTTGTTGTCTTAAGTCTTGCAAATATTTTTGAGCCAATGTTTCTAATTTTTGGTTGGTTAAATAATTTTTGATTTCTTCTTTATTCGGCATGGTCGGTTTATCTTTTTTCGGATTAAATTTTTGATTTAAGCGAATGATATAATAACCGTCATTGAGCAAAATAGCATCGCTGATCTCTCCTTCTTTCAATCCCAAAATAACGGTTTCTAATTTTTCGGGGAGTTTGCCTTGATTAACCCAGCCTAAATTTCCGCCTTTGGCAGCACTCGGACTATCGGAAAATTTCATGGCATAAAGCTCAAAACGTGGGTCTTTTCTTAAATTTTCTACCAAGTCTTGAATATCTTTAGCTTTAGCTTTTTTTACAAAAATTTCCGAGATTTGGTATTTGGGCGTATTTAAGTCTTTTTTTGCTTCAGCCAAAGCATTTTCTATTTCGCTTTGAGTTATATTTCCTTCTAGCTGTAATTTGCTTTTCAAAAAGCGAACCCATGCCAAATCGGCTTTCATTTGTTCGCGAAAGCTTTTTTCACTGACTTTTGCTTGTTTTAATATGTTTTTTAATTCACCATTGGGAATTTTGTTGCTTTTTTCAAAATTGGCAATGGCGGTATTTATATCCTTTTCCGTGATATTTATTCCGGCTTTTTCCGCAGCTTGGAGCTTTATTTTTTCGTCAACGGCAGAGTGTATAACCTTTTGCACAATCATTCCTTTGGTTTGGGCATTTAAGGGAATTTGGGAGGTCATCAGAAATGAATTGATACGGTTCTGAATGTCTTGATTGGAGATTATTTCGCCATTGACAAGCGCGGCTATTTTTACAGAACTTTGTGCTTGTGCATTGTGGCTGATGAGGCTTAAACTTAAGCTTAATAAGACTAAAAATTTTTTCATCATAATCTCCTTTCTTATTTACTTGTTCCGCCAAGTGTTTTTAACAAGAAGTTTGCTCCGAACTCAAAATCTCCATCATATTCCGGATCACTTGAATTGTCTCGTTTTAGGTACAAAATGAGTGCTGCGCATTCATCTTCGTAAATTAAATCACCACCATATTCTAAAGAACCGCCGTTATCAGTCAAATCTTGACGATTGTATATGCTGATGCTCCAATCTTTGGTCAACTTGCTTCTTAATGCCGTATAAAGTTCTTTTCTCTCACTGTTTTCCAATAAAGATGAATTGTTATTATCTTGTAAATATATATATGAAATATAAGCATTCAATATGTCCGGACCGATTGTGGTTGAAAGTTCACTATATGTGAGCTCAAAATCATCTTTGTCAATTCGGAAACGATAGTTTAAGTCAAAATAATCACTCGGGCTGGCATAAATACGACCAACGTAGTCGCTTAAATGACCTTCTTTTTCTTCAAAATCATAGGAACTGGTATTGTTGACAGATTCATTTCGGTCAAAGTAATAGCTTTGGGCTAAGAAAGCAGAGGTTCGACCGGTGATATCTCCGTAAGAACTCCAGTTAAAACCATAACTGATGCGGCTTCCGGTATCGTTGCGGTCATATCCGGCATAACGGTCAATATCCAAAACGTTAGAATCGTCAAGTTCAAAGTCTTGGCTGTCTTCATTCGGGATTTTATCTGTTTTGTTACTGTCATTCGGCGCCAATACAGCAACAACCGTCGGTTCCAAAATTTGACGAGATGTTTCGCTTGCTCGGATGAACGGCAATTTCCATTCTAATCCCAATTGCGGGAAAACTCTGGCAACGCCGCCAGTAAATTCTTCTCCTTCGGGGTTGATATAATTATCAACATAATATAAATCTGACTTTACAGATGCTACCATGCGGTATTTTTCGCCATAAGGACTTGTGTAAGGTAAAACCCATGAATTTATCATTGAGAAACGTTGTGTGTTGGTTTCTTCTTCTCGATAAATGGAGGCAAAGTTCAAGTTGGTTTTGGTATAAGCTCCGTACGGTCCGACGTCGCTGATGTTTTCATAGTTCATTAACGGTAAAACCAAAGGCTCATCATACTCTTTCATATCATAACTCAAAAGCTGATAGTAATAGCTTTCGATAGATGCGTAGTTTCTGTTGTCAAAACCTTGCATTTTCAAACTAGAAGTGAGCCAAGCATCATCTTGTTTATCTAAGTTCATATCTTTGAGATAATTTCTGTCCGAGGCATAGTTAATATCCATATCGGCTACCCAATAATCATTAACTTCGTATCTACCTTTAGCAAAAATATTTCCTCTTGTTTCATCTTTATCGTCGTCTCGCATAAAGCTTCCTTCGGCACTTAACTCTCCACGATAAAGATATTTATTATATTTTCCGCTTAAAATTAATCCTTTGTCTGTAGAAAAAATGGGGTCTAAGAATAAGTCTTCGTGGTCAGATATATTCCAAAAATATTTAGGTTGAAGAAAAGCGCCTAAATATGAGCTGCTGGCAATGTTCGGAATTAAAAAACCGGAACGGCGTTTAACCGTGGGGTCAGGATGCGATAAGAACGGCGTATAAAACACCGGTACACCTTTTAACTCTAAAAATGCGTGATTATAATATACATTTTTATTTTTTGCATCATGAGAGATTTTTTTTGCTTTGAGTTGCCATAAAGGATCTTTTCCGGTGCAGACATCACAAGGAGAATAAACAGCATTTTCCATTTCTTTATCATCATTGGCATATTTTATCACTTTGCTGGCAGCAACCTGACTTTTATCTTTCATGATGATTTTGATGTTTTCCATTTCTCCTTCTTGCATTTTGTCTGATAAAACAACATAGTCAGAGAAGACAACAGTACCATCTTCGTTAAGTAAAACTACGTTGCCAACTGCCGTAACAACATCGTCTTTTTGATTATAGACAATTTTATCAGCTTTGACGGTTAGATTGTCGCGGACAATATTGACATCTCCAACGGCTGTAATAGTTTGTAATTGTTGGTCATTTTGCAATTCATTGGCGCTAAAATAAATGTCTTGTTCTTCTTCTTCAACTTGAGGCTTTACAATGTTGGCGGCATCTGCCAAATTGAGCGGTTCCAATGTTGCTTTCGGGAGAGTTTCTACATCTGAATTGTTGAGAACAACACCGGCATCGGTTGTATTGTAAACAAACTCTTGTGAGTGTACATCATTAGCTCCAAGCAATAGAGATAGCAAAAAACAATATTTACCGATTGTTGGTCTAATCATGATTTAAGACCTCTTCAGGAACGTTTTTTTTGCGGCAAAACATTGTTGGGTTGTAGAAAAGTAATAAATATATGCAGGCAAAAAGCGGTAATAATAGGTTGGCATAAATTAAGGACAATAAAGATATGTTGTTAACGGCAATGTTGGTTAAAGATAAATCTAAAGCTAAAATGATGATCATTAAGGTTACGGAAATGGATATAATTTTGGTTTGACCGCGGCGGTTGAAATTTCCGCAAAGCAAACCGGTACATGCCAAAACGGCAAACAGCAGATTGAAGAAAGGATTGAGCAAGCGACGATTGCCTTCAACAAAATAGCGGTTGGCTTCTTTTTTATCTAAATTGGGATTGCTTCGCGCACTTAAAAGTTCTTCCAAACTTCTTTCTCTGACACCGGCTTCTTTTTTACGACTGCTTCCCTGCATGCCGAAATCTACCGAATATCTGGCAAAAGATATAGAGGTAAACTGTTGGCTTTTTTTATCAATTTCTTGACGAGCACCGTTAATCATAATGATTTTTGGTCCTTTGTCCGTGTATATAATTCGTCCTTTTTCTGCCGAAAGTGTTATTTTTGTGGCAGGGTTTCTTTCATCATTAACCATAATTCCTGAGATGGAGCCGTCTTTTTCATGTGTGGTGATGAAAACGGTCAGACCGTTTTGTAACGTTGTAAATTCTCCTTCTCTGAGCATGAGATGAGATACGTCATTCTTTACTTTCCATTGTAGTTCGCTGAATTGTCTTTCAGACCACGGAATACCATAGTTATATACAAAAATGTTAAAGAAGGACATTAATAAACCAAAAATAATGGCTGGAACGGCACATTGCATAGGGCTTATGCCTGCCGACTTCATGATAACCAGTTCACGGTCGGAAAGCATGCGATTATATACAAACAAAACGGCGGCAAATACGGCTATCGGTGCCAGAATGGTAAAGATACGCGGCATAAGCAATGAAGTAAGTTGCGCAAATATGCTCACGGGAATACCTTTGTTGGTTATCAATTCAACAAAGCGCAAAGACTGTGTCAGCCAAATAATGGACATTAATGAAAATGTAACCAGCAAAAAGCCCACTAATATTTGTCTGATTATATATCGGTTTAATTTTTTCATACCGCGGTTTTTTTATCTTTTTTATACCATTTTACGCATATATGGTTAGTAACATACCTTTATTTATAAATGAATCAATATTTTTTTGAGGAATCAATCATGAAAATACGTTATGCAGAGCTTTTTGATGTTTTTTCCATTGCTAAAATTCATTGCGAATCTTGGCAGCAGACTTATGCGAATCTAATTCCTCAACAAATTTTGCAAAAAAGAGCTTTTTCCAAAGAAAAAGTTTTGCGCTGGGAGAATCGGATTAAAGAGAAAAAATATATTATTTTGGTGGCTGAAAATGATGAGGGAATCGTCACCGGTTTTGTTTGGGGCGGGAAAGCCAGAGATGAGAAAATTCATCTTAATTTTGAATTATATGCTTTATATATTGCCGAATCCGAACAGAATCGCGGTTATGGTTCGGCTCTCTTAAAAGCTTTTGCCAAAGAGGTTAATGATGATTTTTATTTATTTGCTCTTCAAGGAAACCAAAGAGCTAAAAATTTTTATCTCAAAAAGGGCGGAATTCTTAAGCCGGAATATGCAAAAAAACAAGAAGATGACGGTTTTGTCTTAAAAGAAGATTGTTTTTGTTTTTTGAAAGTATAAAAAAAAGCACTTGTTCTTTTTTTGAGCAAGTGCTTTTTGTGTTATGTTATGGTATAAAACCTTAAATCATAGCCATACCACCATTGATGTTGATGGTTTGGCCGGTGATGTATTGAGCTTCATCAGAGGCCAAGAAAGCAACAACGTTAGCGATATCTTGAGCTTCGCCGAGTTTTCCTTCAGGAATTTTGGCAAGCAAAGCAGCTTTGACGTCATCCGGCAAAACATCGGTCATCGGTGTGCGGATGAAACCGGGGGCAATGGAGTTAACGGTAATTCCTCTGGAACCGACTTCTTGAGCCAAGCATTTGTTCATGGCAATCATTCCGGCTTTGGATGCAGAGTAGTTGGCTTGACCGGCATTTCCGGTTACCCCAACAACGGAAGCAATACCGATGATACGGCCGAAACGACGTTTCATCATGCCGCGAACTGCAGCTTTTGCCAATTTGAAACCGGCAGAAAGGTTTACATCCAATACTAATTGCCAATCTTCATCACTCATACGGATAAACAAATTATCTCTGGTCAAGCCGGCATTGTTTACCAAAATGTCAATGCGACCTAATTTTTCTTCAACTTTTGCAACCAAGTTTTTTACATCTTCGGCATTGGTCAGGTTAGCGGTGAAAACTTCTACGCGGTCACCCAATTCTTCTTTGAGCTTGAGCATGGGTTCTTCGCGCATATCGGTTAAAGCCAAAGTTGCGCCTTGTTTGTGCAAAGTACGAGCAATTTTGTCGCCTAAACCACCGGCAGCACCGGTAATCAAAGCTACTTTATCGTGTAATTCAAACATGTTTGTTTTCCTTATTAAATTAAACTTTTAGCCAATTCTTCAATTTCAGCGGCTGTTCCGACCGAAATTGCATTAATTTCTTTGTCGCATCTTTTTACAAGACCTGACAAAACTTTACCGGCGCCGAGTTCTATAACATCGGTTACACCGTTATTTTTCATATAGGCAACACTTTCTCTCCAGCGGACAGAGCCGGTTACTTGTTCGATTAAGTGTTGGATGATTTCTTCTTTCTTGCTGATGGCTGAAGCCAAAACATTGGCAATTAACGGAATGTTGGCATCATGAGCTTCAACTTCGTGTAAAGCCTTGGCCATAACTTCGGCAGCCGGTTTCATCAATGGGCTGTGGAAAGGCGCACTTACAGGGAGTTTTAAGCAACGTTTGGCACCAAATTCGGGACCGGCAATTTCAACAGCCTTTTCAATGGCGCCCATATGTCCGGAGATAACGATTTGTCCGTCTGAGTTATCATTGGCACAAACGCAAACATTGTTTGCATCGGCGCAAGCATTAGCCAATTCGTGCACTTTTTCAGCGCTCAAGCCAATAACGGCAGCCATACCGCCGACACCCAAAGGAACGGCTTTTTGCATGGCATCTCCGCGGGTGCGCAATAATTTTGCCGTGTCTGTTAATGAGAAAACACCGGCAGCGCATGCGGCGGAATATTCACCTAAAGAGTGTCCGGCAACAAAAGCGGCTTTGTCTTTGAGTTTGATACCGAATTCTTTTTCCAAAACTTTGACAACTGCCATAGAATTTGCCATCAATGCCGGTTGTGCGTTGCTGGTCATTGTCAAGTCCGCTTCCGGACCTTCTACCATAATTTTGAATAAGTCTTGATTTAATGCTTCATTGACTTCTTCGAAAACTTCTTTGGCTGATTTGAAATTTTCAGCCAACTCTTTTCCCATACCGACAAATTGTGAACCTTGTCCGGGAAATACGAAAGCTCTAGTCATTCATTGTTTTCCTTATTATTAATATCAAAAAAAGCATTATCTTATACAACAAAAAAGTCAAGTATTTAAAGCCTTTTATAAACTTGAATCGTTAATCGTTATTAATTACATATTAATCAATTGAGGCTATAACTCTTTTATATTGATAAAAAACAAGTTGAATGCGAGAGGTTAAAATGTTTGAACTTGTTTCGGCTTTGGCTAAGAAAGATTTTGTTTTGGATTTAAAACTTTGTAAAGTTTTGTTCGAAGATAATGCGCTTTACCCTTGGGTGATTTTGGTTCCAAAAATCAATAATGTTAAAAATATGCTCGGGCTTTGTATGGAAGACAGATTGCAGCTTATGCGCGAAATTGATTTGTGCGAAGAAGTGATGGCGGAAAATTTCCCCCATGATCAAACTAATGTGGCGGCCATCGGCAATCTTTGTCCGCAATTGCATGTTCATATTGTTTGCCGCAAAAAAGGTGATCCTGATTGGCCGACAACCGTTTGGAATAATCATTCAGAACCTTACAAACCTGAAGATAAAGAAGCTAATATTGCTAAAATTAAACGTGCTATTATGATTAAACAAACAGATCCCAAATATATGCAAGGTATGCATAAGCCGGATTACAGTACTTTTGAGTGATAATTAAGGATATTTTGATAATTTTTGTATATACTTCCCTGTATATAATCATTTATGGGTATTAATGTTCATGGCTAAAAAAAAGAAAAAAGAAAAAAGTTTTGCGGCAAAGCTCGGAAGCAGGCTGTTGGGGTTGTTTTTGATGCTTGCATCTTTTTTTATGGTTGCGAGTATTTTCTTTTTTAACCCGTTTGATTCTTCCTATAATACAGCTTCTGCCGAAGTACATAATATGTTGGGAAGCATGGGGGCTTTGTGTTCCGACTTTATCTTATCTTGGTTTGGTTATGCTTTGCCTCTGTTTTTGATTGCGCCTTTTGTATGGGGCTATCACCTCTTGCGATTGCGCGAGGTGATTAACCCATACAGTCGCATTTTTGCCTTTGGTTTCGGTATTTTTTGTTTTTCGGTTTTGCTTAGCCTCGTTCCGCAAACTTGGGGCTTGGGTAAAATAGGCGGTAATATCGGTGTGTTTTTTGCGCGCCATTTGCTGACATTGTTTAACACAATCTATGTTTACGCCTATGGAAAATATATTTTTGCCTTTATTTTGTTTGTTTTAGCCTTTTTGGCTTTTGATTTTGCCGTCGGTATTACTTATAAAAACTGGTTTGCTTGGTTTAGAAAAGCATATGAGTTTTGTGCGCGAGGCATTAATTTGTTGGCTCAATGTTGCCGCGGAATTTTCAATTTCGGGCGCTGCTTCAAAAAAGAAGATGATGGACAACGTGTGGTTAAACCCAAAAAAACTAAAGAACGTAAAGAGCCTAAGGTTTCTGATAATTCTCAAATGGCAGAAAAACCGGCAGTCAAAATTTCTGTTGCTAAAAATAAGGAAGTTGATGACGGTTATCAAAAACCGAGTGTCAATTTGCTTTCCATGGTCAAAGACAAAAATGCCGGACAAGTTAATGAAAAAGAGCTTGAAGCCATTGCCCGAGATTTGGAAAATGTTTTGCAAGAATTCGGGGTTAACGGCAAAATTGTTAAAGTGCGTCCCGGTCCGGTTGTTACTTTGTATGAGTTAGAGCCTGCTCCGGGTACAAAAACCGCTCGAGTTATCGGCTTGGCTGATGATATTGCTCGTTCTATGTCGGTTGTTTCCGTGCGTATTGCCGTGGTTCCGGGGTCGAATACCATCGGTATTGAAATGCCGAATGCCAAACGTGAAACCGTATGGTTGCGCGAGCTTCTTGAAGATAAGGCTTTTGAAGAATCCAAAAATATTCTTAATGTGGTTTTGGGTAAAGATATCGGCGGTCGCAATGTTTATGCCGACTTATCCAAAATGCCGCACTTGTTGGTTGCCGGTACCACAGGTTCCGGTAAATCGGTGGGTGTCAACTCTATGATTTTGTCGCTTCTCTACAGAATGCGTCCCGACGAGTGCAAGCTCATTATGATTGACCCAAAAATGCTTGAGTTCTCCATGTATAACGGAATCCCGCATTTGCTCACTCCGGTGATTACCGATCCGGCTAAAGCGGTTATCGGTTTGAAATGGGCGGTTCGAGAAATGGAAGATAGATATCGCGCCATGGCCAAACTCAATGTGCGTAATATTGTCGGTTACAACCAAAAACTTAAAGAGCTTCGAGCAAGTGGCGAAAAGGTTACACGTACCGTCCAAACCGGATTTGATAAAGAAACCGGACAGCCGATTTATGAAGAACAGGATTTGGATTTAACCCCGTTGCCTTACATTGTGATTGTGGTTGATGAAATGGCAGATTTGATGCTGGTTGCCGGTAAGGAAGTGGAAGCCGCGATTCAGCGTTTGGCACAAATGGCGCGTGCTGCCGGTTTGCACCTCATTATGTCTACGCAACGTCCGTCTGTGGATGTTATCACCGGTACGATTAAGGCAAACTTCCCAACGCGTATCAGTTTCCAAGTTACCTCAAAAATTGATAGCCGCACCATTTTGGGTGAGCAAGGTGCCGAACAGCTCCTTGGTATGGGAGATATGCTCTATATGCCTGCCGGTCAAAGACCTCTTCGTGTTCATGGTAGTTTTGTTAAAGATAGCGAAGTTGAAAAAGTAGTTGAATTTTTGAAATCGCAAAAAGAGCCGGAATATGTTGAAGGTGTGACCGAAGGTGAGCTCAATGAAAAAGGCTCAACCGGTGTGGCAGTGTTTGATAAAACCGGTATGGGCGGCGGTGACGGTGGCGATGAAGATTTGTATGCGCAAGCCGTGGAAATTGTCCGCAATGATAAAAAAGCATCAACCTCCTATATTCAGCGTAAACTGCGCATTGGCTATAACCGTGCCGCTTCTTTGATTGAACGTATGGAAGAAGAAGGTGTGATTTCAGCTGCTGACCATGTCGGTCGCCGTGAGGTCTTGTAAGACTATACCTACCAAATTATCAACAAAAAACCGCTGATTGATAAAAAATCAGCGGTTTTGGTATGTATATTTTTTTATCTTTTTTATTCGCCACCTTTAGAAACCACAACCATGGCTTCACGCAAGATACGGTCATTAATCATGTAGCCGGTTTGCAGTTCGGCAATCACGGTGCCGTTGGGTTTAGTCTTATCTTCAACCTCTTGAATAACCTGATGAAAGTTGGGGTCAAAATGTTTGCCCAGAACATCCATTTTGGAGATGCCGTGCTTGTCAAATACCTTCATTAACTCGGCTTCGGTCATCTCAACGCCTTTGAGCAAATCTTGGCAGTTTTCGGCATTTTGTGCGGCAGCTTCTATAGCGCGATGTAAGTTGTCTGCCACGGTCAGCAAGTTTTTAGCAAAAGAGGAAATAGCGTATTTGTTGTTTTTTTCAATTTCTTGAGCGCAACGTTTTTTGGTATTTTCACTTTCAGCCAAGGCTCTTAAATATTCATCTTTGAGGTGAGCATTTTCAAGGCGCAAACTTTCAATATTGTCTTTTTCAACTTGAGAAAAATCACCTGCTTCGGCATTTTCCGCAGCCATTTCTTCTTCACTTAAATCAGCTTCATTTTCGGTAGGAACATCATCAACATCAAATGTTGTGTTTTCAGCCGGTTTTTCTTCGTTATTTTTATCTTTTGTCATGCGATTCCTCTTTACAAATCAACTTATCGATTTTATATTTAGATATCTAGTGATAATTGGTGCACAAGTCAAGTATCTAACCTCAATTATCAAATAAATTTGACGCTGAATTAATATTAAAGGCAGAAGGGTTTAGTCATGAATAATAATGTTGCCATCTCAGGTTTCGATGCGCAGTATAAATTTTTAGAGAAAGATTTTAATAAAAAGAAAAAGTTTTCAATTATCTATTCTGTCTGTAATAATCCACATTTAAAAGAAATTCAGAATATTTCCCGCAGTCAATGTTTGGGGCGTTTTTCTTGGCCAGAGATTGATAAAATCAACGCTTGGATGGTTTCGGCAGAAACCGGAACGTTTATGAAATGGGGCGGTTTGGGTATGATTGCTTCCGAGTTGCCCGAAGCTTTTAATAAAACTTTTGGGGCACAAGGGCATCGTTGCACGGTTGTTACCCCGATGTATTTGGGTAATACAGGAAAGAAAAACGCCAAGCTTAACGGTGATATTTATCTTGGCGCAGAAGGTAAAAGTATTAAGGTTAAAAAAATAAAAACAATCCATGTTCCTTTTTTTGGAAACCGTGCCGTGTTGAGCCGTTTCGCCGTTAATGTTTATACCGCAAAATGGGATAATACCGATTATATCTTTTTAGAAAGCGACAGGTTCTTCTCTATCAATCCGAGCCCGAAAAATGTTTCCGCTCAAGACGGATGTTACGTCCTTAATGAATTTAATGTTAATGAGGTTGAGCGTTTTGCTTTCTTTTCTAAAGCCGTTTATGAGCTTTTAGAAACAATTGCTTGCAAAAACTGCCGTGAAATTGCTTTGCCAAACGTTATTTTAGCAAATGATTGGCACGTGGGTGCTTTGTCCGGTTTGACCAAATATTTTACCTTGGCACAAATTGATGCCGGAATGCTTGATGACAAAATTGCCCGTCAACTCAAAAATATTCCGATTATTCATATTGCACATCACTTTGGGTATCAGGGCTGGGATTATGATAATACATCGAAACTTCTTAACTCTTTGTATGAGAATTTAGCAACAACCGTGTTCAAAAATGCCAAAACCGTGAAAAACAGTAATCCCAGAGCCGTGAATAGTTTGGTGATTTCAGATTGCTATAATCAAGCCGCTTGCAATGTCTTTACTGCAGACAGAATTGTTACTGTTTCCAAAAATTATATGGAAGAGGTTTCTAAAGAACTTGAACTTGGTTTAGATTTTCGTGACGTTTTGAAAATCAGAAAAGACCACCGTAATTTTTACGGTATTGTTAATGGTTATGATAAAAAGCTTATTGCACCGCTCAAAAATAAAATTGAGGCAATTAATGCTTATTTCAAAACCACCGATTTCAAATATTTTGATGCCGAACATTTGGATGTTAAACTTCATAATAAACAAGAGTTTATCAAGCTCATTTCTAAAATTGCCAAAGATAAGGCTTATAAAGATGAGGTTATTCCTCTGATTGATATTTATAAATTTGCCGATATTGAGAAATCGGTGCAAGATGTGGCTAAAACTCCCGTCTTTTGTATGACAAGTCGTTTGGTTGAACAAAAGGGATATGATATTGCCGCTAAAGCTATTTTGAATGTGCTCGAAAATCATACTTATCGTGAATATCCGATTTTTGTTCTTGGTGGTGCCGGTGATAAAGATTATTTCAAACAAAATCTTGCAAAACTTAAAGATGATGTGGCAAAAGTCAGCCCGATTGCCGCTAAGCGCATTTTTGTTTTCAGAGGCTATAAAGATGAGTTTGCTTATGCTATTCAATTGGCGGCTGATTTTTATATGATGCCCTCTCGCTTTGAGCCTTGCGGTTTGACGCAAATGGAAGCCATGGCAAAAGGCGCTTTGCCTGTGGCAACGTCAACCGGTGGTTTGGTTGATACGATTGAAGATGGTGTTGATGGTTTTAGAACCGAAGTTTTCTTTGCTAAAAAACAACATGTTTACGGTAATAATATTACGGCGCGTCGTGTTAAAAACAATAAGAATGCCTATACCGAAACCTTAAATCATGCCATTAATACTTTCTTTTCTAAACCCGAGAAAATTAAACGCATGCAAGCTGCCGCCATGCGCAAAGATTTTAGTTGGGATATTGAAGGCGGTTCAGTGTATAAGTACTTCAATTTGCTTAAAACCGGTCAACTGTAAAAACTCATATAACGGAAAACTAATACAGAAACTGCGAATAAAATTTTTCGGTCATTTACTAATATGTAAACTTCCTCAAATTTTTTCTTGTTTCTTATTATTTTTCTCGTTCTCTGAGTTTTTATAAAAATTTGTAGTGCGTTGCCATCGGGTAAAAAGCGTCCTCACGTACCTCCTCAATTCCGACTAAGGCTTTGCCCTGAAAGCTGTCGCATTATGTCAAAGCCAAGTCTCATTGCGTCTCCTTAAAGAAAGCACATTTAAGGTGCTTTCTTTTGCGGCCGTCTCCGAATTTTTTGTTTTGTACGGGAATCCAATACAGATTTGGCGGATAAATTACTCAGTCATGTACCCCCAAAGTACACTCCTTCGCAATTTTCCTTAAATCTTATTATCTTCCTCGTATAATACAATTTTATAAAAAATTTGTGTAATGGACGATTAGTGCGTTGCCCTTTTTAGTTATCGTCATGCTGAACTTGTTTCAGCATCTCATAAAAAGAGATCCCGAAACGAGTTCGGGATGACATTGTGTTCTGTTTGTGAAGATGTAAATGTTGGCGTTGTTTCTTTTTCAAAAATATTATTTGCTTTTTTTCTCATTCTCTCTAAAATAGCTCTCGCAGGCTAGAGGTAGCCTGTGGTGTCTGAAAAACATCTCATAGAGAATATCCACCCTACGGTGGAGTCCCCGAAATAAGCCTTTTATAGGACGAATAAGGGTGGCTGTCTCTATGCAGTTTTTCAGCTCCACCACCGTTGGTTTTTCCCTTCGGTGGTATGTTTTTACAAGCTGGTGGCAGCTTGACCCCACAAACACGGCGTGTTTGACGGCAAAAGTTGTCCCTTAATAAACAGGAGTTGAAATATGCTAAACAAAAAACAATCAAGAGAAAACTTAAAACAAATGCGGCGCTTGCTCGGTGATAGGCTCACCGCTCTGCGCAAGGACAAAAATTTGACCATTGCCGAAATGTGTTTGCAAACCGGTGTTTCTTCAACAAAACTCGAACTTTTGGAAATTGGAAAATCTGAGCTCAATTTTGGTTTGCTGAACTATTTGGCGGTCTTTTTTGATAAAAAAATCAAAATTGAATTTGAGGATTGAATTTTTATTATAAGATGTTTTTGTGCTTGATGAAAGGGCGAATCTGGTCTATCTTCAGATAAGTTTTGAAACTTGAATGAAAGAAGAATAAAATGCGTCATTCTCAGCGTGAAAATAATCAAATTCGTGAAGTTGAAATTATCCCCCATTTTAACCCTTATGCCGAAGGTTCTTGCCTGATTAAATGCGGCAATACCCATGTGGTTTGTACCGCCAGTGTGGAAGATAAACTCCCTGCTTGGCTCAAAGGACAAAACAAAGGTTGGATTACCGCAGAATATGCCATGTTGCCGCGCTCGGCGCAAACCAGAATCCCGAGAGAAACCAAAAAGCCCTCCGGTCGGTCGCAAGAAATTCAACGTCTGGTCGGCAGAGCTTTACGTGCCGTGGTTGACTTAGAGGCGATGAAAGATATTTCCATCTGCATTGACTGCGATGTTTTGCAAGCTGACGGAGGCACACGTACTGCTTCCATCACCGGTGGTTATGTGGCTCTGGCTTTGGCTTTGCAAAAACTCCAAGATGAGAAAAAGCTTCTGGTCAATCCTCTCAAAGGTATGGTTGCTGCCATTTCTTGCGGCATTTGCAACGGTGAATGCGTTTTGGATGTGGACTATGAAGAAGATTCAACCGCTGAAGTGGATATGAATTTTGTTTTAACTGACGATAACAAAATTGTAGAAATTCAAGGTACGGCGGAAGGCAAACCTTTTGATGAAAATCAGTTCAATCAGCTTTTTGCTTTGGCTCGCAAGGGTGTTGCCGAGCTCATTGAAAAACAGAAACAAGCTTTAGGAGAATAAAATATGAAATTTGATAAAATTGTTTTAGCCAGCCACAATCAAGGCAAAGTGCAAGAAATCGGGCAAATGCTGAAACCTTTTAATATTCAAGTTGTTTCGGCTGCCGATTTAAATTTGCCTGATGTTGAGGAAACCGGTACCACTTTTGAGGAAAATGCGCGTCTTAAAGCCGATGAATTATGCAAAATCAGCGGTCTGCCATGCTTAGCGGATGATTCAGGTTTGTGCGTGAATGCCTTAAACGGTCGACCGGGGGTTTATTCCGCACGCTATGCCCCAAACCGCGATTTTGATAAGGGTATGGATAAACTCCTTAAAGAGATTAAAGACAGTGGCTCAAATGACCGTTCAGCTTATTTTGCTTGTGTGATGGCTTTTGCCGTGCCTGGAGAAGACACAAAAGTTTTTGAAGGTCGTGTCAACGGTGTGATTACGACAAGCAAAGAAGGCAAGGGCGGTTTTGGTTATGACCCGATTTTCAAACCCAATGGTTATGACCAGACCTTTGGTGATTTGCCTAAAGAAGAGAAAAACAAAATTTCTCACCGCGGCAATGCCTGCAAAAAGTTTGTGGCTTATTTGGAAAGTTTGTAAAAAATGTCTGTCTGCCGATTGTATAACATTCCTGCAACCTGCTCTTTTGTTGACACTTTGGCAGGTAAACTTTTATCTGAATATCAAAATAGTCCGTTAGAACTAGCTGAGGTTTTGCTCCTTTTGCCTAACCGCCGTGCGGTTAAGTCAATGGCTGATGCGTTTGTGCGTGCACAAGGTATGGCGCCGACCTTATTGCCGAAAATGATACCGATTGGTGATGTGGAGGAAGATGAGCTTTTTCTATCAGGCCTCGACAGTGATGCCGAGATTTTGAACCTACCGCCGGCGATTGAGCGCAATGAGCGTTTGCTCTTGTTTACCAAAATCATTATGGCAAAGCCTTCTGATTTTGGTTTGGATAAAATCCCTCTTAATCAAGCTTGTTTTTTGGCGCAAGAGCTCGCTAACCTCATTGATACGGTTAATAATGAAGATTTGAGTTTTGCCAATTTGCAAAATTTGGTGCCGGAAGAATATGCCGCGCACTGGCAAGAAACTTTGAAGTTTTTGGAAATCATCACCCGCTTTTGGCCGGATATTCTCAAAGAAAGAAACTTGATTGACCCCAGCGAGCGGCGCAATCTGCTTATTCGCGCGCAAAGCCGTCAATGGGCGGAAACCAAGCCTGATAAACGCATTATCATTGCCGGAACCACAGCCACTTATCCGGCTATGAAAGAGTTGGTGCAAACGGTTTTGAACTTGCCTCAAGGCGAGGTTATTCTCTCCGGCTTGGATAGAGATTTGGACGACGTTGATTGGCAAGAGATTGATGAAACCCACCCGCAGTTTGAGTTTAAGCTTTTGCTTGATTTCTTGCAGATAGAACGTGCGCAAATTGTCGATTTGGTAGAAGCACAAAACAAACCGCGCGAAGAGCTTATTTCCGAGATTATGCGTCCGGCGAAAACCACCGATAAATGGCGTGATATTCAAAAGAAAAAACTTGGTATTGAGGCGACAGCCGGTATTAGTTTGATTGATTGTGCCGACATTAGAGAAGAGGCTTTGGCGATTGCGCTGATTATGCGTGAAACCTTGGAAGAGCCGGAAAAAACCGCGGCGCTTATCACCTCAGACAGAAATTTGGCGCGCCGTGTGGCCAGTGAGCTCGAGCGCTGGGAGATTAAGGTTGATGATTCAGCCGGCAAGCCTTTATCTTTAACGCCGGTCGGAAACTTTTTGCGTTTGGTGGCAAAAGTTTGCGAAAGTGATTTTAACCGGATAGATTTTTTGAGTTTGCTCAAGCATCCGCTCACCAATAATGGGCAAAAGAAAGGCGAAGTGCGCCGCATGAGCCGAATGCTCGAAGAAAAAGTTTGGCGCGCACAACAAGAAGATGAAACCTTGCAAGCCTTTGAGCAAAATATGAGGTCAGTTTTTGCGCCGCTTTATAAGCTCTATCTTACAGAAAAAGCAGATTTGAAAGCACTTATTCAGGCTCATTTGCAAGTGGCGGAAGCTCTGGCTGCCACAGATACAAAAGCCGGGGCGCTTAATTTATGGAAAGGTGATGCGGGAGAGGCGGCAGCGCATTTCTTTGCGGATTTACTCGAAAAAGCCGAAGTTTTGGGCGAGGTGGAAGCGCAAGAATATTTGAGTTTGGTTGAAGCCTTGATGAGCAGTGTGACTGTGCGTCCAAAGTTTGGTACACACCCGAGATTGAAGATTTTGGGTCCGATTGAGGCGCGTTTGGTGAAATATGACGTGACGATTTTGGGTGAAGTGAATGAGGGTATTTGGCCAAAAACCGCTACTTCTGACCCATGGATGTCACGCCCGATGAAAAAAGAATTCGGTTTTCCGCTGCCTGAGAAAGCCATTGGCATTATGGCCAAAGATTTTGCCGAATTTATGGGCGGTGAGGAGCTTTATTTAACTCGCGCCGAAAAAGTGCAAGGCACACCGCAAGTGCGTTCGCGCTGGTGGCTGCGTTTGGAAACGGTGTTGAAAGCTTTGGGTTATGAAGCCGGCGCTTTGGAAGATGTGATTTATCGTTTGATTGCCAAAGATTTGGATAAACCGCTTAAGGTTAAGCCGATTGATCCTCCTGAGCCAAGACCGGATGTTGATAAACGTCCGCGCAAAATGTCTGCCAGCAATGTGGAAATGTGGATGCGAGACCCTTATTCTATTTATGCCAAATATATTCTTGAGCTTTATCCGCTTAATGAGATTGAACAAGATGTGTCTTTGGCAGATTATGGTAATATTATCCATGCCATTTTGGAAGAATTTAACAATCTGCATCCGAGCGATTTTCCCGATAATGCGGAAGCAGAATTTTTGGCGCTGGGTGAAAAATATTTTACTGAAAATGAAATAGCGCAAGAGACACGCGCTTTTTGGTGGCCGAATTTTGTGAAAACCGTTTCTTGGGTGGTGGCAAAAGAAAAAGAATATCGCGCTAATATCAAACAAGTGCATAATGAAGTTAGGGGACAGTTGGTTTTGAATGCGCCAGCCGGAGATTTTGTCTTAACCGCTAAAGCCGACCGCGTGGATGAAACCAAAGACGGTAAAATTAATATCATTGACTATAAAACCGGCAGAGCACGCTCCAAGAAAGAAGTGGAAACAGGCAAAGCTCCGCAGTTGCCGATTGAAGGTTTGATTGCACAAGCAGGAGGTTTTGCCGGTATTGATAAAAAGGCAATTTCTGAGCTCATCTATTGGCAGCTCGGGCGCAAAGAAACAGTGATTGGCGGCGATATGGAAGCAACCCTTAATCGCAACTTGGAAAATATTGCCAAGCTGATAAATATGTTTGATTTTAAAGATACACCCTATTTGAGCCGACCGAATCCAAAAAATGTGCCGGAATATTCCGATTATGAGCATTTGGCGCGGGTGAAAGAATGGTCGGTAGTTGAGAGTGATGGAGAGGAGTGATTTTGATGACGGATATTAAGAAGGAAAGAGAAAATCGCTCTTTGTTGGCTACGCAAAAGCAACGCAAAGCCTCCAACCCCGATAAATCGGTTTGGGTGGAAGCCTCCGCCGGAACCGGCAAAACCAAAGTGCTTTCCGACAGAGTGTTGCGCTTGTTGCTTAAAGGTGTGCCGCCTGCCAAAATTTTGTGTTTGACCTATACCAAAGCGGCGGCGGTGGAAATGAGCACGCGTATTGCCGGACGTTTGAGCCGTTGGGCTGTGGCTAAAGAAGAAAAATTGCAAGAAGAAATTTCGGCCCTTTTGGGGCAAGATGTGTTGCATCTCAAAGACGGGGAAAAGCTTTTGGCAACGGCGCGCAAGTTGTTTGCGGTTTTGCTTGATACCCCCGGCGGCATGAAAATTCAGACCATTCATAGTTTTTGCCAAGAGATTTTGAAACGCTTTCCGCTGGAAGCCAAAATTTCGCCTTATTTTGAGGTGATGGACGACCGCGCCGCGGCTGAAGCTTTGGAAGAAGTGAAAGCGCATTTGTTGCGCCAGATTGAGCTGAACCCGAATAGCAAATCTTCACAATCTTTGGCCTTTATCACCCAAAATGTGAGTGAATTTACATTCCCCAAAATTATGAATAATCTGGCGGCGAATCGTAACAAAATATCTCGCTTGCTCCAAAAATATAAAAATGTGGATGAGCTTCTTGCTCACACGGCAGAAAAGCTTGGTATAAATCCAACCGACAGCAAAGACAGCGTGATTGCGGACTATGCTGAAAAACTCAATAAAGCCGAGCTCAAAGCGCTGATGAATGCTTTGTTTGCCGGTAAGGCGACCGATAACAAAAACGCAAATGTTTTTGCCGATATATTGGAAAAAGGTTTGACTGCCGAAAATTATGATGCTTTTCAGAATGTGTTTTTAACCAGCGGCAATATCAGAGCCAAACTCGCGACCAAAGATGTGCTCAAAATCTACCCGGAAGCGGAAGAAAAAATGTTTGCTTTGGCAGAAAGTGTGATTGAGCTTAACAACAAACTGGCGGCGGTGGGTTTGTTTGAAACGACCAAAGCGGTTTTATATTTGGCGGAAGATTTGATTGGCGGTTACAATGCCTACAAACGCTTGCATTCCAAAATGGATTATGAGGATTTGATTGTCCTCACACGTGAGTTGTTGGAAGATAAAAGCGTGGCCGATTGGGTATTGTTTAAGCTAGATGGCGGTATTGATAATGTGCTGATTGATGAGGCACAAGACACATCTCCCGATCAATGGGCGATTATTCGCGCGGTAACGGAAGACTTTTTTGACGGTGCCAGCTCCTCCAACCAAACACGCACGATTTTTGCCGTGGGCGACCGCAAGCAATCGATTTATTCTTTCCAAGGAGCAGACCCGAAAGAATTTGACAATATGCGCCGTTATTTTGCCGAGAAATCGGCGCCCTCAAACAGCTTTGAAGAAGTGAATTTGGATGTTTCTTTCCGCTCCACGGCCGCCATTTTGGATACGGTTAATCAAGTGTTCTCTCTGCCGCAAGCCAAACAAGGTGTAGTGCCTGATACGCAAGATATGACGCATGTGCCGTCGCGTATCGGTGATGGCGGCAAGGTTGAGATTTGGCCTTTGGTGGAAGCAGAAGAAGATGAAAACCCCGATGTTTATCTGCCGCCGATTGAACGTAAGGTTGCCTCTTCCACCAGCTCGCGTTTGGCTAAGATGATTGCGCTCAAAATCAAAGAAATGGTTACTAACAAAGAGATTTTGGTTTCACAAGACCGACCGGTGCGCTTTGCCGATTTTATGATTTTGGTGCAACGGCGCAACAGCTTTGTCGAAGAATTGGTGCGCGAGTGCAAAAATGCCGATGTGAACATTGCCGGTGTGGATAAAATCAAACTTCTGGAACAAATTGCCATTCAAGACTTGGTTGCTATTGCCAAATTTTTATTGCTTCCGGCAGATGATTTGACTTTGGCAACAATTTTGAAATCACCGCTCTTTGGGCTTGATGATGATGATTTATTCAAGCTTTGTTATAATCGCGGTCATGCTTCTCTTTGGAGCAAACTCGGCGATAATCCTGCCTATAGAGAAACATATTCCGAATTGCAAACCTTGCTCAACATGGCAGATTATGTGCGTCCGTTTGAGCTTTATGCTTATATCTTGAACAAAATGCAGGGACGTAAAAAGTTTGTTTCCCGCCTTGGAGAAGAAGCGATAGATGGTATTGATGAGTTTGTCAACCTGACCTTGAATTTTGAGCAAGAGCATATTCCGAGCCTACAAAATTTTGTAAACTGGATTGCGCAAGATGAGGTGGAAATCAAACGCGAGCAAGAGCAAAGTGATGCCGATGCGGTGCGGATTATGACCGTGCACGGCTCTAAAGGTTTGCAAGCGCCGATTGTGATTTTGCCGGATACGGTGCGCGTCAAAAGCATTAAAAACGAGGCAGGGCTTTTGCTTGATGATGATGTGATGTATTATCCTTTTTCTTCACAAAATTATGAAGAAAACTGCAAACGCTTGAAGCAAGAAGAAAAAGAACTCTCGCTCGAAGAATATCGCCGGCTTTTGTATGTGGCTTTAACCAGAGCTGAAGACAGATTATATATTTGTGGCTATACCAAAAGCAAAGAGCCGAACGAGGAATCGTGGTATGCGCTTTGTCAGCAGAGCTTTGCCAAAATCGGTTTGGTGCAAGATGACGGTGTAGTTGCTTATGATGTGGCGCAAGAGTTCCATAAAGAAAATGAAGAGAAAAAAGAAAAAGCGGTTGTTCGTACGCCTGACTATGCTTGGGTTCACACTATTCCCGAGGCGGAAAGTCTGTTTGCCAAGCCGTTGACACCTTCTAAACTTGATGAAGAAGAGGAAAATGAGGTCTTTGCTTCTCCGCTCGGAGAAAACGGACAAAGCAAGTATCGCCGCGGTACGATTATTCATAAACTTTTGCAATTTTTACCGGAAATCAAAAATGCCGATACGGCTTTGGTGATTGATGAATTTTTGCAAAAAAACGCGCCCGATTTGTCTTTGCGTGAACACAACCGTGTGATTGAAGAGGTTTCGCGCTTGCTTCAAAATCCGGATTTTGCCGCCGTGTTTGGAGAAAATTCCAAGGCCGAAGTTCCGGTGATGGGGCAGGTTAAAGATAGAATTATCTCGGGGCAAATTGACCGTTTGGTGGTGGAAAAAGACCGCGTGATGATTATTGATTTTAAGACGAATCGACCGGCAGCCCAAACAATAGCCGATATTCCGTCGGCTTATATCAAACAACTTTCGGCTTATAAGGAACTGATTGCCAAAATTTATCCCACTCAGAAAATTGAAACATATATCTTATGGACAGATACAGCCAATTTGATGAAAGTTGGTTGAATATAAAAAAAATTGGGTTATATTAAGAGCATTAAATATTACTTTTGAAAGGAAACAAAATGAAAGCTATTAACGATAGTCAATTCAAAGACGAGGTGTTGAACTCAAAAGGTTTGGTTTTGGTTGACTTTTGGGCAGAATGGTGCGGTCCGTGCCGTCAGCTGATTCCGGTTTTGGAAGAAGTTTCTAAAGACATGGCCGGCAAGGTGGAAATTTGCAAAATGAATGTGGATGAATCTCCGAACACCGCTGCCGAATTTGGAATCCGCAGCATTCCGACCATGTTCTTGTTCAAAGACGGCAAACAAGTGGATATGAAAGTCGGGTTCAACTCTAAAGATGCTCTTACCACTTGGTTGAAATCTCATATGTAATTTATTTTTTTAAGAAAAACCTCTCGAATGAGAGGTTTTTTGTGTTTTAAATATTTTCCAATTCTATGGATATTTTTTGATGAAAGGTGCGGGAAATTTGGTTTAGATAACCGATGTTGAGTTCGGCTAATCCTAGCTCCAGTTTTTCAATATAAACGGAGGGCACATCGGATTGAGCGGACAAATCGACTACGCGCATATGGTTGGCTCGCCTTAAGGCAATGATTTGTTCCGCTAAATTGAGGCGCGTTTGCCGCAAATTTGCTTTGGCTTGTTTTTTATCCAGCATTTTATTCAACTCCTTTTCTCTGTTACATTACAGTTTGAAAAACAAACCGCCAAGAGTTGAAAAAACTCAAGGCGGTGGAGCCGAAACACTGCATATATACAGACACACTTATTCGACCTGAAAACAGGCTTATTTCGTGTACTCCACCATAAGTGGACTTTTGGTGTGTTTCGGACACCGCAGGCTATCTCTAACCTGCGAGAGCTATTGTAGAAAATTTAAGAAAAAATGCAAATGATATTTTTGCTTATGAATTTTTTTCAATGTTTTTAATAACTCTTTGTTTTGGTTTATATTATCGCCTATCGATAGGCGATAATATGTGCAATATCAATAGGTTATTCTTGAGATGCTGAAATAAATTCAGCATGACATAGAGAAGAGAGATGCTGAAACAAGTTCAGCATGACATAGAGAAGAGAGATGCTGAAACAAGTTCAGCATGACATAGAGAAGAGAGATGCTGAAATAAATTCAGCATGACATAGAGAAGAGAGATGCTGAAATAAGTTTAGTATGACGGATAGGAAATATTTAAGAACACAAATCTTCTATGAGTTTATTTAAAACTAATCTGCCTTCATTGGTGGCAAAGAGGTGGGTTTTAGTTTCTTCTATCAGTTTTTCTGCTTTAAGCTCAGATAAATTTTTTTGATTGATAAAGTCTGCTAATTTTATTCCGCAGACATTATAAAACTTTTCTTTGCTTATTCCCTCATTTAGGCGCAAGCCCATAATAATCAATTCTTCGGCGCGTTCACTCGCTGAAATTTCCTCTTCTTGACGGCGGTGAGTCAAAGCATAGAATTTATTGCCGATTTTTAGGCGTCCGTGTGCCGATTTGCCAATGCCGAGATAATCATCACCTTGCCAGTACAACAAGTTGTGACGGCTTGGAAAACCCTTTCTGGCATAGTTGGAAACTTCATATTGCGGATAGCCGTTTTCACTTAAATATTGATTGGTGAATAAATACATTTCTCGGGCAATATCTTCCTCGGCGGCTTCCACTTGCTTTTTATAAAAAACCGTGCTTTCTTCAATGGTCAGTTGATACATGGATAAATGTTTGAAACCAAAGTGAACGGCTTGTTTAATCTCTTCTTGCCAAGCACTTAAAGTTTGCTTTGATCGGGCGTAAATCAAATCAAAAGAGTGATTGTCAAAGTTTTGCAAAACTTCATCTATAGCTGTATAGGCTTGCTCTAAATTATGCGTTCTGCCCAAAAACTTTAAATCTTTATCATTCAAAGCCTGAACACCCAAAGATAAGCGATTAATTCCGGCTTGCCTTAAATCTTTAAACAAGTTTTTTCTATCACTATTGGGGTTGGCTTCCAAAGAAATTTCAATGTCTTTTTTGCACTTCCATTTTTGCTGAATGTGATTAATAATCTTTTCAATTAAATTCGGCTTAATCAAAGACGGGGTGCCGCCGCCGAAAAAGATGCTTTCAACAACTCTATCACCGGTTTTTTCAGCGTAAAAATCTAAATCTTCCAAATATTCTTTGATGATTGTTTCTTGCTCAACGTCTTTTTTTATTTGGCTAAAAAAGTCGCAATATGGGCATTTGCTCAGACAAAAGGGCCAATGAATATAAATGCCGAACTTTACGGAATTATCCTGATGACTTGGATTTTGTAAAGTTTCGGCATTCATATCTTTTGATTATAAAATGAATTTGGATAAGTCGGTGGCTTGCGTGAACTTCATCAATTTTTGTTCTACAAACTCAGCGGTAATCACTTCTTTTTGACCGCTTCTGTCTGAGGCATTAAAACTGATGTCTTCAAGCAAAATTTCCATAACCGTATGCAAACGGCGAGCACCAATGTTCTCCACATTCTCATTAATCTCAACCGCAATATCGGCAATTTTATCAATCGCTTTTTTCTCAAACTCAATGTCAAAGTTTTCAGTTTTGAGCAAAGCTGTGTATTGCTCAATGAGGTTGGCTTCCGGCTCAGTTAAAATGCGGACAAAGTCTTCATGCGTTAAGGCTTTTAACTCTACACGGATAGGCAATCGGCCTTGCAATTCCGGCAACAAGTCTGACGGTTTTGCCAGATGAAATGCACCGGAGCAGATGAACAAAATGTGGTCGGTTTTAACCATGCCGTATTTGGTGGAAACAGTGGTACCTTCAATTAAAGGCAGCAAATCTCTTTGCACACCTTCTCTTGAGACATCACCACGAGTATTTTCTGATTTTCCGGTGATCTTATCAATCTCATCAATAAAGACGATACCGTCATTTTCCACGGCTTCAATCGCCGCTTTGGTGATTTGGTCGTTATCAAGGAGCTTATCGCATTCTTCGGCAATCAAAACATCATAAGCTTCGCCGACTTTCATCTTTTTGGTTTTATATTTAACTCCGGTTCCACCCAATAAGTCGCCTAAGCTAATCATGCCCATTTGGGCGCCGGGCATTCCGGGAATATCAATTGTAGGCATAGAGGCATTAGAATTGTCTTGCACGCTGATTTCAATTTCTCTGTCGTTTAACTGATTTTCACGCAAGAGCTTTCTGAACTTTTGTTTCGTATCATCGCTGGCACTTAAACCAACCAAGGCTTCCAAAACCCTATCTTCGGCTGCCAGCTCTGCTTTGGCGGTAACCGATTTGCGCATTTCTTTACGGGTATTGTTCAAAGAAATTTCAACCAAATCGCGGATGATGCTTTCCACATCTCTGCCGACATAGCCGATTTCTGTGAACTTGGTGGCTTCAACCTTGACAAACGGTGCTTTGGCTAACTTGGCCAAGCGTCTGGAAATCTCGGTTTTACCAACACCTGTGGGTCCAACCATCAAAATGTTTTTGGGAACAATCTCATCTCTTAATCTTGGTTCAACCTGCATTCTTCTCCAGCGGTTGCGCAAAGCAACAGCAACCGCTTTTTTGGCATCATTTTGACCGATAATAAATCTATCCAACTCGGATACAATTTCACGAGGACTATACATAGCCATTTTATCTTAAACTTTCTCTATTGTTACGTTGTGATTGGTATAAATATCAATATCGCCGGCAATCTTCATGGCTTTCTTGGCAATTTCTTCCAAGCTCAAACCTTCGATATCATACAAAGCTTTGGCAGCTGCCATGGCATAATTACCGCCCGAACCGATGCCTATTATTCCGTCATCAGGTTCCATCACCTCGCCGGTGCCGTTCAAAACCAAAGAAACATCTTTGTCGGCCACAATCATATATGCTTGTAACTGGCGCAAATATTTATCCATACGCCAATCTTTAGCCAGCTCTACAGCGGCACGTTTTAACTGGTTGGCGTGTTT
This sequence comes from uncultured Pseudomonadota bacterium, assembly GCA_949295915.1. Classification (GTDB taxonomy): domain Bacteria; phylum Pseudomonadota; class Alphaproteobacteria; order RF32; family CAG-239; genus CAJLXD01. Next base: position 8,604 of record CASFNB010000001.1, on the reverse strand, counting down.
TTTCAACTTGGCTTCAAGTCTTTCAATCAAAGTGATACCATCTGCAGCAGCACCGGCAAATCCGGCAATGATGTTGCCGTTGCCAATGCGTCTGACTTTAACTGATTTGGACTTGAAAACAATAGCTTCGCCCAAAGTGGCTTGACCGTCTCCGGCCATAACCACTTCCGAGCCTTTTCTGATACATAATATTGTTGTCATAAAACTATTTTCTTTCCTTTACACTCATAGCTTCAGGAGCTTTGCTGCCTTTGGAGTTGTCAATAGCCGTTGAAATCGGTTTGGCAACAGATACGGAGGCAGGAATTTTGTTGGTGAATTTGACACCGCAAATATTCAAACCAACGCTCTTCAAAGCTGTTTCAATCGGGATGAACAAATCACCGCCTTCGTCGGTTCTGACACCTGAGTGTGATAAACCGGTAATATTACCGTTCTTATCAATCAAGGAACTGCCCAAAGTTTGGTTTTGGACATAGGTGTTGACGATGATTTCGGCACCTTTGTCTTCAGAATAACGATAGCCGATGACTTCTCCCTCTGTTTCTAAATAGTTTTCGCCTTGGTCAAAGTCAAGTAAACCTAAGGTCATGAACATTTCTTTGCCAACTTCAGGCAAAGCCAAACGCAACGGTAACGGATTGAATTTTGTCTTTTCATCCAACAAAATCAAAGCAACGTTTTTGTTCGGGTTTACTCTGAAAGCAGAACCGGTGTAGTCCATGCCGTTAATGGTTTTGATGTAAAATTTATTTTGTGATTTGTCTACCAAGTCGGCAGAGGTCAAAATCAACTGATCAGAGATAATCAAACCGGCACCTTTTCTGCCACTCGGGTTTTCTACGCTGACAACGGATGCGCGCAGACGATACATGTTTTGCGGAGACAAGTTTTCGTAAGGTTTAACACTCTGGATGCAGAAGTTGCTCTTGCCTTCGGCATACATGTTTTCGGCAGCAGCACGATTTTGTCTTTCTTCTATGCCGGCGTTTTCATCGACCGGAACATCAATCCAATAATCATCAGTGTAGGTGATGCTGTTCTTGGTGACGGAAATGGTGGTGCAGCTGTCTTGTCCTAAGGTGACTTCACTGCAGTTGTCATTCAAACGGAGTTCTTGAATGCCGGATACTTTGCCATCAGAAAACTTAGATGAACCACCGCTTCTTTCTTCAATCATCTCACGAGAAATGTAAGCGCCGTCAGCTTCAATTACACCGGCAATTTCAAGAGGTTGTCCAATGTAAGAACCATCGGCTTCAAATACGGTGTTGGTTACTATAAAATTACCGTCTTCGTCGATATAGCCGGAAACCATTTGTCCATCGCCAGAAACACCTCCGTTTTCGTTGATAGAAAAATCTGTGGCAACAAAGTTTCCTTTTTCATCAATGTAGCCGCTGACCGTTTGGCCTTTGCTCAAAGCTCCACCATTGTCTACAATCTCGATGCCGGTGGCAACAAAGTTTCCTTTTTCATCAATGTAGCCGTGTATTTTCTTTCCTGTAGCGATTGTCTTACCATTATCTTCAACTTTATTGTTGATAGAAACGACATTACCTTTTTCATCAACATAACCGGCTAATTTTATGCCTTTGCCGGTGGTGTTGCCGTTTTCAATGACGGAAGAGTCAATGATGACAACATCGCCGTTTTCGTCAATGTAACCCTTGACGATTTTACCATCACCTAGCGTACCGCCATTTTCAAGGACAGAAGAGTTAACGATGACAAAGTTGCCGTTTTCATCAATATAACCTTGAACGGCTTGACCTTTGCCTTGGGCGTTGCCTTGTTCGTCAATGATTACAAATTTGCCGTTTTCATCAATAAAGCCGGTGCTTTGTTTGCCGGATTCAAAAATACCTGAGGTTTCATCAATCTCTTCGGCAAAACCTTGTGATGAGGCGTTATATGCCGTGTAAGTTTGGGTATCTGCTACTTCTGCCGGCAATAAGTCTTGAGGTTTGAGGTCTTTTGAGCCGCAGCTTTGCAATGCGTTAATACCGTGCAGTTCTTCGGCGTATTGGTTTCTAAAGGTGATTTTGCTCTTTTCTTGTTCTTTGATTTGAGCCAATTGAGCTTGCAAAACTTCCGGTTTTACTCTCTTGGAAAGTTCGGTGTTGTAACATTCAATTTGCGGTAGTTTGCTCAAGGCGTCGGCAAAAGCACGTTCAACAAGCAAAACTTCACCTTTATATTCACCGTCTTTCATTTCACCGTAGCCGGTGGTGGTGCCTTTGCAATAAACGTGGCTCTTAGTCAAGTCCATTAATCGCCATGTAACGGTCATTTCGGAGGTACCGGTACGCAAATCTTTTTTCTTGACGTTGTTCCAGTCAAATTCATCACAAACATTCATGAAATAGTCATTGATTTCGGCGGTTAAGACATATTCTGCCTGTGCTTTATCAGAATACATATAGTATGGGTTGTTTTTTTCAACCACAACCGGATAATAATCATTCATGGTTTCATAAAAGATATCAAAAAATTTCATATCTTTTTGCATCGCGCGACCTTGGTTTAAGAAAACTTCTTTATCAAAGCGGCGGCAGCCGAAAATTCTGAAACGATAGTTGCCGAGTTTGTTGGTATATTGCTCGTATTGTTGAGCCTTGGGAATGCGAAAATCGACATATTCCAATTTAACGGGAGCATATTGATCGCGAGATTGGTGTAAATAAACATATGCGTTAATTTGGTCTTGAGTCGGGTCTATTTGCGGTTCATTTTGAATATAGGCTTGTTTTTTTACTTTTTTTACTTTTTTTACCGGTTTGCTTTTTCCGGGTTCACACATACATTCAAAAAGCCCTAGCGTTTTTTCGCTACCATCACACATGCAGGGTATGAGTTCCGGACTGGTTAAATCCGAACAAGATATTAATATTGTCGGGATTACCGCAATTTTTACCAACCGAGATAGTTTCATCTTTATATACTCCATTTAAATACGTTTCAACGGCCTTATCCGACGGTAGGATAAAGCCTCGGCAACGTGTATCTTAAATATTTTTTCGCTATTTTGCAAGTCTGCAATTGTTCTTGCTAACCGTAAAGTGCGATGATAGGCTCTGGCCGAGAGCTGATTTTTCTCAGCAAATGAGATCAGAAGCTGCTTGGCATCGTTTTCAAGTATACAAACTTGTTCCAAAATTTCGCCTTTCAGTTCAGAATTTGTGTGTAATTCTAGACGACCAAGTTTTTCAAAACGTTGTTTTTGAATGTTCCTTGCCGCAATTACTCTTTTTCGGACTTCGGCAGAAGTTTCTCCTTCTTTAGCGTTGGATAAATCCCACGGACTAACGGCCGGAACCTCAATATTAATATCAATTCTGTCCAGCAGAGGACCAGATATTTTATTTTGATATTCTTCGGCACAAAGCGGTGCTCGTGTGCATTCCAAAGCATGATTTCCCAAATGTCCGCAGCGGCAAGGGTTCATGGCAGCAATGAGTTGAAATTTTGCCGGATAAACCGTATGTGCATTAACGCGAGAGATTGTGATTGAGCCGTTTTCCAAAGGTTGGCGCAGAGCCTCCAAAGTGGGACGATTAAACTCGGGCAACTCATCAAGAAACAAAACACCGTTATGTGCTAAAGAAATTTCGCCCGGTTGGGCTTTTCTGCCGCCACCGACCAAAGCCGGTGTAGATGCAGAATGATGAGGATCGCGGAAAGGGCGTTCAAAAGAAATTTTGCCATCTTTCAATTCTCCCGCAACGGAGTGTATCATGCTGGTTTCCAGAGCTTCTTCGGCACTCAAAGGCGGTAAAATGGTGATTAATCTTTGTGCAAGCATGGATTTTCCCGAACCCGGAGGACCAATCATCAGCATATTGTGAGCGCCCGCCGCCGCAACTTCCAGAGCTTTTTTTGCGCTTTCCTGTCCTTTTACATCTTTTAAATCTAAAAGAGAAAGTTTGGCTTCGGCTTTTTCGGCTTGCGGAAAAGGTATGAGCTGTGTGCCTTTGAAATGATTGATAAGTTGTAAAAGATTTTGCGGGGCAATAATATCTTTTATGCCGGACCATGCGGCTTCACTTCCTTGGGCGGCAGGACAGATAAGACCTAGATTTTGTTGGTTGGCCTTGATGGCAACCGGTAACACGCCGTTGACCGAGATGATTGAGCCGTCAAGTCCAAGTTCTCCCAAAACCATGTAACGACAGATTTCTTCAGGCGGTATAATCCCCATGTTGACAAGCAAACCCAAGGCAATCGGCAAATCAAAATGCGAGCCTTCTTTGAGTAAATCTGCCGGAGAAAGATTGACGGTAATTCTTTTGGCGGGCAAACTTAAACCTAAAGAGTTGAGCGCAGCTCTTACTCTTTCTTTGCTTTCGGCTACGGCTTTGTCAGGTAGACCGACAATGGTAAAAGCAGGAAGACCCGCAGAAATTTGAATCTGCAGGTCCACATTTAAAACATCCAGTCCGTTAAAGGTTATAGTGTTTACTCTTGATAGCATTTTTACCACCGCGGGGTATCTTCGCCGCCACGCCAACGGCGGGTCGGATAAGTGTCAGTTTTCAAAAAGTCATAATCGGCAGTTTTGTAAGGAATATTGTTTACGCGAACATAGCCTTTGGATTCAAAAATCTTGGCACAGGCTTCGGCAGAAACGTCTTCCGTGCGGTAGCAAGTTGCAAGGACACGACTGATTGGTTGTTGCAAAATGATATATGGTTGATCGTTACCATATACCGTACGTTTAGGGCGTAAAATATCTATATCTTTAATATCGTCGCAGCAACATGCCGAAAGGAAAGTTATTAAGACGAACGATAAAACTTTATATGTTTTGCTCATTTTTTTATTTTGCCGAATTTGTTAGTTTGAAATGATTATATACTAAAATGTATTAAGAATGTATAAATTAGCTTTTTTATTGAAGATTGCAAGCGAAAAAATACTTGCAAAATTAAAGTTTTGGTATATATTCCCTTTCGTCCCTTGCTGGTGGCAGAGTCCATCGGCTATACATTAACCGGTCAAAATGTTTAAATTTTGGCCATTTGTTGAGAATCCATAAGGAGATAATAATAATGTCATTTTATGAGAGCGTGCTGATTGCACGTCAAGACCTCGGTCAATCTCAAGTTAACACCATTGTTTCTGATTTGAGCAATGTTATTGCCAACAACGGTGGTGAAGTTGTTAGAGTTGACAACTGGGGCTTAAAAAATCTTGCTTACCGTGTTAAGAAAAACCGCAAAGGTTACTATGTTGTTTTGAATATTGCCGCTCCGGCTGCTGCCGTTGCCGAATATGAAAGACAAATGAGATTCAACGAAGATATCATTCGTTATATGACCATTAAAGTTGATGAATTGAGCAAAGAAAATGCTAACAATTCTGAGACGAGCGAAGAATAGGAGTTAGAAACATGGCTAAACAAGTATTCTTTAGAAGAAAAAAAGCATGCCCGTTTTCCGGTGAAGACGCTTTGCAAATCGACTACAAAGATGTAAAATTGCTTTCTCGTTACATTTCTGAAAAAGGCAAAATCATTCCTAGTCGTATCACATCTGTTTCTGCTAAAAAGCAAAGAGAATTAGCAAGAGCCATCAAACGTGCTCGTTACATTGCTTTGCTTCCGTTTGTTGCTGATTAATAAGGAGAGGTAATATGGAAGTAATTCTTTTGGAACATGTTGAAAAATTGGGTAAAATGGGTGATAAAGTTACCGTTAAAAACGGTTATGCTCGTAACTACCTCTTGCCTCAACGCAAAGCTTTGCGCGCTACAGAAGCAAATGTTGCTTACTATGAAAAACAAAAAGCTGAGTTGGAAGCTCACAACAAAGCTTTGTTTGATGAAGCTTCAAAATTGGCTGAATCTTTGAAAGGATTTAGCGCTGTTTTGATTCGTCAAGCTGCTGAAACCGGTCAATTGTACGGTTCTGTTACCATTCGTGACATTGCCGCTGCAATCAAAGAAAAAGGTTTTGCTGTTGAACGTAAGCAAGTTTATTTGGAAAATGCTATTAAAGATTTGGGTGTTTATGAAGTTAAACTCAACTTGCACCCTGAAGTTAGCCAAACCATTTTGGTTAACGTAGCACGTACCGATGACGATGCTGCTAAACAAGCTAAAGCTTTTAGCGCTTCTGCCGAATAAGGTTTGAAGAAGTTTATTGAAAAAAGGCACCTTTGAGAAATCAGGGTGCTTTTTTTTGTTTGAGAGGAAAATATCCGCTTGTGAATGGTATTTTTGCCGCAGACGGAAGTTGTCAATTTTTTATCTGAGATTCTGCGAATCGCGAGAAAGATTCACTTTTTATTAAGGTAAATGTGATAAAAGCTTGTTAAAGGTGGTAAAAAGTGATATACTCTTATATGTTGTTTCCTTAGAAAGAGGAGCGCGTGCGATGATGAAATTTGAATCTGGTCTTTATTCTTTTATATTTAGCTTGATGCTGGGCACCGCTCCGGCATGGGCTGATGTTGTTGATATTTCACTGATGATTGGGATAAGCTTAAATCTGCCGTTGAATCTGCTGCGGAGGGTACAGTTATTATCCTTGAAGGAGATATTCAGGCTAAAGCTGATAACCCAATTACGAAAGTCGGTAACAGCGGCGTCATCATCGATGGCGGCGGCTTTACTATCACCGGCCAAGAAGGCTCTTCTAACAGACAGTTTATTTATTTTGATTCCTTCGATAAAACCGATTTGATTATCCAAAATGTCAAGCTTGAGGGATTTGGTAATGTGCAAACCGGTTCTAATGCTTATGGCGGGGCGATTTATAATAAAGGTACCATCGAGGATATCACGGGTGATTTTACCGATAACTATGCGCAAGGTCGTACTGCCGAAGGCGGCGCGATTTATAATTATGGTACGTATTCTACCATCGGCGATATTAGCGGTGATTTTACCGATAACTATGCAGAATCTGATTCTGTTTCTGCCTCTGGCGGGGCGATTTATAATTATCAAGGTACCATCGGCGATATTAACGGCGATTTTTCCAACAACTATGCGCAAGGTTATTATGCCTATGGCGGGGCGATTTATAATAAAGGTACCATCGGTGATATTACAGGGGATTTTTCCGGTAACTATGCAAAATCTGGTTCTTTCTATGCCGATGGCGGGGCGATTTATAATTATCAAGGTACCATCGGCGATATTATCGGCAATTTTGAAAATAATTATGCTCAAGCCGATTCAGATTTTGCCTATGGCGGCGCGATTTATAATAATTATGGTAGCATCGGTGATATTAGCGGAGATTTTTCCAACAACCATGCTCAATCAGGTTCTGGTTATGCACAAGGCGGGGCGATTTACAATTCCGGTAGCAAGGCTACCATCGGCGATATTACAGGTGATTTTACCAACAACTATGCTCAATCTGAAACTGGTTCTGCCGAAGGCGGGGCGATTTATAATTCAGGTACAATAACTCTTACCAACAGTAGTTTTTATGATAACTATGTTGAAACCGGCGCAGCTAAAGATAGTGAAAAAGGGCAAAAAACCTTAGGTGGTGCGATTTATTCGACCAAAGATTTAACAATCAAGGCTGATGATGGAGAATCTATATTCCGCGGTAATAAAATTAAATGGGCGAATGGGGAGGAAGAGTCTTCCGCCATCTATTTAGCCGGAACTTCCGGAAATAAACTTTATCTTGATGCTCAAAATAACGGTTTGATAGAGTTTGATGATAAAATATCTGCAGCCAAACTTTCTACCATTGTGATAACCGGAGATAAAACCGGTAATATCACATTTAACAATGTGCTTGAGAATTTTGCGCCGTTAGATGTTCAACAAACCAATGTCAACATCAAAGAAGGCGCCGAAACAGTTGTGAACACAACGGTTCATGATGATGGTACTCTTAATATTCTAGAAAATGCAACGGCGGAAGACAGTGTGGTTAATGATAAGGGTACTTTGCACGTTGCCTCGGGTGGTTTGGCGGAGAATACCACGGTAAACAGCGGCGGCACACT
>CASFNB010000001.1:0-622 GCA_949295915.1 uncultured Pseudomonadota bacterium | reverse complement strand
CAACATGCTTGCCAATGACGGTGCAAACTTAGATATTGATGCCGGTTCTTTGCTCTCAGGCGACATTGTCATTCATGCCGGCGCGACCATGGGCGGAAGTTATGATTACAGCCAAATTTTTAAAGATGAAGTAACTGATTCCGGTTCTCTCACCCTTGTCGGTGGTTTGAATGATGCTTTGAACGAAAACTCCCTTGTCAACTCGACCGAAGACAAACGCTTGCACTTAACCGCCGGAGATTATGTTATCGGAGACGGTACGCAAGCGGTTGAAGGTTGGGATTTGCTCACCTTGCAAAACAATGCCAATGTTAAGCTTGAAGGTGATATTGCTTTGAGTGATGCCTCTAAGAAAATCATCATCAAAAATGGTTCTGAGTTGAACTTAGCCGGAAATTCTCCGACAAATTATACTATTACCGGTTCAGTCAGCAACGACGGTTCAATGACCTTTACCCATGCCGGAGATGATGCGGATGATATTACCACGATTTACGGAAACTACACGGCATATAACAACGCACAAATGACCATAGATGTTAATCCGAGTGCGAATACCTCCGACTTACTCCGCATAGACGGAGATGTTTCCGGAACAACAACGGTAAACTTAAATTTTGTC